>DATIWK010000252.1:0-50825 GCA_035519395.1 Anaeromyxobacteraceae bacterium | reverse complement strand
TCGCGGCGCATCTCGACGCGCAGCGCGTCGTTCACGGCCTGGATGATGTTCATGACCGGCATCGGAGGCCTCCTGGTGCCGCGGCCCGGTCGCGGTCAGGCGTCGGAGTGGCGCGGGTTCGCGACACGCGGATCCGCCGCCATCGCCGCCTCCAGCTCGCGCAGCTGCTCGCGCTGCGGCCAGAGGGGCTCGGCGTAGACGTGCTCGAAGAGCGACTCGACCGGTGGCTTGGGCGCGAACGCCTCCGCCTCCGCGAGCGCCGCCTGGATCTCGGCGCGGACCTCGCCGCGGAGCCGCTCCTCGGCGGCGGCGTCGAGGAGCCCGCGCCGCTCGAGGAACAGGCGCAGGCGCAGGATGGGATCCTTCTTCCGCCAGGGCTCGACCAGCTCCATGGGCCGGTAGGCCCGCGGGTCGTCGGAGGTCGAGTGCCCCTCCATCCGGTAGGTGACGCACTCCAGCAGCGTCGGCCCCTCCCCCGCCGCGGCGCGCGCCCGCGCCCGGCGGGTGGCGTTGTGGACGGCGACGAGGTCGTTCCCGTCCACCCGCTCGCCCCGCATCCCGTAGGCGATCGCCTTCTGCGCGATGGTCTCGGCCGCGGTCTGCTTGTCGCGCGGCACGCTGATCGCCCAGCCGTTGTTGCGGCAGACGAAGACCACCGGGACCTTCCGGACGGCCGCGATGTTGAGTCCGGTGTGGAAGTCGTTGGCGCTGGTGGCCCCCTCGCCGAAGTAGCTGAGCGCGACCATCTCGTCGCCCTTCAGCCGTGCGGCCCAGGCCGCCCCCACCGCCTGCGGGATCTGCGTGGCGATGGGCGAGCTGATGGAGGTGAAGCGCCCCGGCCGCCACGCCTCGTGGCAGGGCATCTGGCGCCCCTTCATCGCGTCCCCGGAGTTGCCGAAGAGGCCGCAGAGGAAGGTGACGAGCGGCATTCCCCGGTACAGCGCCGCGCCGTGCTCGCGGTAGCACGGGAAGATCCAGTCGGTCTCCTCCATGGCGGAGGCGGTGCCGAAGACGGTCGCCTCCTCGCCGATGGAGCCGATGTAGAAGCCGATCCGCCCCTGGCGCTGCAGGGTCGTCATCCGCTCGTCGAGGGTGCGCTCCAGGATCATCCAGCGGTGGAGGCGCAGCAGCTCCTCGTCTGCGAGCGTCACCTCGTCGGGATCGGCGGAGCCGTCCTCGGCCACCACGCCGTAGAGCGGGTACTCCTTCAGGAAGCGGCCCGGCTCCCACTCGCGGGCGTGCCCCGGGTGTCCCCGCCGCCTCGCGTCCGCGCCGGATTCGTGCTCTCGCCGCATGCCGCCCTCCCACCCCTCATCGGCTCCGCCCCCTCGACTCGATCTCGCCACGGAGGAACAGCTCCGCCGCCCGGTAGCTCGACCGCACCAGCGGCCCGCTCGCGACGTACCGGAACCCGAGCGCGAGCCCCTGGTCGCGGTAGGCCCCGAACTTCTCGGGCGTCACCCACTCGACCACCGGCAGGTGCCAGGCCGAGGGCCTGAGGTACTGCCCGAGGGTGAGGATGTCGGCGCCCACCGCGCGGAGATCGCGCATGGTCTCGACCACCTCGGCCTCGGACTCCCCGAGCCCCACCATGATGGACGACTTGGTGAAGACGCCCGGAAACTCGCGGCGCATCCGCTCGAGGACCCCGAGCGTCTGGTCGTAGCCCGCCTTCGCGTCCCGCACGACCGGCGTGAGCCGGCGCACCGTCTCGACGTTGTTGGCGAACACGTCCGGCCGGGCGCGCCCCACGGTCCGGACCGCCTCCGGATCGCCGCGGAAGTCCGGCGTCAGGACCTCCACCAGGAGCCCCGGGATGCGCTTGAGCCGCACGATCGCGTCGGCGAAGTGCGCTGCGCCCCCGTCCGGCAGGTCGTCGCGGTCCACGCTCGTCACGACGATGTACTCGAGGCCCAGCTCGGCGACGGCCTCCGCCAGGTGGCGCGGCTCGTCGGCGTCGAGCGCCGGCGGGTGCGCCGCCGTCTTCACGTGGCAGAAGCGGCAGCCGCGCGTGCACACGTCGCCCATGAGCATGACGGTGGCGGTGCCGCCGCCCCAGCATTCCCCCATGTTCGGGCAGTGCGCTTCCTGGCAAACGGTGTGGAGGCGCAGCGTGCGGAGCGTCTCGCGCACCTTCTGGTAGCGTTCCCCACCCGGGACGCCGACGCGCAGCCAGCCCGGCTTCTTCGCGTCCAGGGGCATGCCGCGGGTGCGCAGGTCGGCCGCGACCTCGCGACGGGAGGTGGCCGCCTCCGCGAGCGTGGTCGCCTCGGGCTCCTTGCCCACGACGGGCAAGCTGGGTCGCGGTTCGCTGGTCATGCGGTCGCGCCGCGGATGTAGCGGCGCGGGACGGCCCTTTCAAGACGCGCCGCGTCCTCGGGCGGTCGCGCGGTTAGCCTACTCATTGGGCGGTCCTACCGCATGGTATATTCCGCCCCGTCCGGGAGACCGACCCGGCGGAAAGGGCGCATGGCGGAGGGTACGGCGGAGGCCACCCGCATCCTGATCGTGGACGACGACTCGGCGGTCCGCGACGTGATCGGCGTGCTGCTCCGGGAGGAGGGGTACGCCTGCACCGCGGTCTCGTCGGCGCAGGCGGCGCTCGAGGCCGCCGCGGCGGCCGAGTTCCCCCTCGTCATCAGCGACGTCAAGATGCCCGGCAAGGACGGGATGTGGCTGCTCGAGCGGCTGCGCGACGGCCACCCCGACACCGCGGTCATCATGCTCACCGCCTTCGGCGACACCGAGGCCGCGGTGGAGTGCCTTCGCCGCGGTGCGTCGGACTACCTGCTCAAGCCGCCCAAGGTGACGGACCTCATCCGCGCGATCGAGCGGGCCCTGGCGCGGCGGCGCCTGGAGCTGGCCCGGCAGCGGTACCGCAAGAGCCTCGAGAAGCGCGTCCGCGAGAAGACGGCCGAGCTCTCCAAGGCGCTGAAGGACCTCGAGACCACCTACGCCTCGACCCTCTACGCGCTCGTCACCGCGCTCGACGCCCGCGAGCACGAGACCAGCGACCACTCGCAGCGCGTGGTCCGCTACACCCTCGCCATCGCCAAGCGGATCGGCCTCCCGGAGCGCGAGCTGCCGGACATCAGCCGCGGGGCGCTGATGCACGACATCGGCAAGATCGGCATCCCCGACGCGATCCTCCTCAAGCCCGCCAAGCTGACCGCCGACGAGTGGACCGAGATGCGGAAGCACCCGCAGATCGGCTACACGATCCTCCAGTCGATCCCCTTCCTGGAGATCCCCGCGCAGATCGTCCTCAGCCACCAGGAGCGGTACGACGGCGGCGGCTACCCGCGGGGCCTGGCCGCCGACGCGATCCCGGTGGGCGCCCGCATCTTCGCCATCGCCGACACCTACGACGCCATGACCACCGACCGGCCCTACCGGCGCCGCCTGCCGGGCGAGACGGCCCGCGCCGAGATCGCGCGCCACCGGGGGACGCAGTTCGACGCGCGCTTCGCCGACGCCTTCCTGTCGTTCACGCCCGCGGAGTGGGAGGGCGTGGCGCGTACGCAGCCGGGTGAGGCGATCGCGGTCTGAGGGGCCCGGCCATGGTCCGTCGGCGCGGGAAAGCCCTCCGTTGCCCCGGGCGCAGCGGCGCACGGCTCCCCGGCGTCGAGGGGTGATATGACGGAGACCGTGGAGTCGCCCCGCCACGACGCCCCCCTCGCAGACGGGCTCGGCCGCCGCATCACGTACCTCAGGCTGTCGCTCACCGACCGCTGCAACTTCAGGTGCAGCTACTGCTCCCCCGCGGCGCCCGAGGCCCGGGAGCGGCCGCTGGGCCGCGCGGCGCTGGCGCGGCTGGTGCGGGTCTTCGCGGGGCTCGGCGTCCGCCGCGTGCGCCTGACCGGCGGCGAGCCGACGCTGCGCCCCGACCTGCTCGACGTGATCCGCGACGTGAAGGCGGCGCCCGGGATCGAGGAGATCGCCCTCACCACCAACGGCCACCTCCTCGACGGCCTCGCCGCTCCCCTGCGCGACGCCGGCGTCTCCCGCCTCAACGTCTCGCTCGACACCCTCGACCCGGAGCGGCTGCGGCGCATCGCGGGGCGAACCGCGAGCGTGGAGCGGATCGTGCGCGGCATCGAGGCGGCGGCGAAGGCCGGCTTCGCCTCGCTCAAGGTGAACGTGGTCGTGGTCCGGGGCGAGAACGAGGGGGAGCTGGGGGAGCTGGCCCGCTTCGCCTGGCGGGCGGGGGCGACGGCGCGCTTCATCGAGCTCATGCCCTTCGGGCCGGGCGAGCCGGTGCCCACCTCCGAGGTGAAGCGCCTGCTGGAGGCGCAGGGGATCCGCCTCTCGCCCGACGCGAGCCGGGGATGGGGGCCGGCCTACCACATGCGCGGCGAGTCGGACGCGGGGGGACGCCGGGCTGCCGGGCTGGTCGGCTTCATCGGCGCGATGACGGAGAACTTCTGCGCCGGCTGCAACCGCGTGCGCGTCGGCGCGGACGGCGCGCTCCGCGCCTGCCTGGGAGGCCGCGATCGGCTCCCGCTGCGAGACCTGGTCGAGGGAGGGACCCCGGACGCGGAGATCGCGGGGCGGATCCGCGCCGCGCTGGCCGGCAAGGGCGAGCGCCATGGCATGGGCGGGGGTGGCGACGGGCTCCCGCCGATGATGGGCACCGGCGGGTAGGCGCGGCCCGACACGGACCGTCAGTACGTGGTTCGCGGCTTCGCCAGGGGTCACAATTCGACCCGGATGCGCGCCCCCTTCCCGCGCTGGTTGCCGCTCGCGGTCTTCGCAGTCTTCGCCGCCGGCCTGGGCGGCGCGGGCGTGCTGCTGCAGCGCTCGATGCGGGCGGCGGCGCGCGGGCGGGCGCTCGCCGAGCTCGACGCCGTGGCGGCGCTCAAGGTCGCGGCGGTCGAGGAGTGGCGCGGCGACCACGTCCGCAACGCCGAGTACGCCGGCAGCTACCCCTCGGTGCTGGCCCTGGCGGCGGCGCCCTCGCGCGACGGCGGCCGGGCGCACGATCACGTCGCGGACGTCCTCATGCACTTCGCGGAGCGCTTCGGCTACTCCGCCGCCGCGCTCGTGGACCGCGGCGGCGGGGTGCTCGCCGACGGCTTGCCGGGGGCCGGTGCCGGCGCGCCGCGGGCGCTGATCGAGCGCGCCGTCTCCAGCGGGCGACCCGCCTCCGACCTCGCGCTCGACGGCGCCCCCCGCCTCGAGATCGCCGCACCGGTCCCGCCCGAGCCGGGGGCGCGCGCCGTGCTCTTCGTGCGGGTGCCCGCCGTGGAGATCGTCGCGGGCGCCATGAGCGCCTGGCCGTCCTCGACCGCGACCGCCACCGCCGCGATCGTCCGCGGGGGTCCGGGCACCCCGCCGGCCGGCGCGCCGGCGCTCTCCGCCGTCCGGCCCATCTCGGACTCCCGGTTCGCCGTCGAGACGAGGATGGCGATCCACGACGTCGAGGCGCCGCTCCTCCACCCCGCCGCCGCCATCGCCTTGCTGGTGCTGGCCCTGGTCATCGCGTCCGGCGCGGCGCTCCTGGAGTGGTGGCGCCGGGAATCGGAGCGCCGCCGGATGGAGGAGGCGCTCCACGAGAGCCAGGAGCGGCTGCAGCTCGCGCTCGCCGGGACGCACCTGGTTTGGGACTGGGATCTCGGCGAGCGCCGGCTGCACGGCGAGCGCGAGTGGCTCGAGTGGGTCGGGGTCGACCGGGACGCGCTGGAGGGGGACGTCGGCGCCGTCCTGCACCGCATCGTGCACCCGGCCGACCTCGCCCAGGTCCGCGAGCGTCTCGAGGCGCACCTGCGCGGCGACACGCCGATCTTCGAGGCCGAGCACCGCCTCCCCCCTCCCCGCGAGGATCGCTGGGTCCGGGTCCGCGGCCGCGTCAGCCGACGCGACGGCGCGGGCAACCCGCTCCGCATCACCGGGGTCGTCTCGGACGCGACCGAGGAGCGGCGCGTCCAGGCGCAGCTCGCGACCTCGGAGCGCATGGCGGCGCTGGGCACGCTGGCGGCGGGCGTGGCCCACGAGATCAACAACCCGCTCGCCTACCTGATCGCGAACCTCGACTACGCCTCCGCGGAGCTGCGCCCGGGGGCGGACCCCGCGGCGCTGGGCGACGCCCTCGCCGAGGCGCGCGAGGGCGCCGAGCGGGTCCGCCGGACGGTGCAGGCGCTCCGCGCCTTCGCCCGGCCGAGCAGCGGCGGGCGCGGCCCGGTGGACGTGTCCGCCGAGCTGGACGCGGCGCTGCGGATGGCCCGGAACGAGGTCCGCCACCACGCGCGCCTCGACGTCCGCATCGGCCCCATGCCCCAGGTCGCGGCGGGCGACCGGGAGCTCGGCCAGGTGTTCCTGAACCTGCTCGTCAACGCCGCCCAGGCGATCCCCGAGGGCGACGCCGGGCGCCACCTCGTCCAGGTGGTGGCCGACACCGACCCGCAGGGCCGCGCCCGTGTCGAGATCCACGACAGCGGCGCCGGCATCCCGGCCGACGTGCTGCCGCGGCTGTTCACGCCGTTCTTCACCACCAAGGCGCAGGGCGTGGGCGTGGGGCTCGGCCTCGCCATCTGCCATGGGATCGTCCAGGCGGCGGGCGGGACGATCGAGGTCGAGAGCCAGCTCGGCCGGGGCACCACCTTCCGCGTGCTGCTCCCGCCCGTCGTCCCGGCCGCGTCCGTCGCCGCCGGCGTACCCGCCGCCGCCGGCGCCGTGCCTGCCGAGCTGGCGGGCCGCCTGCTGGTGGTGGACGACGATCCGCTCGTCGGACGCGCGCTGGCGCGGGCGCTGCGGGGCGCCCACGAGGTCGTGGTGGCCACCTCGGCCGCCGAGGCGCTGGACCGGATCCGCGGCGGCGAGCGGTTCGACGCCGTGGTGTGCGATCTGATGATGCCGGAGATGACCGGCATGGACCTCTACGAGCGCGTCGGGGAGATCGCCCCGGAGCTGGCGCACCGGATCGTCTTCGCCACCGGAGGCGCGTTCACGGAGCGGTCGCGCGACTTCCTGCAGAGGGTCCCGAACGCTCGAATCGAGAAGCCGTTCGACCCGGTGCGGCTGCGCGAGGCGGTCGCCTGCGCGATGGCCGGCGCGCCGGCGCGCCCCTGATCAGGCGGCGGCGGCGCGCGGCCGGATGTGGCCGCGGATCCAGTCGATGATCGCCTGCGTCGAGGAGCCGGGGAGGAACACCTCGGCCGTCCCCTTGTCCTTCAGCCTGGGCACGTCGTCCTGCGGGATGATGCCGCCGCCGAACACCAGGATGTCCGCGGCGTCGCGGGCGCGGAGGAGATCGATGACGGCGGGGAAGAGCGTCATGTGCGCGCCGGACATGATGGACAGGCCGACGGCGTCCACGTCCTCCTGGATCGCCGCCGAGACGATCATCTCGGGCGTCTGGTGGAGCCCGGTGTAGATGACCTCGAAGCCGGCGTCGCGCAGCGCGCGGGCGATGATCTTGGCGCCGCGGTCGTGGCCGTCCAGGCCGGGCTTGGCGACGAGGATGCGGAGGGGGCGCTCTTTCGCGGGGCTCATGGCGTCTTCTCCAGGACGGCGACGAGGTCCGGCGCTTCGGGTCCGATCTCTCCGCCCCCGGGCTGGCCGGCGAGCGGCGTGGTGGTGAGGCGGACGACGCGGAGGCCCGCCGCGCGGGACAGCGTCCTCCACTCGGCGGGAGTGTAATACCGCAACTCGGCCGTTCCCTCCAACACGGCGCCCGAGCGGCGCGTCAACCGCCGGGCGCAACGGTCCACGCCCGTGGCGGGATCGAAGGTGGAGGTCTCCTCGACGGCGCCGCCGTCCGGAAGCGTCCGGCGCGCCGCGTCCTCGGGCTCGCGCGCGAGCCGCAGCGGGTTCGCGTGGTGCACCAGGAGCCGCCCCCCGGGCCGCACCACCCGGGCCGCCTCGGCGAGGGCGGCCAGGTTCGTGGGGTCGTCGAACATGAACAGGGAGGAGTACCAGCTGTAGGCGGCGTCGAAGGAGGCGGGGCGGAAGGGGAGCGCGCGGAGGTCGGCGCGGAGGTAGGTCGGGGTCGGGGCCGGGGTCGAGGTCGCTCGCCGCAGGTAGTCTGCGCTGCGATCGACCCCGCAGATCCACCCCACCCTCCCCGCCAGCACGCGCGCGTGGCGCCCGTGGCCGCAGGCGAGGTCGAGGACGCGGTCGTGCGGCGCGAGGCGCAGGAGCGTGGCGATCGCCTCCGCCTCGAGCGCCGAGAGCCGCGGCGTCAGCAGGTCCGCGACCGAGTCGAGGTAGAGGTCGCCGTAGTAGGCGTCGGTCCAGTGCGGGATCACGGCGTCAATCCCTCGCCTCCGCCAGCTCCTGCGCGAGCCCCGCGTGCGTCATCTCGCCGGTGAGGTAGCCGAGGAGCCGGCGCACGCGGCCGCGCTCCCATGCGGTCGCGAGGGCGATCGCCGCCGCGACCACGGCGAAGGCGAGGAGGCGCCAGACCCGCGCCGGATCGAGGGCGCCGGTGCGGACGGCGTCGCGCACGACCTCGCCCGCCCCGACGCCGGTCACCGCGAGCGCGAGCAGGGCGACGACCGGGCCGGGGCCGGCGAGGCCGAGCGCGAGGTGGATCCGCGTCCCTCCCCCCGCTTCCTCGACGCGCCCGCGCACGGACACGAACGAGGTGCGCCCCGAGGCGCGAACGCGACGCAGGGTGAAGCGGGAGCCGTCGACGGCGCCGCGGAACGGGCGCCGCCGGCCTCCGCCCGAGTCGGTCAGCGACGCGGTGCCGACCGGCGCGAGCAGCCGCGCGAGGCGCTGGAGCACGGCCTCGGGGGAGGCGGGGGACCGGAGGGTGTGGCGGCCGAGGATCAGGATCTAGAACCGCCCGTCCTCCCGGTAGATGCCGTGCACCTTCCGGAGCACGTCCGAGATCTCGCCCAGCGTCGCGTACGCCTTCACCGCCTCGATGATGGAGGGCATCACGTTCGCGCCCTCCCGCGCCGCGCGCTCCACGCCCGCGAGCGCCCCCTGCGCCTGCTCGGCGCTCCGTCCCGCCCGGACCGCGCGGAGCCGCTCCACCTGCGCGTGCGCCACGGTCTCGTCGATCTTGAGGATGGGGATGGGCTCCACCTCCTCGGTCCGGAACGCGTTGACGCCGACCTGGATCCGCTCGCCCTTCTCGATCTCGCGCTGCCAGGCGTAGGCGCTCTCGGCGATCTCGCGCTGCGGGTAGCCCTCCTCGACGGCCCGCAGCATCCCGCCCATCTCGTCGATGCGCCGGATGTGCTCGAGGGCCCGCTTCTCCATCTCGGCGGTGAGGTACTCGACGTAGTAGCTGCCGGCGAGCGGGTCCACCACGCGGTCCACTCCCGCCTCGAACCCGAGGATCTGCTGGGTGCGGAGCGCGATCGTCACCGCCTCCTCGGTGGGGAGCGCGTAGGTCTCGTCGAGGGAGTTGGTGTGGAGGGACTGCGTGCCGCCCAGCACCGCGGCCAGCGCCTGGAGCGCGGTGCGGACCACGTTGTTGTACGGCTGCTGCGCCGTGAGCGAGACGCCGGCCGTCTGCGCGTGCGTGCGCAGGAGCAGGGACTCCTTCCTCCGGGCCCCGAACCGCTCCTTCAGGGTGCGCGCCCAGATCCGGCGCGCGGCGCGGAACTTGGCGATCTCCTCGAAGAAGTCGTTGTGGACGTCCCAGAAGAACGAGAGCCGCTGCGCGAAGGAGTCGACGTCGAGGCCGCGGTCCACGCACTCCTGGACGTACTCGATCCCGTCGGCGAGCGTGAAGGCCAGCTCCTGCACCGCCGTCGCCCCCGCCTCGCGGATGTGGTAGCCGCTGATGGACACCGGGTTCCAGCGCGGCATCTCCTTCGCGCAGAACTCGATCATGTCGCAGACGATCTTCACCGCGGGCGCCGGCGGGATCATCCACTCCTTCTGCGCGATGTACTCCTTCAGCATGTCGGCCTGGATGGTGCCGCCGAGCTTGGCGCGGGGGACGCCCTGCTTCTCCGCCACCGCCACGTACATCGCGAGCGCGATGCAGGCGGTGGCGTTGATGGTCATGGAGGTGGTGACGTCGGCGAGCGGGATGCCGTCGAAGAGGATCTCGAAGTCGCGGAGCGACGAGATCGCCACGCCCTCCTTCCCCACCTCGCCGCGGCTCATGGGGTGGTCGGCGTCGTAGCCCATGAGCGCGGGCATGTCGAAGGCGGTGGAGAGCCCGGTGACGCCGTGCTGGAGGAGGTACTTGAACCGCTGGTTCGTGTCCTCGGGCGTCCCGAACCCGGCGAACTGGCGCATGGTCCAGAGCCGGCCGCGGTACATCGTCGCCTGCGGGCCGCGCGTGAACGGGTAGCGCCCCGGCCAGCCCAGGTCGCGGTGGAAGTCGAGCTCGCGCACGTGCGCCGGATCGAGGATGTCCGGGATGGGGATGCCGGAGTCGGTCTGGAAGGCCGCCTTGCGGCGCGGGAGCCTGGCGAGGACCTCCGCCAGCTCCTCCTTCGTCCAGGACTCGCGCTCGGCGAGGACGCGGGCGAGGTCCTCCCTGGCGTAGAGCGGCCGCTCGGCGCGCTCGGGGGCCGCGGGCGTCGGCTTGCGGTTGGAGGGCGCCTTCTTGCGGCCGAGAGCCTTCGCCGGCTTCGATGCCATCGGGACCTCCGGAGTGTCCCGGCATCATAGAGCCGCTGCGCTGGCGGGCGGAGGCCGGCGAGCACGGCGCCCGCCGGGGACGCGGCCGAGGGGGCGGCTCGTTCGTTGACAGGTTCGGCGGGGACGCCTATAAACCCGCGTTCTCAGGCCCGGTGAGGTAGCTCAGTCGGCTAGAGCGAGGGTCTCATAATCCCTAGGTCGGGAGTTCGATTCTCCCCCTCACCACTCCAGGCCGCCCACCGAGGCGGCCTTTTTCGTTCAGGGTCGGCAGGGGGGGCCGCAGGGCGAGCTCACTCCGGATCCGTCGGCGTCCGCGCTGCCTCATCCGGGCGCCCGAGCAGCCGCGCCAGGAGCGCCAGCAGCGCGACGACCACCGCGGCGAGCACGGCGATGAACACGATCCGTCCAGTCGTCGCCGCGTCGCGCTCCGCGGCGGCCGGCCCGGCCGCGGGCGGCCCGAGCTCGATCTCGCGCGCGGGGGCGGTGCGAAGCCGCGGCGCGAGGAGCGCGAGATCGTAGCGGGGGGCGTCCATCCTGGCCGCGCCGTAGAGCAGCTCGAGCGCCGGCCCCGGGTGGAAGAAGCGGAGCCGCCAGGCCGGGAGGAGGAGCCGCGCCCCCGCCACCGGCAGCGGTGCGTTGTCGCCGTCCTCGACGACGACAAGGAGTCGGCGGTGGTTCACCCACGGGAGCCGCACGACCAGGGAGGGCGCGGCGCGCGCGGGATCGGCGTGGCGCCACGAGGCGGAGGCGAGGAGCCACGGCGCGGCGCGGTCGGGTCCGCCACCCTCCGCGGCGTACACCTGTACGTCGCGCTCGAAGAGACGGGAGGGGGTCTCGAGAACGATCCGCGACTCCGGGAGCGGCGCGACGGGGAGGTCCACGGCGTGGATCGACACCCCCGGCCGCGCGAGCCGCGTCCCGCCGGCGGGCGCCAGGGGGAGCGGGACGACGAGCGGCTCCTCGCGCTGCTCGAGGAGGTACGGGATCTGGCGGCCGCCCGGGCCCGCGATCCGCAGATCGGCGAGGCCGTGGCTGCCGGCGAGCACGTGGGCGTCGAGCTTGATCGCGGAGAGGCCGGGAGGCGCGGCCGGAATCGCGCGTGCCCGCCGGAAGGGCCTGCGGTCGAGCTCCCCGCCCGCGGCGAGATCGGGCGGCTCGGGCGGGGGCGGCGCCGCCTCCGGCGCGGGCGTGTCCGGGCCGAGCCTCGCCTCGGCCGTGCGGAGTCGGGGCAGCTCGGCGCGGACCGCCTCGAGGTCGTACCGCGGCGCCCGGCGGACGGGATCGCCGATGCGCGCCTCGATCGGCGCGCCGTCCCTGCTCTCGAAGAAGATCCACGGCAGCGGCGCGAGCACGGCGGTCGCGCCGCGCACGTCGAGCGGCGGGTTGTCCCCGTCCTCGACCCGCAGCTCGAGCTCGGTCTCCTCGGGCGCCGCCGTCGGGATCTCCAGGATCGCGGCCGCCACCCCGCCGCGGACCACCCGCCGCAGCTCCGCGGCGCCGAGCGTCACCGGCTCGAGGCGCCCGGGGCCGAGGTGGGCCTCCAGGACGGAGGCGCGCCTCAGGACGTGACCGCCTCCGACGTCGAGCGCGATCGCCCGCACGGGCAGCCGGGGCCCGGGGAGCCTCAGCGCCCAGCGGGAGACGCCGGGCTCGCTGTCGCGCGACGCGATCGCGAGGGGCACGCGGAGCGCCGGCGCAGGGGTGAAGGGCGGTGCGGGCGCGAAGGCCTCCGCGGTGCGCGGCCTGGGGAGGCGCGCGCTGGCGCGGTCGTCCCAGGTCCAGCGCAGGTAGCGGAACTCCCCGGGCCGGAACCCTGCCTCGAGCAGCCGGAGGCGCTCGTCCGGCAGCGCGAAGAGCGTCCCCTCGTCCACGAGCACGGTCCAGCGCGCGCGGTCCCCGCTCCCCTCCAGCCGGAACCGCTTGAGGAACGGCTCCGGGAGGCCTCCCAGCCGGAGGCGCGCGATCGGGCGCGCCCGGCCGAGGTCCACCTCGAAGCCGCTCTCGTTCTTCGTCGCCCGCACCGGGAGGATCGCGCCCCCGACCCAGCGCCCCTCCGGCTCCGCGGGAGGGACGAGCAGCCACGGCACCTCGCGCCCGGCGCCGTCCACGAGGCGCAGGTCGGAGAGGTCCCCGCGCGCCGACGCCGACAGGAGCGCGGGATCCGGGTCGAGGCGCTGGGGGCCCGGGCCGCCCGGCTGGACGGAGCGGACCCGCTCCGCCGCCGGGGCGAGCGCGGGCAGCAGCAGGAAGGCGAGGGACGCGAGGCCGAGGGCGCGGCGCATGGTTCAGGGCTCCGGGCTGGGGCGAGGCTCGGCGGCGCCCGGCTCCGGCGCCGCGCGGAGCACGAAGCGCTGGAGGACGACGGCGACGAGGGCGAGGCTCACGGCGAGCCCGACGAAGGACGCGACGCGGTACAGCCCCTCCAGCCGCGCGAGATCGTGCAGGAACGCCTTGAGCACCGTCCCGGCGAGGAGGCCGATCGCGGCGAACCGCGCGGTCCGGGTCGCGAGGACCACGCCCGCGACGAGGAGCGCGATGGCGAAGAGGGCCCAGCCGATGGTGTAGGTGAGGTCCTGCGCGAGGCCGGCGGAGAACCGGAACTCGATGCGGCTCCCCGTCGAGAAGAAGTCCGCGATCTCGATGTTGAGGAGCAGGAACAGGAGCACCGTCCCGAGGGCCGGGAGGACCTTCGAGACGCGCGGCGTCCCCGGCGCGAGGCGATCGTCGGCCCGGGCGAGGAGCGCGGCGCCCGCGAAGAACGCGGCGGCGGAGACCAGGTACGTGTAGAGGTACCAGTTGAGCACGGGCGTGGCGCTCTTGGCGTGGTACACGAGCACCGACGGGTTGAGCGCCAGCCGCACGAACACCGCGGCGAAGAGCGCCGCGCACCAGGCGAGCAGCCCGCGGTGCCGGAGCCGGCGGTGGAGCCAGGCGACCGCGCCCGCCTGCAGCGCCCACCCCACGGTGATCCACTGCTTCTCGAGCTGGAGCGGGATCGCCACCGTCACGAAGGCGAGCACCGCCGCGGCCATGAGCGCGAGCCGGCCGCGATCGAGCTCGGACGGCGCCGGCGCCCGGGCGAGCACGACGATGTGCGGGACGAGGAGGATCGCCTGGCCGACCGGCACCGCGCCGATGAACGGGCCGCCGCCCAAGGCCGCGACGGCCTCGCGCGCCAGGAAGAACCACGCGCCGCTCCCCACGACCGAGCCGATCCAGGGGAAGAGCTCGGCGCGGCCGCGGGCGCCGAGGAGGAGCGGGTATGCGAGCAGCATGAGGTAGAGCGGCGTCGCGACCCAGAGGACGGCGCCCGGCTCGCCCTGCGGCGAGAGGCGGAAGGCCACCGCGGCGATCGAGGCGGTCACCGCGGCGACGAGCGCGATCCGCTGGTCGCCCGCCCGCCAGGCCACGAACAGGAGCCCGCCCAGGAGGATCGCCTGCGCGCCCGCGACCACCGGCAGCGAGGCGTCGCCGCCGGAGCAGCCCAGGGCGACGAGCGCCTGGCCGGCGACGAGGGCCGCCGCGGCCGCCAGGGCGAAGCGGGGAAGCGCGCCGGTCGCGGCCAGGCGGCGCGCGAGGAGGAACCCGGTGACGGCCATGGCGGCCAGCGCGAGCGCGGCGAACGTGGCGATGCTCCCGGCCGGCGCCCGGCCCCCGAACGCCAGCTCGAAGACGAGGAGGACGGCGGCGGAGCCGCCGACGGCGCCGAGCAGGAGCTCGCCGCGGCGGCGGTGGAGCGCCGCCACGAGGAAGGCGAGGTCGAGCACCCCGATCACCGAGAGCCACGGCCAGGCGGGGAGCGCGAGGTCGCGGCGGGACACCACGGCCAGCATGAAGCCGTGCGCCACGAGCCCGAGGAAGGCGCCCTCGTCGAGCAGCCCGCGCGCTCTCTCCTCCCCCGCGCGGGCGCGCGCCCAGAGCGTCCCCGCGAGCGCGACGAGCGCGAGGCCTCCCGCGGCGACGACCGCCGGCAGGAGGAGCGCCGCCACCAGCGCGGTCGCCCACCAGACCGCGAGCGCGGCGAACCCGAGCCCCACGCCGACGAGCGCGAGGGGCGCGAGGAGCGGGCTGCGGCCGCGGGAGGCCTCGAAGAGGAGGCCCGCCTCCAGGAGCCCGGCGAGGGTCGCGAGGCCCGCGAGGCCGCCGACCGTCGCCGCCACGGGCCCGGCCGCCACGAAGAACAGCAGGCCGAGGCTCAGGACGAGGAGCGCCGAGGCCGACCCGGCGGGCCGGAGCGGGCGCCGCAGCCGCTCGGCGGCGAGCGGCACCCCCAGGAACAGGAGGCCGAAGGCGGCGTAGACGAGCAGCGCCGGGAGGAGGCGGCCGGGCTCGAGGGAGCGCGCGGACCAGACCGCCTCGGCGGCGATCGCCATCCCGGCCGCCACGAAGTGGACGGGCGCGTCGCCGCGCGCGACGGCGAACGCGGCGCACGCCGCCGCGAGCAGGAACAGCGCGGGGAAGAACGGCGCCGGGGAGCCGGCGCCGGGCTCGATCCACGCGATCACCGGGAACGCGAAGAGGAGCGCGGGCGCCGCGTACACCGTCCGCCGGCCGAGGTCGTCGCGGAAGTCCTTCCCGAGCCACGCGAGCAGGAGGGGCGCTCCGAGGTAGACGGCGACGAGGAGCGCCAGCAGGGCGAGCGCCCAGGGCCAGGCCTCCGAGGTCCAGGAGCGGGCCAGGAACCCGGCGACGGTCGCGAGCGTCGTCGCGCCGCCGAGCGCGTGCAGCCACGTTGGGCCCTGCCACGCGGCCACGGCCGCGAGCCCCGCCGCCACGAGCGCCAGGAGCCCGAGGAGGAGCGCCCAGTGCGCGCCGTAGCTGCCGCTCACCGCGAACCAGGCCACGAACAGCACGGGGGGCACGGCGCCGAGCGCGGCCGTCCAGGTGAGGAGCGGCGGCTCCTCCCCGCCCCGGCGGCGCGCGAGCCCGAGCGAGGCGAACCCGAGCACGGGGAAGACGACGAAGATCCCGATCGCGATGGGCAGCTTCGTCTCGTCGAGGAAGCTCGCCACCCACCCGAGCTGGTAGAGCGCCGTGAAGCCGAGCGACAGCGCCGAGAGCAGCGGCCAGCGCTTGCGGTGGGCGACCCAGGCCAGGCCCACGTTGAGCACCAGGAGGTACGAGAACAGCGCGATGGGCCGGTCCTCGCCGGTGGAGAGGAGCGCCGGCGTCGCGAAGCCGCCGAGGAGCCCGAGGAGGGCGATGAAGATCGCGTTGCGGCGGATGGAGAGGACGACGGCCACCGCGGCGACGAGCGCGAGCAGCGCGAACGTCGCGAGCGAGGGGAGGAGGTGCCAGAGCGCGTGCGCGGCGTAGAACGTGGAGAAGAGGGTCGCGACGCCGCCCGCGGCGAGCGCCTGCGCGGTGGGGGCGTAGCGCCGGGCGCGCTTCGTCTCGCAGCCGACGACGAGGAGCACCCCGGTGACGAGGCCGATGGCCATGCGGACCGGCGCGCCGAGCCAGCCGTGGTCGATGGAGTAGCGCAGGAACGAGACGGCCGCGATGACGACCGCGATGCCGGCGAGCCAGGAGTAGAGCTTCACGCCGACGAACCGCTCCCAGTCGATCTTCACGTCGAGGCGCGGGCGGCGCGGCGGAGCAGGGGCTCGCGCGGGAGAGGGGGAGGGAGAGGGGGTGCTCGGAACCGGCCGCGGCGGCACGGGAGGGGCCGCGGAGGCCGGGGGGGTGGCCGCAGGCAATGTGGGCGGGGACGGCGGCACGGCCGCTCGCGCTGGCGACGCCGGCGGAGCCGCGGGCTGTGCGGCCGGCGCAGGTGGAGGGGCGGGCTGCGCGGCCGGCGCTGGTGGAGGGGCGGGCTGCGCGGCGACCGCCCCCGGCACGAGCCGCCTCTCCAGATCGTGCAGGCGCGCTTGCAGGCGACCCAGCTCGGACGCGAGCGCGTCGTCTCGTTCCATCCGTTCCCGTCGCTCCTTGAACGACCAGGCGAGCAGGACGAACGGCAGGAGCACCAACGCGACTGCGAGCAGGAACAGCAACGCTTCCAAGGGCGCACCCTCCCCGCTCCGGCGCGCTGGCGGAGCCCGGGCATCATACGGGAAGTGGGGCCCGGTTCGGGGCGGTCAGTACCCCATGCCGGACGACGCGGGTGTTGCGGCCGGGGCGCTCGCCCGCGAGAACACGTACGTCGCCGTGTACGGGACCTTCAGCACCTCGCCGGCGTTCGCGCACGGGCCGGCCGGCGCCTTCCCGCCGCGCGTGTCGAGCCGCTGGATGCTGCGGACAGCAGCGAACGTCCCCTGGCCGGAGGATTCCTTCGACGCGAGGAGGAGCCAGGGGATGGCGTCGGCGTCGGGCGAGTCGACCCTCGCCTTCACCACGCCCACCACCTTGCTCCCGTCGGCGAGGCTCTCCCAGGTCGGCCCGGCGTAGTGGCGCCCCACCTTCCTCGCTGCGGCGTCCAGGAGATCGGCCTCCGGCGCGACGAAGGCCCACGCGAGGCTGCCATCCGGCTGCGATCGGCACTCGTAGTTCTGCGTGCCGCGCGCGCCGAGCGCGAGCGACGCCTCCTCCCCCGCCGGCAGCTGGATCACGGCCGGGGCGGTCGCCCTGGCCGGCGCGGTGGTCGCGCACCCACAGGGAAGGACCACGGCGAGCGCTGCAGCGGCCGACTCGGCAAACCGGAGGGACATGTGGGCGCTCCTTGCGACCTGGACGGGCCAGACCCGGCGCAAGGGCATCGCCGTCGCGGCCGCTCGTCGCAAGACCGGGTCGGGCCGACCCCCGGCGGTGACGGCGTCATCCCATTGATCTCGCTGTCCCCCGTGCGCCGGACACGCTTTCTTGACTCGGCGCACAGGAGTGGTACACCCACATCGTCCGGCGATATCGGGGGATACCAGATGAGGAACCCGTTGCCCGCCACAATTGCCCGCACCGAGGACCGAGCCGAGCGCGAGCTTCCACTGCGCCCCGTCCGCGAATCGCCGAGACCGACCGCCATCCCGGATCGCCGCCCCGCCGATCGCATCAGGGACGCGCTCCTCCGGTGGCTCGAGGAGGAGATGTGATGGAGCAGATGGTCTTCACCGACCCCGCCCCCTCGGAGCTGGACGAGCTGGTGAAGGAGATCGACGAGCAGCTCGACGCGTCGTTCCTGGGCGATCTCGAGGTCGCGCTCGAGCGCGCCCGGGCCGCGAGCGATCCCGAGGCGGCGTAGCGCAGCTCAGCGCCCCGGTCCGTCCCGCCCGGCCCGCGCCGGGGCTGAGGAGTCTTGCGCTGCGACGTAGCGGGCCTCCTCCTCCTGGAGCCCCTCCTCGACCTCGCTGGGCGCGCGCAGGATGCGCCCCAGCGGGATGTGGCGCGAGAACAGGAACGCCACCCCCAGCGCGGCGGTGGTGAGCAGCTGCGCGCCCCAGAGGACGAACGCGTACGCGACGTCGCGGCCGGCCGCGGTCTCGGGCGGCACGAACAGCGAGAGCCCGGCCACCACGAACGCCTGGAACGTGCCGATCATCCCCGGCGGCGCCGGGATCATGACGCCCACCACCAGGATCCCGAGCACGCTGAAGGCGGCGACCGCGTCGAGGTGGAGCCCGAACCCGCGCGCCAGGAGCTGCATGCCGAGCCCGTTGACGCCCCAGTAGGCCGCGGTCAGCGCGAAGAAGAGGGCGACCTTGCCGCGGCTCGGGACCAGCCGGAGCCCGTGGATGAAGGCGTCGAGCATCCCGGCGATGCGAGCCGCGGCGCGCGGCGAGAGCGGGTCCACGATCCGGTGCGCGATCCGGACCGCCAGCGAACGGTTCCGGTAGGCGAGGACGAGGAACCCGAGCACGGCGAGGAAGGCGAGGAAGACCAGCGCGCCGCCCCACCGCCACCGCCGGAGCGCGTCCCCCGAGCCGGGCACGGCGAGCAGCGTGACCACCAGCAGGAGCGCCGTGAAGAGCCCGTCCGCCACCCGCTCCACGACCACGCTGGACATCGCGGCCGACACCCGGACGTCGCGGCCGGAGATGAGGTAGGGGCGCGCGAACTCGCCGAGCCGGAACGGCAGCAGCATGAGCGCCATGAACCCGACGGCCGACACGGCGTTGAGCCGCGAGAACGGCACCTTCGCCACCGGCTCCAGGAGGATCCCCCAGCGGACCGTCCGGGCGAGGTGGATGGCGAGGAGCGTCGCGACGTAGGGCGCGAGGTACCGGTAGTCCGCCTCGCGGGCCGCGCGCCAGACCTGGTCGAGCGGCTTGTCGCGCACCGTGAACCAGAGCGCCGCCGCGGCGATGGCGAGCGCGACCACCGACTGGATCGCACGCTTCACGGCAGCTCCTCGCCCGCCAGGATCCGGCGCGGGGTCTCGCCGCAGAGCCGGGCCAGCCCGGCCGCGCCGGCCCGCTTCTCCAGCGCCGCGAGCCCCTCCTCGATCCAGTGGGCGGCGCTCGCCCGGTGGAGGTCGGTCGCCGCCACCGCGTAGAGCCCCTCCCCCAGGAGCCGCTCGGCCGTCCTGCGGACGAGCCGGCCGTACTGGCCCGAGAGCGCGCCGAGGTTGAGCTGGAGCGCCCCGCCCAGGCGGACCACCTCGGCGGCGCGCCCGGGCCGCTCGAACTCGGCGCAGCGCTCCGGGTGCGCGAAGAGCGGCAGGACGCCCATGCGCCGCATCCGGAACACCAGCTCCGGCAGCGCGGGGACCATGCCCTCGAACGGCAGCTCCACGAGCGTCCAGCGTCCCGACGCGCCCAGGCCGCGGCGTCCGGGGCCGCCGGCGCGCGCCAGGAACGCCTCGTCCAGGCGGTTCTCCGCGCCGGCGTGGAGCGCGAGCGCCACCCCCGCGTCCGCGAGCAGGGCCTCGGCCTCGGCGCGGCGCGCATCGCACCGCCCGGCGTCCTCGCTGGGCAGGCCGGGCACCGCGTGCGGCGTCGGCGCCGCCGCCTCGTAGCCGAGCGAGGCGAGCAGGCGCGCCGCCTCGAGCGTCTCGTCCGGCGTGTCGCAGCCGTCGTCGAGCGCCCAGAGCAGGTGCAGGTGGAGGTCGACCCATCCCATGGCCGGCGGGCGACATACCACGGCCGCGCGGCGATCGGTAGCCGACCACCGCGGCCCCCGCACCCGCCGTCACGGGACCGCGTGCCGGGGCGGCTTCCCCTCGGCGACCCGCTCCACCTCCGCCGCCACCATCTCCGCCATCGCCGCCCGCGTCTCGCGCGTGCCGGATCCGAGGTGCGGCGTCAGGACCACGTTCTCGAGGCGAAGGTACCGGGCCGGGACGCGCGGCTCGTCGCGGAAGACGTCGAGCCCGGCGGCGGCCACCTGCCCGGACTCGAGCGCGTCGGCGAGCGCGTCGTCGTCCACCACCGCGCCGCGCGCGGTGTTGACCACGATGGCCCCCGGCTTGAGCCGCGCGATCCGTTCGCGCGAGAGGAGGTTCTCGGTGCCGGGCACCAGCGGCGTGTGCAGCGACACGAAGTCGCTCCCGGCGAGGAGCGCGTCGAGCGGCACGCGCCGCGCCCCGGCGAAGTCCGGCTCGCGCGGGCTCGTGTAGAGGACGCGCATGCCGAAGCCCAGCGCCCGCCGGGCCACCGCCTGGCCGATGCGGCCGAAGCCGACGACGCCGAGGGTCTTCCCGGTCACCTCGGTCCCCAGCATGAACGCCGGGTCCACGGCCTGCCATCCTCCGCGGCGAACCACCCGGTCGCCCTCGGCGACCCGGCGCGCGGCGGCGAGGAGCAGCGCCAGGGCGTGGTCGGCGGTGGCGTCGGTGACGACGTCGGGGGTGTTGGTGACGAGCAGGCCCCGGCGGCGGCAGGCGTCGAGGTCGAGGTGGTTCGTGCCGACGCCGTACGAGGCCACGTGGCGGAGGCGTGGGAGCGCGGCGAGGAGCGGCTCGTCCACGCGGTCGATGTACGTCGGGACGAGGACGACGGCGTCCCGCGCCTCGGCGAGCAGCGCCTCGCGGGGCGCCGGGTGCACCCCTCCGCCCCGCACGTCGAACAGCCGCGAGAGCCGGTCGAGCCGCCCGCCCGGCAGCGCGCGGATCGCGTAGAGGATGGGCTTCAAGGCTCGTCCTTTCCCGGCGGGGCGTGGCGGCCTCGCGGACCGGCGGGCGGCTCCGCCCGGCCACCGCCCGGCCCGCCCTCTCCTTCACCCCCGGTGGCCATGTCCCCGGCCCGCGGTCCGGGGATGCGGTACCTCTCGTCCAGCCACTTCCCGAGGTCGAGCAGCTTGCAGCGATCCGAGCAGAACGGGGACGCCCGGTTGCGCGCGCGGGGCGCGGCCGGCCTTCCGCAGGAGGGACAGGCGCGTGGATCCGTCACGGAGACGATCTACCGCGGTCGCGCCCCGGCGCAGCGAGAAATCAGCGCGCCGGACAGGACGCCGGCAGCAGCGGCGCGATCGTCTCCTCGAGGTCGTCGGCGCGCACCGGGCCGCGGAAGATCCGCCGGATCCTCCCCGCGGCGTCCACGACGTAGGTGTGCGGGTAGCCTGCCACCTTCCACGACTCCATCGCCTGCGCCCGGGCGTCCACCAGCACGGGGTACGGCACGCCCGCCGCGGCCTTCGCCACCTCGTCGAGCGGCGACTCCTCCGCCACGCCCAGCAGCTCGAAGCACCGATCGTGCGTCCTCGACCAGTAGCGGGCGAGCTCCGGCATCTCGAGCAGGCAGGGGCCGCACCAGGTCGCCCAGAAGTTCACGGCGACCACCCTGCCGCGCAGCGCGGCGAGGTCCACGGTGCGGCCCTGCGCGTCGGGGAGCGCGAGCGCGGGCGCCGCCTCTCCCGACGCCACCTCCGCGCCGCGGCGCCGGAGGAGCGCCGGGAGGACCAGCACGGCGGCGGCGGCGAGGACCGCGAGCTTCGCCCATCCCTTCATCGTCCGCGAAGTATAGCGCCTGCCCGGAGGCGCGACGGTAAGATGCGGGGCCACGATGCCGAGCGCCTTCCCCGCCCTGGTGTTGCTCGTCGCGGGCGCGGTCGCGGCGGGCGAGGCGCCCGCGGGCGTCGCCGGAGCCGGCCAGGTCTCGCCGGCCGGCCAGCCGCCGCCGGCGGACTCCACGCCGCGCGAGCAGGCGAGCGGGGAGGCCCCGCGCGGCACCCTCACCCGCCCTCCCGAGTTGGAGAGCTTCGTCGCCGCCGAGTACCCACCCGACGCCCAGGCCGCGGGGGTGGAGGGCGCGGTGACGCTCGCCATCGTGATCGGCGAGGACGGTTCGGTCGAGCGAGCGGTGGTGGTCGATCCCGGGCCGCACCCGGCCTTCGCCGCCGCCGCGCTCCACGCCGTCCAGCAATTCCGGTTCCGGCCGGCCGAGATCGACGGCAAGCCCGCGGCCGTCGAGATCGAGTACCGCTACGAGTTCGTCCTCCGCCGCGCGCCGCCGGCCGCGCCGGCCGAGGCGCCGGTCGCGCTCGAGGGCCGGGTGGTGGAGCGCGGCACGCGCTCGCCGGTCTCCGGCGCCACCGTCGAGGCGGGCGGCGTGACGGCCGAGACCGACGCGGCCGGACGGTTCGCGCTGCGGGGTCTTTCGCCCGGCGAGGTCACCGTGCGGATCGCCTCGCCGGAGCACGAGCGCCTCGCGGTGAAGGAGACCGTGGAGGAGGGCAAGCGCCGCGAGGTCGAGTACCGGCTCACGCGGCGTCACTACGACCCGTACGAGGCGGTGGTGCGCGGCGAGCGGGACCGGCGGGAGATCTCCGTGCGGACGCTGGAGCTGGAGGAGGTCCGGACGGTCCCCGGGACGCAGGGCGACGTCCTCAAGGTCATCCAGGACCTGCCGGGCGTGGCCCGCAGCCCGTTCGGGATCGGGCTCCTGGTGGTGCGCGGGTCGGACCCGGCGGACACCAAGGTGTACGTGGACGGGGTCGAGATCCCCCTCCTCTTCCACTTCGGCGGCCTCACCTCGGTCGTGTCCGGCGACGTGATCCAGTCGCTCGACTTCTACCCCGGGAACTTCGGCGGGCGCTTCGGCCGCGCCATCGGCGGCAGCGTCGAGATCCGCACCCGCGAGGCGAAGCGCGAGGTGCACGGCCTCGCCCAGGTGGACATCTTCGACGGCCGCGCCCAGCTCGAGGGCCCGCTCGGCGACGGCCAGGGCTACCTGGCGCTGCGCCGGAGCTGGGTGGACGCGGTGCTGGCGGTGGTGCTGCCGCGGGTCGCCCCCTCCACCGCGAGCGAGCTGACCGTCGCCCCGCGCTACTACGACTACCAGGCCAAGGTGGGGCTGAGCCTGCTGGGCGGCACCGCGGCGCTCGCCGCCTACGGCTCCGACGACGCGCTCGAGTTCGTGCGCCAGGGCGAGCGCTCGGGCCGCCCCACGTTCTACCTCCACACCCTCTTCCACCGCGCCGCGGCGAGCTGGCGGCTCGCCCGCGGCGACTGGACCCACGACGCGGTGGCCGCGTTCGGCTGGGACACGGTGGACGTGCTCCAGGCCACCAACTTCGGCGTCCTCTCGGAGATCGCCTCGCTCACGCTGCGCGACGAGTCGGTGTGGCGGCCCAGGCCGGGGTTCGCCCTGGCGCTGGGCGTGGACACGGTCCTGCGGACCTTCGACTACTCGGTGTACGCGCCGCCGCTCAACGTGGTCGGCAGCGTGGGCGGCTTCTTCGGCGACCTCGGCACGACGGTGGGCGAGAAGGCGAGCGGAACGTGGCTCTCGCCCGGTGCGTACCTGGAGGCCGACTGGCGGCCGGTCCCGCGGCTGCGGCTGGTGGGCGGGCTGCGGCTCGACGCCGACTCCCGCCTTCGCCACGACTCCGTCTGGCTGGATCCGCGCGCCTCGGCCTTCCTCGACGTGCGGGAGGGGACGACCGTCACGGCGGCGGCGGGGCTCTACGGCTCCGCACCGGCGCCGCAGCAGACGACCACCGTGTTCGGCAACCCGGATCTCGGCCCGCAGCACGCGCTCCAGCTCGCGGTCGGGGTGCGCCAGACCCTGCCGTGGGCGGCGCAGGGCGAGCTGACCGGCTTCTACAAGAAGATGTGGTCGCTGGTGACCCCGACCCGTGCCCTCGACCCGCAGGGGCAGAGCCTCCACCTCTCCAACGAGGGGCTCGGCGAGGTCATCGGCCTCGAGCTGCTCCTCCGGCGCGAGCTCTCCTCCGGGCTGTACGGCTGGATCGCGTACACGCTCTCGCGCGCCATCCGGCGCGACGACCCCACCCTGCCCTCCTACCCGGGCTGGCACCTCTTCGCCCTCGACCAGACCCACGTGCTGACGCTCGTCCTCTCCTACCGCCTCCCCGGCGACTGGATCCTGGGCACGCGCGTGCGCGGAGTGAGCGGGAACCCGTACACCCCCACCATCGGCTCGGTGTTCGACGCCGACGCCGGCCGCTTCCAGTGCATCCCGTCGTCGCACCCCTACACCTCGCGCCTCCCCGGGTTCTTCCAGGCGGACGCGCGCGTGGACAAGCGCTGGGTCTTCGAGCGCTGGATGTTCTCCATGTACCTCGACGTCCAGAACGTCACCAACCGGGCCAACGCCGAGTTCCGCTTCCCGAACTACGACTGTTCGCAGAGCGTCCCCATCCCGTCGGTCCCCCTCTTCCCTGCCCTCGGCCTCCGCGCCGAATGGTGATCGCCGTGCGCCGCCCCCTCGCCCTCCTCGCCTCCTCCCTCCTCGCGCTCGCCGCCGGCTGCAACACCGGCTTCGCGCCGCAGTACCGGGTGACGGACCTGCGCGTGCTCGCGGTCCGCTCCCAGGTGGTCGGCATGGCCACCCACGCCGCCGACGCCGACCTGGGCGACACGGTGCGGCTCACCGCGCTCGTCGCGAACCCGCTGGCGCGCCAGCCGCTGCAGATCCGCTGGCGGGCCTGCGCGCCGTCCGCCACCGAGCTCTTGTCGCCCTGCCTGGACCCGCAGTGGCTCGCGACGCCCGAGCGCTTCGACACGCCGGAGGCGGCGAACCTCGGCGTCTTCGCGCTCGAAGAGGTCCCGGGCGCGACGCTTGCGCCGGACGGCACCTGGATCGAGGTGCCGCTGACCGATCCCGGCGTGCAGGCGATCATCCAGCAGGCCTTCGACCAGGCCATCCAGTTCGCGATCGACAACCCGCCGTACCGGTGCACCCTCTACGTGGAGCTCCCGGTGGTGGTGATCGTGGAGGCGGGCGGGCTCCAGCAGGTGTCGGTGAAGCGCGTCCGGCTCACGCCGAAGAGCCAGATCCAGTCGAACCAGGACCTCGCCGGGAAGTACATCCTGAACGTCAACCCCGGCATCACCGGCCTCTATTTCGATCCTTCCGACCAGGACAGCTGCGTCGGCGGGGCGCCGCTCGCCGTCACCTGCGACGCCCTCTCCTGCGACACGGCCGAGACGTGCGAGCCGGACCCGCAGGGCGGCCTCCCCGTCTGCGCGCCGCTCCCCGGCGGCCTCGACGCCACGCCCCGCGTGCTCTGCGGCCGGATCGACGACCGGTTCACCCAGGAGTTCAACCAGTGCTCGCCGTCGGGTACGCCGGTCGCGTTCGACGAGCGCACCACCTGGCAGTGGTACACGACCGGCGGAAGCCTCTCCGACGCGGACGGGGTGGGGAACGCCACCAGCGCCCACCCCAAGCTCACGCGGCCGCAGGAGGCGTTCACGCTCTGGCTCCTGCTCAGGGACGGGCGCGGCGGCGAGGCCTGGCTGCGGCGCGACTTCGCCGCGCTGCCGTGAGCGCCTGCGCGCCCCGGGCTCAGTGCGGCACGGCGCTGACCGAGCTGGCGCCACCGACCCCGATCAGCGTCTTGATGTCGTCGTCCGTGAAGGCGAGGCCGCCGCCGAAGAAGACGTCGTTCCCGATGCTGAACCGCTGCCCGCCGGGGTACTGGCCCGATCGCCACTTGTTGAGGAAGTCGTCGGCGCCGGCCGTCGCGTAGAAGTGCTGCAGGAAGTTCCAGTTGACCCAGATCTTGGCGCGCGGGTAGACGCCCGTGTACGGCCGGTCGAACTGGTAGATCGACGTCGAGAGCTGCAGCCTGTCCTCGAAGAAGTGCAGGTCGGCCCCCACGCCGCCCGAGCTCTCGATGACGCCGACGCGAAAGGTGGCCGGCCCGTAGCGCTTGGCGAGCTGCAGCGAGAGGGTGAGCTTGTCCTGGTGGAGCGTGTTGGTTGAGACGGTGGTGATCGAGTTCCCGTTGTTGTCGCGGGTGGTGGTGGTGTTGGTGGTGACGGTGTCCACGCCGCGCGGATCGCTGACGATCTCGATGAGGTAGTACTTGTCCGGCCGCGGGATGATCCGGGCGCCGAAGTAGGTCTTCGCGCCGCGCTGGTTGAGGAGCCACTCGGAGCGGAGCTGCATCTCGACCTGCAGCTTGACCAGGTTGTCGACGTAGTTGGAGATGCCCTCCACGGTGTCGCCCAGCTGCCGGCCCATGCGCTCGTCGGTGAGGAGGCGGCCGGCGGGGCTCTTCCCCTCGTTCACCTTGCCGACCAGGTCGTCGAGCTTGGTGAGCGTCGAGTTGAGGCGGTCCACCGCCTGCCGCACGCCCGCCACGTTCGCGGCCGCCGGCGTGCCCGGAGCGGGCGCCGCGCCGGGCGGCCCGGCCGCCTCGGCCGCTCCGGTGCCGGCCTGCGCCAGCTCCGGCACCGCGTGCACGCCCAGGTTCGGCGCGTCCGCGCCGCCCAGGGGGCGGCCGCCCTGCGCGGGGGAGCCGTCCAGGATGCCCTGGACGCTCACCAGCACCGTCCGCAGCTGGCGGGTGATCTCCGCGACGTTGACGGCGATCTGGTGGACGTTCTCCTTCTCTCGCGCCGAGATCTGCTTCAGGTCGGAGGTGAACGAGCGGGTGTTGGAGAGGATGTCGGTCAGGTTCTGGCCGTTCTGGCTCACGAGGCCGTCGAGCTGCTTGGTCAGCCGCGAGACGTTCTCGATGATGGTCCGGAGGCTGCCCTGGTCGCTGCCCACCGTCTTGGCGAGGTCGCCGGTCACCGTCTGCACGTCGGCGGCGATCTTCGACAGCGAGTCGAGCAGGGCCTGGACGCTGGTCGCCTCGCGCACGCAGGTGATCTGCCGCTGCCCCTCGGGGAGGTCTCGGAGCACCGGGCTCGACGCCGAGCCGCTCGTCGCCTCCAGCAGCGCGTCGGGCAGGAGCGCCGACGGGAAGGTCTTGGTGACGCAGGCGTCGGCGTGGAGCTCCACCTCCTTCTTGATGCGGAGCTCCAGCCGCGCCGTGTTGCCCTCCAGGCGGATCTTGTCCACCTCGCCGATCTGGATCCCGGCGATCTGGACGCGGCTCTTCCAGGTGAGGCCGGTGGCGTCGTGGAAGTTGGCGAAGACCGTGTAGGTGTCGCGCTCCGAGTACCCGCCCTTGCGGATGAACGTGTACGCGACCAGGAAGGCCATCCCGGTGACCGCCACCAGGACGCCCACGGTGAGGGCCTTGTTCCAGCCTTGTTTCACGCCGCTTCCCGGGTCATTGCTTCTCGAACCACAGGGAGAGGAAGTGCTGGACGTACGGGTCCCTGCTCTGCCGTACCTCCTCGGGCGTTCCCTCCGCCGCGAGGTGCCCATCGTAGAGCACGGCCAGGCGGTCGGCCACCTTGAAGGCGCTGGCGATGTCGTGGGAGATGACCATGCTCGTGACGCCGAGGCGCTGCTTCGCGCTCACGATCATGTCGTCCACGTACTCGGTGGTGATGGGGTCGAGGCCGGTGGTGGGCTCGTCGTAGAGCACGATCTCCGGGTCGGAGACGAGCGCGCGGGCCAGGGCCACCCGCTTGCGCATGCCGCCGGAGAGCTCCGCGGGGAAGCGGGGCAGCACCTCCTCGCCGAGGTCCACCACCTTCAGCTTCTCGACCACCCGGCGCCGGATCTCCTCCGTGGCGATGTGGCCCCGCTGCTTCTCGCGCAGCGGGAAGGCGACGTTGTCGTAGACGTCCATCGAGTCGAAGAGCGCCGCGCCCTGGAACACCATCCCGAAGCGCTGCCGGGCCTCGGTGAGCGCCTTGCCCTCCAGCTTCGTGATCTCCACCCCGCCCACCCGGACCAGCCCCTGGTCGGGCTTGAGGAGGCCGATGACGTGCTTGAGGAGCACCGTCTTACCCGAGCCCGAGCCACCCAGGACCACGTAGGTGGTGCCGTCGGGGATGGTGAGGTTGATCCCCCTGAGGACGCGGTTCTCCCCGAACGACTTCCACAGGTCGATCACCTCGATCACGGCGCGCTCAGGCCCCGACGGCGGCGAAGGTGATGAGGTAGTCGGCTACGAGGATGGCGATGGAGCTGACCACCACGGCGCGCGTCGTCCCCTGGCCCACGCCGGTCGCGCCGCCGGTGGCCGCGTAGCCGCGCCAGGTGGTGATGACCGAGACGATGAGGCCGAACACCAGCGCCTTGAGGAGGCCGTGGTAGATGTCGTCCGGATCGACGAAGCCGCGGGTGTGGTCGAGGAAGGGGCCGACCGGGATCCCGGCGACGTAGACGCCCATCACGTAGGCGCCGGCGTACCCGAGGACGCTGTAGAGCATGGTGAGCACCGGGAACATCGCCACCGATGCGATCACGCGCGGCACCACCAGGTACTGGATCGGGCTCACCGCCATCGTCTCCATGGCGTCGATCTGCTCGGTGACGCGCATGGTGCCGAGCTCGGTGGTGATGGCGCTGCCGGAGCGGCCCGTGACCATGAGCGCGGTGAACACCGGCGACAGCTCGCGCACCAGGGCGAACGCGGTCGAGCCGCCCACGTAGCCCTGGGCCGCGAACTGCTTCATGGCGTAGTTCATCTGCAGGCCGAAGACCATCCCGCTGAACGTCCCCGTCACCCCCACGATGAACACCGAGCCGACGCCGATGAAGGCCATCTGCTGCAGGATCAGCTCGGGTCGGAACGGCGGCCGGAACATCCAGGCGAAGATCTCGACCGCGAAGAACAGCATCCGGCCGAAGTCCTCGAAGGCCGCCTTGACCCGCTCCATGCCGCGGCATTCTCGCACACGTGCCGCATCCGCTCGCCTTTTCGGCCGGGCCGGAGCACCCGTCGCCCGGCCCGATCCCCGCTGTCGGCGGGCCCGCGCCGGGCGAGGGGCGCCGGAGCCGCGCGAGCGCACGGGGCGCGAGGCGGGTATACTCCCGCGCCCCATGCACAGGCCCGGCGGAGAGGTGGACGCGTTCTGCACCCGGTGCGAGCTGCCGCTCGCCCACACGATCATCGCGGTGGTGGGCGGCAAGGCCGTCAAGGTGGAGTGCAACACCTGCCACGCGGTCCACCGCTACCGCGACGGCGCGGGACGCGCCGAGGGATCCACCGCCGCGCGCGCCGCCCGGCCCTCCCGCGCCCGGGCGCCCGCGGTGGCGTTCGACGACCTGCTGGCTGCGAAGCGTGGCCCGCCGGTCGCCTACTCGCCTCGCCGGAGCTTCACGCTCGGCGAGGTCGTCGACCACCCCACCTTCGGCCGCGGGTTCGTCTCCCAGGTGCGCGACGCCGGCAAGGTCGAGGTCACCTTCCGCGCCGAGGTGAAGGTCCTCGTCCACGGCCGCGCCTGAAGCACGCCTTTCGGAGCGCAGGGGCAGGCGGACGAGCCTGCCCCCTCGCCAGCCCGGAGGTCGTGGAGAGTTCGAGGGCGAGCCTCCGCGACCGGGGGTCTGGGGGGCGCGCAGTGCCCCCCAGCAGGATCGTTTGGAGCGCAGGGGCAGGCGGACGAGCCTGCCCTCGGAGCGACCGGGGGTCTGGGGGGCACGCAGTGCCCCCCAGCAGGATCGTTTGGTGTCCCAGCCGACTTGGGGTACGCATGGGCGAGAGGCCACCATGATCCGTCGCGCCCTCCTCCTCGCCGCCCTCCTTGCCGCCGCGTGCCGGCCCTCGCCGGGCGGCACCGCCGCTCCCCCCGGGACGCCGCCCTCCACCGCCGCCGCGGTCCCCGCCTCCGCGGCTCCGGCGTTCGTGACGGCGGCGTCTCCGGTGCGGCGCGAGGCGTCCGACGCCGCGAAGGTGAAGGGCCCCGACGGCAAGGACGTCCAGAACCTCGTCGCGTTCCTCCACCGCGGCGAGCAGGTGACCGTGGTGGAGACCCGGGAGGACTGGGTCCGCATCCGGACCTCGGACGACCGGGAGGGCTGGCTCAAGTCGGGTGCGGTGATGCAGGGGGACGGCCTCGCGCCGGCGACCGTGCTCGTCCCGGCGGACGTGTTCGACCGTCCCGACCTCCTCGCGGCCAACGCGAAGCGCAAGCTCGATCCGGGGACGCTCCTCCTCGTCGTGAAGGCGAAGCCGCCGTTCACGGAGGTGAACGTCTCGGGGACCGGCAACGCCTGGGTGCTGTCCGAGCGGCTCGCCACCGGAGACCGCGAGGTGCAGGTCGCGAAGCTCGTGGAGAAGGCGCGCTGGCTGGAGCGGTACAAGAAGCACGACGAGGCCCTCCAGGTGCTCGCCCTGGCGCGCGAGCACTTCGCGGACGTGCCGCTCGTGGACCTGCTCGCCACCGAGCTGGGCGAGGCCGCGCCCGCCCAGGCGGCCGGGACCCCGCCCGCCGGCGCCGCGCCCCAGCGCTAGAGACCGGCGCTACGCCCCGCCGGCCCGCAGCGCCGCGAGCGCGGCCGAGAGGTCCGCCGGCAGCGGCGCCTCCACGGCCAGGCTCCGGCCGACGGCGGGGTGTCGGACCTCGAGCCGCGCGGCGTGGAGGGGGGTGCGATCGAGCAGCACCGCCCCGGCGGGCGACCGGAGCGGCGAATCGTCCCCGTAGTCCGGGTCCACGGCCAGCGGGAAGCCACCGTGGGCCAGGTGGACCCGGATCTGGTGGGTGCGCCCGGTCTCCGGCCGCGCCTCGACCAGCGCGAGCGCACCGCCCGCCCAGGGGCGCGCCGGAAACCGCTCCAGCGCCCGGAAGGCGGTGGCGGCGGCCTTGCCCTGCGGCTCGCCGCGGCGCGCCGGACGCATCCGCCCGCGCCGCGCCGGGGCGATGGCCGCGGTCTCGCGCCAGCCGTCGGGCGGCTCGCCGCGCACCAGGGCGAGGTAGGTCTTGGCGGGCTCGCCACGGTCGAACGCGAGGTTCATGGCCCGGTGCGCCTCGGCGGTCCGCGCGAAGACCAGGACGCCGCTCGTGCCGCGGTCGAGGCGATGGATCACCCAGAGCCTCCCGTGGCTCGCCTCCAGCTCCTCGCGCAGGCTGGGCTCCTCGGTGCCGCGCCCCGGGATGACGATGCGGCCGGGCGGCTTGTCCACGGCGAGGAGGTGGGCGTCCTCGAACAGGACCGGGATGATCACGCGATCCCGCCCCGGGCGTCGCGCAGCCTGCCGGGGGCCGCGCTCCGCGCGCGACCGGCACGGGTCACAGCACCCTCCGCGCCGGCACCACCGTCACCTTCCCGAACTTCTCCAGCGACCGGGCGATGGTCCTGGCGGGCCCGACCGCCACCACCACGCCGCGGTCGCCCGGGAAGTACCGCTGCGCCACCTCGCGACACTCCTCCCGCGTGACGGCGCGGATCCGGTCGCGGAACTCGACGATCTCCTCCTCGGGGATCCCGTAGAGCTCGAGGTCGGTGAGCTTCTCCGCGAGCTGCTCGTGGGTCTCGAGCGACAGCGGGTACAGGCCGCACAGGTACGCCTGCATCCGCTCCAGCTCCTCCGCCGTCGGCCCCTCCTCGCGGAAGCGGGCGATCTCGTCGAGCGCCACCTGCACCAGCTCCGCGGTGGTCTCGGTCTTCGTGAAGCTCGACACCAGGAACAGCCCCCCCGCTCCGCTCGGCGCGAAGCGGCTCCGGACGCCGTAGGAGAGCCCGCGGTTCACCCGGATCGCCTCCATGAGCCTCGAGGTGAAGCCCCCGCCCAGCACGGCGCTCGCGACCACCCCGGGGAAGTAGTCGGGGCTCTTCCGCGGAAACCCGGGCGAGGCGATCCGAACCTGCGACTGCGTCACGTCCGGCTTGTCCACCACCACGACGGCGCGGCGAACCGGCTCGGTCGGCGGGAGCGCCGCCACCTTCGACGGCGCGGCCCGCCACCGGCCGAACCGGCGCCGCAGCCGCGCCAGCGCGACCTCGGCGCGCACCGCGCCCACCACGATGGCGATGACCTGGTCGGGCCGGTAGTGGCGCGCGTGGAACCCGGTGACGTCCGGCCGCCGGATGGCCCGCAGGTCCCTGACGCGCCCCTCGGGGGGATGGGCGTACGGGTGACGGCCGTACGCCGCGCTCAGCATGGCGCGATCGGCCACCAGGGCCGGCTCGTCGAGGTCGTGCGCGAGCGAGGCGGCCTCGCGCCGCTGGAGCCGCCGCAGCTCCGCGGGCGGGAAGGCCGGCTCGGCGACGATCTCCGCGAGCACGTCCAGGCAGCGGTCGAGCGCCTCGGCCGGCGCCGAGAGCCCGAAGTAGCTGGCGTCCTCGTCCACCCCGGAGCCCAGCTCCGCCCCGATGGACTCCACCGCCTCGTCGATGCGCGGTCCGGTCCGGCGCCGGGTCCCGCGCCGCGCCACCAGCGCCACCAGGTGGGCGAGGCCGGCGCGGCCGCGCGGGTCGAGCGAGGCGCCGCCCCGCAGCACCACCCGCACCGCCGCGAGCGGGACGCCCCGCCGCTCCGCGACGAGCGCGGTCAGGCCGCTCGGGAAGCGTTCCCGGACCAGGGTGGGCAACGGGATGGGCGAGCTCACCGGGCGCCCTCCGGCTCCAGCACCACCACGCAGCGGCGGGACGGATCGAGGTACTCCGCCGCGACGCGCCGCACGTCCCGGGGGGTGACGGACGCGTAGTGCTCCAGGGAGCGTCCTGCCTCGCGCCAGTCGCCGAGGAGCGCCTCGGCCTGGCCGAGCGCGTGGGCCACCCCGTGGTGGGTGGCGAGCTCGTGGAGCACGGAGCTGCGGAGGAGCGCCTGGGCGCGTTTCACCTCCGTCACCGCGACCGCCCGCGCGGCGACCTTCGCGATCTCCTGGTAGAGCGCCGCCTCCGCCAGGTCGGTGCGCGCGCCCGGTGCCAGCTCCGCGAAGGCGAGGAAGACGCCGGGGTCGATGCGCCAGCCCCAGGAGATGCTCACCGACACGGCCAGCTCGTCCTGCTGCACCAGCCGCCGCCGCAGCCGGGAGGCCTCGCCGACCGCGAGGCAGACCTGGAGGACGTCGAGCGCCGCCGAGTCCGGGCTCCGCGCCGCCGGCCCGCGCCACCCGCAGAGCACCGCCGGCGCCTGCGACGGATACCGGATGGCCGCGCGCCGCTCGCCGCGCTGCGGCGGTTCTCCCTGCGGGACGGGGGCGGGCACCGGACCCGGCGGGATGCTCGCGTAGTGGCGCTCGACGAGGTCGAACGTCGCGTCGGGGTCGAGGTCGCCCACCGCGTACACCGCGGCGTTGCTCGGCGCGTAGTATGTGCGGAAGAAGCGCTCGCAGTCCTCCCGCGTGATCCGCTCGATGTCCTCCATCCAGCCGATGACGGGCCAGCGGTAGGGATGCGCCTGGAAGACCAGCGCCTCCAGCTGCTCCTCCATGAGCCCGAAGACCGAGTTCTCGGTCCGGAGCCGCCGCTCCTCCTTCACCACCTCGCGCTCCTGGTCGAGCGTCTCCTGGGTCAGGCGGAGCGCGCGCATCCGGTCCGACTCGAGGTCCACCACCGTCTCGAGCGCCTCGCCGGTGAAGTCCTCGTAGTAGGCCGTGACGTCGTTCGAGGTGTACGCGTTGGAGTGGCCGCCGCGCGCCTCCAGGACGCGGTCGAACTCCTTGGGCCCGTACTTCTCGGCGCCGTTGAACATCATGTGCTCGAAGAGGTGGCTGATGCCGGTCGTGCCGAGCTGCTCGTTGCGCGAGCCGACCTGGAAGAAGGTGTAGAAGCTGACGGTCGGCGCGCTCCGCTCGGGCATGAGCCGGACTCGCATCCCGTTGCGGAGCGTGTGGGCTCGCACCAGATCCAGGTCGAGGACGCGATGAGCTGCACGGGCAGCCATTCCGGGCGCCACCATACCCGCCCCTCCTCCGGCCGTCCAAGGTCCGCCCGGCGCGACCCGGGCGGACCCCGGGTGGGGCCGACGGAGCGTCGGGCGCGCCGCGCCGGGGAAGCGGCCACCGAGGTCGGCCCGGGCGCAGCCGCTGGTACGCACGGTCGGTGGACGATTTGAAGACCAAGATTTACAAGCGGATTCGCGCAGCTGCCCACTCGTTCCCGGTCATTCACCGGTAGAGGATCTCGGCTCCACATGCCAACGAAGACGAAGACCCAGCGCGACCCGCGCCGCGAGGATCTGCGGCGGCTCGGCGAACGCGTCCGCGAGCAGCGGCGCACCCGCGGCCTCACCCAGGAGGCCCTGGCAGAGACGCTCGACCTCTCGGTCGCCTACGTCTCCCTCATCGAGCGGGGCGGCCGGAACCCGCCCTACACCACCGTGGTGGCCATCGCCCGGGCGCTGGGCGTCGCGCCGTCCAGGATCGTGGCGGACGACTAGGAGCAGGCCCTCCGCCGAGGGGCGACCGCGGGCGGCGCCCGGCGGCCCCCGGCCGGGGATCCCTCAGCGCGCGTCCAGGGGGCGGCCGCAGGCGGCGCAGCGTCCGGCGCGGCGGCGCAGCGGCAGGCCGCACCCCGGGCACCGCTTCACGCGCGGAGAACGGGGCGCCGACGCCGCGCGGCCGTCCCCGGGCGCCGCCTTCCCCGCCTCGATGCGGCCGACGCGCTCCTCCAGCGCGTCCAGGCGCACGAGCAGGTCCTCCGCCCGGGGCCGGCGCGCCGGGCGCCGGCCGGCGGCGGCGCCGGGGCGGCGCGTCTGGCGGATCCGCTTGGTCACGCGAGGGCGAGCGTAAGGCGTCCCCGGGGCTGGTCAATTTTTCCGGGGGCGCTTGCCGGCGCCCCGCGGGGCCCGTCCTCCCGCGTTGAGCGCTCCTCGGTGCCGTGTTAATCGCTGCGGGATGGTCAGGCCCCCAGTCGAGTCCGCCGCCGCATCGCCCGGCCCCGCCGCGACCGGTGCGCCCGCGGCGGCCGGTGCCCCGGCCTACGGCGACCCCGAGGTGCTGCGCCTCGTGTCCGAGCCGCACGGCGGCCACCGCGAGGTCCCGGCGGGCCGCCAGATCTTCGTCAACCGGAACCTGCGGATGGACAAGATCGAGCTGGTCGGCTTCGACATGGACTACACCCTCGCCATCTACCACCTGCGACGCCTCGAGCAGCTCGCCTTCGAGATGACGCTGGCGCGGATGATCGCGAAGCTCGCCTACCCGGCCGACCTGGGTGCCATCCGCTACGATCCCGAGTTCGTCATCCGCGGCCTGGTGATGGACAAGCAGTACGGGAACATCTTCAAGATGGACCGGCACAACCACGTGGGCCGCTGCTACCACGGGCGGCGCCCGGTGCCGGAGGACGACCTGCGGCGGCTCTACCGCGACGAGAAGATCCACCTCTCGCTGCCGCGCTTCGCCTGGATCGACACCCTGTTCGCGCTCCCCGAGGCCTCGCTCTTCGCCGAGGTGATCGAGTTCCAGGAAGGCCGGGGCCGGAGCGTCGACTACACGAAGCTCTTCGCCGACATCCGCGAGTCGATCGACACGGTCCACCGGGACGGCTCGCTCAAGGCGGAGGTGAAGAAGGACCTCGGCCGCTACGTGGTGAAGGACCCGGAGCTGGGGCCGGCGCTCCACAAGCTCCGGTCCGGCGGCAAGAAGCTCTTCCTCCTCACCAACTCGCTCTGGGACTACACCGACGCGGTGTTGCGGCACGTGCTCGACGGCGTCCTCCCCGAGTACCCGAGCTGGCGCAACTACTTCGACGTCATCATCACCGGCGCCATGAAGCCCGCCTTCTTCTCGGAGCGGCGGCCCCTGTACGCGCTCGGCCCCGACGGCGCCCGCGAGGGCGAGGCCACGGCGCTGGAGCGCGGCCGGGCCTACGAGGGCGGCGACCTCGCCACCCTGGAGCGGCTGGTCGGCATCGGCGGGGACCGCGTCCTCTACGTCGGCGACCACATCTACGGCGACATCCTCCGCTCCAAGAAGAGCTCGCTGTGGCGGACCTGCATGGTCGTCGAGGAGCTGGAGACGGAGATCGCGTGGCTGGAGGGGAACGCCGCGGCGCTGGCCGAGCTCTCCAGGCTGGAGGAGCTCCGGCTCCGGCTCGACGACGAGACCGCCTGGCACCGCTCGGCGCTCAACTCGCTCGACCGCCGCATCGAGCGCGCCGCGCGCGGCGACGCGCACGCGGCCATGGAGGAGGAGCGCCGGACCCTGAAGCACGAGCTGGAGAAGCTGCGCCGCGCCGTGGCCGGCGCCAACGGACGCATCGAGCAGCTCCAGGCGGGCATCGAGGAGGGGCTCAACGCCTACTGGGGGCTCACGTTCAAGGAGGGGAACGAGAACTCCCGGTTCGGCGAGCAGATCGAGGACTACGCCTGCCTGTACACGAGCCGGGTCTCGAACTTCGTCTTCTACTCGCCGATGCAGTACTTCCGCTCGCCGCGCGCGACCATGCCGCACGAGCGCGCCATGGTCCGCATCTCGCCCTACGGCGACGAGCACGGCGCGCCGGTGGCCGGCGATCGGCCGTCCAAGGCGAGCAAGGCCTCGACCTAGCGCCGCGCCCGGCGCCCACTCCCTCCTTGACGCATGCGGGGACGGGCCGTAAACCCGTTCGCGGCAGAGCGTCCTAGGCTGGTGCCGGGCCCGGTCTTCAAAACCGGTGGATGGTGCTGAGAGGCGCTGTTGGGGGGTTCGATTCCCCTGCTCTGCCGTTTCGGGATTCGCTGTGCCCCAGCCGTCCGGCGACGGTCCGCCGCAACTGTCACGGTGCGCTGCCGGAGGCAACGAGAACACGAAGACCCGCCCTTCCTGGCCTTGGCGCATACTCACCGTCCATGGTGAGAACGGACGCATTGGCGCGGCTTGCTCGGTCCGGCGACACCGAGTCCCAGTTCCGGCTGGGCTATCGGCTCGGGTTCTGCCGAGACGAGACCCGCCGGGACTGGAAGGCGGCGTACAGATGGTGGAGCCACGCCGCTTCGGCAGGTCACGTCCGCGCTCAGTTCTACGTCGCGACTTGTTTCGACTTTGGCCGGGGTGTCCGGAAAGACGTGCGGCGCGCCATGAAGTGGTATCGGATGGCCGCCGAAGGCGGCTCACCGGTCGCCCAGTACAACTTGGCGCTCGGCCTCCGCGACGGCGTTGGCGTGAAGCGGGATGCGCGCGCGGCCACGCGGTGGCTCCTCGTGGCGGCGCTAGCAGGCGACGCCGACGCGCAGGCCGACCTCGGGTACTGCCTGCACGAGGGGCGCGGCACGAGGAAGCACCTTCGCAACGCGGCGCAGTGGTACCGGAAGGCCGCGCGACAGGGCCTGCTAAGGGCGCAGTTCAACCTCGGTCTTTGCTACCTGCACGGCGAGGGTGTCTCGAAGAGCACCCGCGTCGCGCAGCGCTGGCTCGGACTTGCTGCTCGCCGCGGGCATCCGAAGGCTCGGCAGCTTGTGGCTGGACTTCGCGGACGGAAATGAGGCCGGGAGGCACGATACGGTAGTGGCGTAGGTCAACCGTCCACCGAATCGGATTCAACTGAGAGAAGAACGAGTCCACCGGAGACGTCATGATGATTCTTGATGACGAAACCGCGTAGAGTTGACGAAGGTGAGGAGTTTCACCGCGCGTTCTACTTAAGCAGACATCGGGACTTGACCTCGCCGTCTGCGGGGTCTTGCATCCGCGCATGCGCGGACGAGATCACAGACCGGGCCTCTGTCGATTCTGTGCCCCCTCTCCCCGGCCCTCTCCCCCGCTGCCGCGGAGGAGAGGGGGGATCTTGGCGTCAGTCTAGGCACCTCAAGCGCACGGCGCGCGGTGGCCCGGTCGCCGCACTCCAGCGCCGCCGCGGCGAGCTGCCCGGCGGCCGCAACGAACGCGGCGAACGCGGCCGGAAGGGTCGCAGACCGAGGACGAACGTCACGGGGCCGCGGTCTCCCGGGCCCTCCCGCGGGCTGCCTGCGGCGCATCCTGCAGCGCGCGGGCCACCGCGGACCGGATCGCGTCCGGGGCGAGCGGCTTCTCGAGGACCCGCCCCGGGCGCGCCGCGAGGAACTCGGCGGCGGTCGGGGTCAACGCCCCCCCGGTCACGAACAGCATGCAGTCGGCCAGGCCCGGCGCGATCCGCGAGACCACGGCGTGCAGCTCCAGGCCCGTCATCCCGGCCATGGCGAGGTCGCTCAGGATCAGGTCGAAGTGCTCGCCGGCCTCGATCCGCCGCAGCGCCTCCTTCGGATCCGTGGCCGACACGACCTCGTGCTCGGAGCCGAGCAGCCGCTCCAGCGCCCGGCAGAACAGCGGCTCGTCGTCCACCAGCAGGATCCGCGCGCGCCGCGGGGCCTGGACCGGCGGGCTCGCCGAGGCCGCCACCCCGGAGGTGTTCGCGGCGGGAAGCGAGACGCGGAAGGTCGAGCCCTTCCCCACCTCGCTCTCGACCTCGATCTCTCCGCCGAGCGCCGTGACGATCCCGTGGCAGATGGTGAGACCGAGCCCGGTCCCGACCCCGATCGCCTTGGTGGTGAAGAAGGGATCGAAGATCCGCTTGCGGTGCTCCGGGGGGATGCCGCAACCGGTGTCGCGCACCTCGGCGATCACCCGCCCGCCCGCCCCGACGTGGGTCTCGACGGAGATCTGGTTGCGGTCCACCCGCCCCTCGCCGATGGCCTGGGCGGCGTTCAGGAGCAGGTTCAGGAAGACCTGCGAGAGCCTCGACTCGTTCGCGAGGACCGGCGGCACGTCCACCAGGTTGGTCACGAGGCGGGCGCGGTACCGGATGTCCGACTCGGCCAGGTTCAGCGCGGCGCTGATCACGCGGGCCAGGCGAACGGGCGTGCGCTCCTCGTCGTCGGGGCGCGAGAAGAGCTTCAGGTCGCGCACGATGCTGCGCACGCGCTGGGCGCCGTCCTGCGCCTCCCGCAGCGCGCTCAGGCACTCGGACACGGCCGTTCCCCGGCTCACCGGCAAGGCCTGCCCCCCGGCCACCCCCTTCTCGCAGGACTGGAGCGTCTCGAGCGCGTAGCCGATGTTCCCCATCACGTAGGCGAGGGGGTTGTTGATCTCGTGCGCCACCCCCGCGGCGAGCGTCCCCACCGAGGCCATCCGGTCCGCGATCTGCAGCCTCGTCAGCATGAGCTTGCGCTCGGTGACGTCCGCGCAGGTCCCCACGATGCGGATCGCCTCGCCCCGGGCGTTCCGCGCGACGACGCGCGCCCGCGCCAGCATCCACTTCCACTCGCCGGACGCGGCCCGGACGCGGTGCTCGAATTCGATGGTGGCGCGCTCGCCGGTGGACGCCAGGCGCACCTGCTCCTGGAAGATCGGCATGTCCTCGGGATGGATGAACGGGACGAGGTCTCGCCCGGTTCGCGGAGTGACCTCCGGCGGATACCCGTACGCCTCGGCCCAGCGGGGCTGGTAGACGGTGTCCTCCACCAGGTTCCAGTCCCAGACGACGTCGGTCGCCGCGTCGAGCGCGAGGCGGAGCCGCTCCTCGGAGCGCCGCAGCGCCTCCTCGGCGCGGCGGCGGTCCGTCACGTTCGTGCAGAACGCCGCGGTGCGTCCCCCGCGGAGCGGCAGGATCAGCGCCTCGTAGTGGGCTTCGCCGTCGGGCTCCGGCAGCGTGTAGTCGAACGTGACCGGCTCGCCCGAGCCGCGGACCCGCGCCAGCGCGTCGCGGAGTCGCGCGCCGAGGGGCGCGGGCAGCACCTCGTCCACGCGGCGTCCCAGGAACGTGTCCGGCGGGACAAACAGCCGCGCGCCGGCACGGCAGTCGAGGAAGGTGTCGTCCGCGCCGAAGAGGAACAGGTACGCGGGGAGCGCCGGGAAGATGGAGTCGAGGTCGAGGCCGTCCTCGCGAGCCTCGAGGCGCGCACGAAGACGTTCGACCTCCAAGCGGAGGCGCGCGACCTCTTCCGGCGCGCCCGGCCCCTCGACGGTGGCCATCCCTCACCCCTCCGGACCAACGATACCGCCGGGAGCGGGCGGAGGGAAGCGAGCGGCCTCCGGCCGGCGCCGCCGCGAGAGACCGTGCCCCGGCCGCCGCGTGGAGCGCCTCCGGCTCTGGTACCATCCACCCCTCGCCTCACCTCACCGCAGCGGGCGGCGGCGCGCCTCCGGCGCGCACGCGCGAAAGGAGAGCACCCTTGAAGTTCGTCATCGCGATCGTGAAGCCGAACAAGGTCGACGACGTGCACAACGCCCTCGTCGCCCTCGGCGTCAAGGGCATGACCGTGTCCGAGGTCCGCGGGTACGGCCGGCAGCGGGGTCACAAGGAGATCTACCGGGGCGCCGAGTACCAGATCGACTTCGTCCCCAAGGCCAAGATCGAGATCGCGGTGGACGACGCGGAGGTCCAGCGCGTGGTGGAGGCGATCGGCCGGTCCGCCAGCACCGGCAAGATCGGCGACGGCAAGATCTTCGTCTTCGAGCTCGCCGAGGCGATCCGCATCCGCACCGGCGAGACCGGGTCCGCCGCGCTCTAGCCGCCCCGCCGCCCTGGAGGCTCCATGATGCCCGCGCTGGATTCCGGAAACACCGCCTGGATGCTCACCTCCACCGCCCTGGTGCTGTTCATGACCATCCCGGGGCTGGCGCTCTTCTACGGCGGGCTGGTCCGGACGAAGAACGTCCTGTCGGTGCTGATGCAGTGCTTCGCGATCACGTCGCTGGTCACCGTGCTGTGGGTGGCGGTCGGCTACTCGCTCGTGTTCACGCCCAACCCCTCGCCCGGCCTGAACGCATTCATCGGCGGCCTCGACAAGGCGCTGCTGATCGGGGTCCACCGCGGGGCGCTCGTCGGCACCATCCCCGAGAGCGTCTTCGCCATGTTCCAGCTCACCTTCGCGATCATCACCCCCGCGCTCGTCATCGGCGCCTTCGCCGAGCGGGTGGGCTTCGGCGCCATGCTCCTGTTCATGGCCCTCTGGTCGCTGGTGGTCTACGTGCCGGTGGCGCACTGGATCTGGGGCGGCGGCTGGCTCCAGCAGATGGGAACGCTCGACTTCGCGGGCGGGATCGTCGTGCACGTCAGCGCCGGCGTCGCCGGGCTGGTCACGGCGCTCTACGTCGGCCGGCGCAGGGGGTATCCCGCCACCCCCATGCCCCCCCACAGCCTCACCCTGTCCGTCGTGGGGGCCGGGATGCTGTGGATGGGCTGGTTCGGGTTCAACGCCGGGAGCGCGCTGATGGCGAACGGGACGGCCGGCATGGCCGTCGCCGTGACGCAGATCTCGGCCGCCACCGGCGCGATGGTGTGGCTCTTCATCGAGTGGCGCCGGCACGGCCGTCCCAGCGTGCTCGGCATCATCACCGGCGCGGTGGCGGGGCTCGCCACCATCACGCCGGCGTCCGGCTACGCCGGCCCGGGCGGCGCCCTGGTCATCGGGGCGGTCGCGGGGGCGATCTGCTTCGTGGGCGCGACCACGCTGAAGCGGCGCGCGGGGTACGACGACTCGCTCGACGCCTTCGGCGTGCACGGCGTGGGCGGCTTCGTGGGGTCGGTGCTGACCGGCGTGTTCGCGTCGGCCGCCGCAGGGGGGAGCGAGACGTTCGCCATGGGGCGGCAGGTCGCGGTCCAGCTCCTCGCCTGCTGCACCACCGCCGGCTGGTCGGCGGTGATGACCTGGCTCGCCCTGAAGGTCGCCGACGTCTCGCTGGGGGCGCGGGTGGACGAGGAGCAGGAGGTCGCCGGCCTCGACCTCACCGACCACGAGGAACGCGGCTACGACTACTGAACGCGGCCTCGTCCGTCGGCGGCAGGGGCGCGGGGAACGCCCGCGCGCGCGGACGGCGGTTCCGGCCCGGCGCCGGCGGCGTCCGCTCGTTTCCTCGTGGCCGCTCGCGGCGGCTCTCAAGTAAGATGCGCCGCGTTTCCGAAGGCACCCCGACGACTCCTGCAGCGAGGAATACATGATCGAGTTTGGCAAGCGCTTTCTCTTCGTGGGCTACGGCGCGGTGGCGCAGTGCACGCTGCCCATCCTCCTCAAGCAGGTGAAGGTGCCGCCCAGGAACGTCACGGTCCTCGACTTCGAGGACCGCCGCGGCGCCCTCGCCCCCTGGCTGAGGAAGGGAGTGCGGTTCGAGAGGAAGCGCGTCACCCGGTCGAACCTCGACACGCTGCTGAAGAAGTACGTCGGCCCCGGCGACGTGCTCGTGGACCTGGCCTGGAACATCGACGCCTGCGAGATCCTGCAGTGGTGCCACGACCACGGCGTGCTCTACGTGAACACCTCCGTGGAGGTGTGGGATCCGTACGAGGGCGCCGCGGACAAGCACCCCACGGAGCGGACCCTCTACTGGCGCCACATGAACGTCCGGCGCATGACGGCGCGCTGGCCGGAGCGGGGCCCCACCGCCGTCGTGGAGCACGGCGCCAACCCGGGCCTCATCTCGCACTTCACCAAGCAGGGCCTGCTCGACATCGCGAAGAAGGCGCTCAAGGACGGGAAGTTCCAGGGTGCCGCCGCCGAGGAGATCCGGCAGCTCGCGGCCGAGCGCACCTTCAACCGGCTCGCCTGGAAGCTCGGCGTGAAGGTCATCCACTGCAGCGAGCGCGACACCCAGATCACCGATCAGCCCAAGCAGGTGGACGAGTTCGTCAACACCTGGAGCGTGGAGGGGTTCCGCGAGGAGGGCACCACCACCGCGGAGATGGGCTGGGGGACGCACGAGAAGGAGCTGCCGCCCCTCGCCCTGGAGCACGCGGACGGTCCCCGCAACCAGATCTGCCTCGCGCGCATGGGCATCAACACCTGGGTGGCGTCCTGGGTCCCCGATTACACCATCCACGGCATGGTGGTCCGCCACGGCGAGGCGTTCACCATCTCCGACGCCCTGACGGTGTGGGACGGCGGCAAGGCGCTCTACCGGCCGACGGTGCACTACGCCTACTGCCCGGCCGACGTGGCCATCGCCTCGCTCAACGAGCTGCGGGGCTACGACTACGAGCTGCCGCCGCGGGTCCGCATCATGAACGACGAGATCACCGCCGGCTCGGACATCCTCGGCGCGCTGATCATGGGCCACCCCTACAACTCCTGGTGGATCGGCAGCGACCTCTCCATCGAGGAGTCGAGGCGGCTCGTGCCCCACCAGAACGCCACCACCATGCAGGTGGCCGTCTCGGTGGTCGCGGCCGTGTGCTGGATGATCGAGAACCCGGACCGCGGCGTGCTCGTCCCCGACCAGCTGCCGCACGACTACGTGCTGCGCGTCTCCAAGCCGTACCTGGGGAAGTGGATCTCGAAGGCCTCCGACTGGACGCCGCTGAAGCACTACACCAACGCGTTCAAGGGCCACAACAACCCCGCGGTCGACCGCGACGACCCGTGGCAGTTCAAGAACTTCCTCATCACCGACGGCGACTGACCGGCCGAGCACACGGAGCGCCACCATGCCCACCAAGGCCGAGCTCGCCAGGCTGGCGAGGAAGCACGGGACGCCGCTGTTCGTGGTGGACCACGCGCAGCTGCGGAAGAACTACGCCGCCTTCAGGAAGTACCTGCCGCGCGTCCAGGCGTACTACGCGGTGAAGGCCAACCCGGATCCCGCCATCGTGCGCACGCTCTATCGCGAGGGGGCCAGCTTCGACGTGGCCTCGCTCCCGGAGTTCATGATCGTCCACGAGCTCGTCAAGGACCTGCCCGACAAGAAGCGGCAGGACTGGATCTGGGACAAGATCATCTACGCCAACCCCATCAAGGCGAACGACACGCTGCGGGCCCTCAACCCCTACAAGCCGCTCGTCACCTACGACAACCGGGAGGAGATCAAGAAGATCAAGAAGCACGCGCCCGACGCGGGCCTGGCGCTCCGCCTGCGGGTGCCGAACACGGGCGCCATGGTCGAGCTCTCCTCGAAGTTCGGCGCCGGGCCCGGCGAGGCGGTGGACCTGATCCTCGAGGCGCGCGACGCGGGGCTGGTGGTGGAGGGGCTGAGCTTCCACGTCGGCAGCCAGACCACCAACTTCGAGAACTACGTGCAGGCCATCAGCCTGGCGGCGGGGGTCTTCGCGGAGGCGAGGGCGCGCGGCTACCGCAAGATGAACCTGCTCGACATCGGCGGCGGCTTCCCGGCGCCCTACGACGCCACCGTGAGACCGTTCCGGGAGCTGGCGAGGATCCTGAACCGCGAGCTCGACCGGCTCTTCCCCAAGGACGTGCAGATCCTCGCGGAGCCGGGGCGCTTCATGGTGGCCACCGCCGGAACGGCCGTCTCGACGATCATCGGCAAGGCGGTGCGCGACGGGAAGCTCTGCTACTACGTGAACGACGGCGTTTACCACACGTTCTCGGGCGTGATCTTCGACCACTGCCACTACCACTTCAAGGCGTTCCGGGACGGCGCGAAGCAGGTGTGCTCGGTGTTCGGGCCGACCTGCGACGCGCTCGACGTGATCTCGCTGACCGAGGAGCTGCCCTACGACCTCCAGCTGGGGGAGCTGCTCTACAGCGAGGACATCGGCGCCTACAGCCACGCCTCGTCCACGTACTTCAACGGCTTCCCGCCCGCGAAGGTCGTGCACGTCAACGTCTGAGCCCCGGTCCGCGCTCCCGGCGGCCGCTCCCACCGGCGTTTTCCGGGCCGGAAGCACCCCCGGCCGGTGCGCCCCGAATGCGCCCGCTCGCGAGGGTGTCGAGATGCGCTACGGCTCTTGCATGTCGTGGCTGCGCCCGCGCAGGGCCGACCGCGCCGCGCGCTCCGGTCCGGCGTCCGGGCGCACCCGCCTCTTCATGGAGGCGCTGCTCGACGCGCTCCCGAACCCGGTGTTCGTGAAGGACGAGCAGCACCGATGGGTGCTCCTCAACGACCTCTTCTGCGCGTTCATGGGTCACCCCCGCGAGGAGCTGCTCGGCAAGTCGGACTACGACTTCTTCCCGCGCGAGGAGGCCGACGTCTTCTGGGCCAAGGACGACGCGGTGTTCCGCTCCGGCGTGCTGAACGAGAACGAGGAGGCCTTCACCGACGCCGCCGGCCGGCCCCACGTCATCCTCACCCGCAAGACGCTCCACCGGGACCCCACCGGCCGGCGCTACCTGCTCGGCGTCATCACCGACATCACCGAGCGCAAGGAGATGGAGAAGGAGCTGCGAAGGTCCCGCGACGCCCTCGACGAGCGGATCCGCGAGCGGACCGCCGAGCTGGAGCGCGCGAACAGCCGCCTGCAGGAGGAAGCGCGGCGCAAGAACGACTTCCTGGGCGTCCTCTCGCACGAGCTGCGCAACCCCCTGGCGCCCATCCTCAACGCCCTCCAGATCGCGGAGCGGGCGCCGCCGGGCGGCGATCAGGCGGCGGCCGCGCGCGCGGTGATCGGCCGGCAGCTCGACCACCTCACGCGCCTGGTGGACGATCTCCTCGACGTGACGCGCATCTCGCGCGGCAAGGTCCAGCTCCACCGCACCCGCGTGGACCTCCAGGCGGTGGTGCGGCGCACGGCCGAGGACCACCGGCCCCTCTTCCAGCGGCGCGGCCTCGCCTTCGACGTCCAGCTCGGGGGAGCGCCGCTGACGGTGGACGCGGACCCCACCCGGCTGGCGCAGATCGTCGGCAACCTCCTCCAGAACGCCGCCAAGTTCACCCCGTCCGGCGGCGCCGTGCGCCTCGCGGTCGAGCGGAGCGGCGGCCGCGCCGCCATCCGCGTCCGCGACACGGGCGTCGGCATCGCCCCCCACCTGCTGGACCGGATCTTCGAACCCTTCACGCAGGCGGACGACAGCCTCCATCGGAGCGCCGGCGGCCTGGGGCTCGGCCTCGCGCTGGTGAAGGGGTTCGCCGAGCTCCATGGTGGAACGGCGACGGCGCGCAGCGAGGGCCTGGGGCGGGGCGCGGAGGTGGAGGTGACCCTTCCCTTCGTCGACGCGCCGGCGCTCGTTCCCGCACCCACGCCGGCGCCGGGCGCGGCAGCGGTGCACCGGCGCGTCCTGGTGGTGGAGGACAACCCCGACGCCGCCCAGACGCTCCGCGAGATGCTGGAGATGTCGGGGCACGAGGTGGACGTCGCCGCCGACGGCCGCACCGCGATCGCCCGGGCCCGGGCCTTCCACCCCGATGTGGTCCTGTGCGATCTGGGGCTACCCGAGCTCGACGGCTACGAGGTCGCCCGGGCGCTCCGCGCCGACCCGGCGGTCGCCACCGCGACCCTGGTGGCGGTGAGCGGCTACGCGCTGCCGGACGACCAGCGGCGCGCCCTCGAGGCGGGGTTCGACCTGCACCTCGCGAAGCCGGTCCCGCTCGCGGTCATCGAGGACATCCTGGCGCGGCCGCTCCGGATCGGGGAGACGTGAGCCGGTCCGCGCCGTCGTTGCCTAGCTCGCCATCGCGAGCGCCGGAAGGGCCAGCCGCGGCCAGCGGAGGAACGGGGTCCGGGGCGCGTGCTCGGGCGCGGAGGAGCTGCGGCGCGCGGTGGCGACGCGCGCGGCGGCGGCGGCGGCGGCCTCGGGGCCCGCGGCGCGATCCACGACCGCGTCGGCGCCGGCGGCGATGAGGCGCAGCCGGGCGGAGTCCTCGAGATCCCGCACGAGCACCACGATGCCGAGGTCGCGCTCGCCGCCCGCGTCCCTCACCAGGCGGAGGATGGACCAGCCGTCGCGTCCGGGCAGGTCGAGGTCGATGACGAGCACGTCGAGGTGGAGCAGCTCCTCGACGAGCAGCTCGATCCCTCCGGCCGCGTCGGTGGAGGCGCTCAGCTCGAACCCGCGGGCCTGGAGCGCGTGGCCGAGGAGGCGGAGCACCACGGGATCGTCGTCGACGAGGAGGGCGCGGGGGGTCGGGGTCGTCGCGTTCATGCCTGGAAGACGGTGCAAGCATCCTGCCGTATTCACGGGCGGAATCGCCAAAGGGCCGGCGCGGTGCGGCGTGAATCCGCGGCACGCGCGGGCGCCCCACGTTCCAGGGACTTCGGCCTCGCCGTGAAACGGCGGCACGCCAGGAGTCGCCGCCGTTCACGTACAGCGTCGTGCCGGGCGTGTGAGGCGCGTCACGCTCGCCGGGCGACGCCGGTGCCGGCGCGCGCCCACAGTGTCGTCGCGCGACCTCGGCCGCGAGCCCCCTGCCCCACGCGGAGCGTTTCGCCTCTCTCCGCCCCGGAGCAGTGAACCCGGAGACAGCCCGGGAGGCTCGATGAAGCGCCGCGACTTCCTCCGCGCCAGCGCCGTCGCAGCAGCGGCGGCGGCCGTCCCGAGCCTCGGCGGTGCGGCCGCTGGGTAGACCCCCGAGCCGGTCCTGCTCGGCCACGTCCTCCGGCCCCAGGACCTCGCCACCCCACTCGAGTGGTTCGACCGCCCGATCACGCCGACCGACGTCTTCTTCGTCCGGAGCCACTTCGGCGCTCCGGCGCTGGATCCGCACCGGACCCTGCGCATCGACGGGACCCAGGGGCTCATCCTCGCGCTCCCCGACCTCGCGGGGTTCGAGAAGGTGACCCTCACGGCGGTCCTGCAGTGCGCCGGGAACGGCCGGGCGCTGCAGCGCCCCCGCGTGCCCGGCGTGCAGTGGGTGCACGGCGCCATGGGCCAGGCGACCTGGACCGGAGTCCGCCTCGCGGACCTCCTCCGGCGCGCCGGCATTCCCCCGGGCGCCGCGCACGTGGAGCTGGCGGGCTGGGACGAGCCGCCCATGCCGACCGTGCCGAGGTTCCTCCGCTCCATCCCGCTCGAGCGAGCGCTCGACCCGACGACGCTCGTCGCCTGGGCCATGAACGGCGCGCCGCTCACGCTCGCGCACGGTGCGCCCTTCCGGCTGGTGGTGCCGGGCTGGGCGGGCGACCACTGGATGAAGTGGCTGAGATCCGTCCGCGTGGTCGAGCAGGAGGCGAGGGGCTTCTACATGGAGACCGCGTATCGCATGCCCGTCCAGCCGGTGGCGCCCGGCGCGACCGTGCCCGCCGCCGACATGAGGCCGCTCACGGTCTTTCCCGTGAAGTCGGTGGTGGCACGCCCGGGCGAGGGCGCACGGCTCCGCGCCGGAGCGATCGCGCTGGCCGGCGTCGCCTTCTCCGGCGCGGCGCCCATCGCGCGAGTCGAGGTGACGCTCGACGGCGGCCAGACGTGGGCGCGCGCGGCCCTCGACGGGCCGGCTGGCGCCGGGCGCTGGCAGGTGTGGCGTCACCGGATCGCGGCGAAGCCGGGGATCTGGCGCGTCGCCGTCCGCGCCACCGACGCCGCGGGCAGCACCCAGCCCCGGGACGCGGTCTGGAACCCGAGCGGTTACTTCTGGAACGGCTGGCACGCCGTCTCCTTCGAGGTCGCGTCGTGAGCGCCGCCGGCATCGCCTTCCGCCGGGCGCTGGCGCTGCTCCTGCTGGCCGGGTGCCAGAGCGCCCCCGCACCGCGTCCGCCGGAGCCGGCCCACTCGCCCGAGCCCGTGGCCTCGTCCGGCCCCGCAACCTCGCCCGAGCCCGGTCCCGCGGCCATCGGCGCGGCGGACGCGTCGCCCGAGCAGGTGATCGTCGAGGCGTGCCAGTCCTGCCACGGCCGCGACATGCTCTCCCAGCAGCGCCTCACCGCGGCGCAGTGGAAGCGGACCGTCGAGAAGATGCGCGGCTGGGGCGCGCCGGTCGACGAGGCCGAGGTGGAGCCGCTGGCGCGCCACCTCGCATCCGTCGCCGGCCCCGACGCCGGGCCCGACGCCACCCCGTCCGTCCCCGCGGCGGAGGCCGAAGCGGCCCTCGCGCCGCAGCCGGACGGCCCGTTCGCGGACGGCGACGTCCGGCTGGGGCGGGAGACCTACGACGCTCGCTGCCTGGTCTGCCACGGCGACGGCGCGCACGGCGCGAAGCCGGGGCCGAACCTGATCGACCGCCCCATCCTGTTCCGCGCCGCCGAGTTCGCCGAGCGGGTGCGCAAGGGAACGGGCCTGATGCGCGCGAGCCCGGACGCGACCGACGACGAGATCGCCGGGCTCCTCGCCTACCTCCGCGGCGAGACGCGGCGGCAATGAGGAGCGGCCGGAACGGAGCCCGGGTCAGCAGGTGAGGCCGACGACCCGGATCGCGACCACCCGGCCGCGCTCCAGCTCGACCCGGACGGTGCGCCAGCGGTACCAGCGCGGATCCTCGGTGGCGCCCTGCTCCGCGGCCTCCTCCGCGGTCATGGGCACACGCGTCTCCATGACGTAGACGAGCCGGTCGGCGCCGGCCTCCGCCGGCGCGCCGAGGAGTTCCTCGACCGCGGCACGATCCATCCCGAGCCGCAGGCCGCCGTCGGTGGCGGCTGCGCGCCCGAGCGTGGGGAGCGCGGTGCAGGCACCCGCCAGCGGGAGCGGTCCCAGCGCGTCCGGGTCGCCCGAGGTGTCGGCCAGGTCGGCGCGCGAGAGGAGCTGGAACGAGGTGAGGGCCACGCCGCCGCCCGTCTCGGCCTGCGACTCGAGCACGAGCGTGGTGCCGTCCGGTCCGGCGTAGCAAACGTACCAGGCGCTGGCGCTGCCCTCCCCGCCGTTGTGGCGGAGCGCCGCGGGCCCGAGCGCGGCGCGCGCGTCCTCCAGCGTCGCGTCCTCCAGCGCGAGGCCACGCACCGAGGCCTGCGCTGCCACGACGCGATCCTCCGCACGTGCCCCGGCCGGCCCTGCCAGCGAAAGCGCGATCAAGATGCCCCAGCCGGCGATCCTCGTGGACATGGCGTCCCTCCGTGGCGGTCCGGACACGCGACCCGCGTCCCGTTCGACACGCCCGGCGCGCTTCCGCGGGGTTCGCGCCAGCCATCTTGCTGGGGGGCTCCAATGCAAGGGCCTCGCCAGCGCCCCTCAGGACCCGAAGTGATCCCGCACGATGGTCCGCGCCAGGTCCATGGAGCTGGTGAACGCCGGCGAGATCGGGTTCAGCACGTGGACCGACCCGTCCCGCGCCTCGACGAGGAAATCCATCACCAGCTCCTTGGTCCGCCAGTCCACGAGCTGGGGCCGGATCCCGACCTTGTCCGCGCGCGCGAAGAGGCCGGGATCGTAGGTCTTCACCAGGAGTGCCGCGTCGCGGTGGAAGTAGTGCGCCAGGTACTTGCGCGGCTCGGTGAGCGCCACCTGGCGGAACTTGGGGTTCGCGACGAAGAGCGCGGCGTCCTCGGCCAGGATCCGCAGCGCCCCCTCGGCGCCGCGGAGGAGCCCGTAGTTCTCGGGCCCGAGCGCCGGGATGGCGGTCGGCCCGAGGTAGACGTCCCCGTGCACGCTCCGGGTGAAGTGCACCCCCAGGAACGGATTGCGGATGTCCGGCACCGGGTAGATGTTGCCGTTCACCGGGAAGCGGGCCCCGGGCCTCAGCTTGCGGTAGATGCCCTTGAAGGGGATGAGCCGCAGGTGGCCCGCCACGCCGAACACGCGGGCGACCTCGCCGCAGCGCGCCCCGGCGGCGTTGAGGAGCCGGCCGAAGCCGATCCGGCCCAGGGTGGTCTCGGCCGCGGAGGGCCCCGCCAGCCGGAGGAAGCGGCACCCGGTCGCGATGCGCACGCCGTCGCGCTCGAGATCGGCGCGGAGCGCCGCGAGGACCACCCGGGGATCGACGACGGCGGTCTCGTGCGAGAGGAGCGCGCGCTCCACCGTCCGCGCCATCGGCTCGATCTCGGCGAGCTGCCGGGCATCCACCATCTCGACGCGCGCGCCGTTCGCCGTGGCGCGCCGGTGCAGCTCGTCGAGGACGGGCAGCTCGGCCTCGCTGCGCGCCACGATCACCTTCCCGCCCTCGAGCAGCGGCAGACCGCGCTCGCGGCAGTAGGCCTTCATGAGCCGGTTCCCGGCGAGACAGGTCCTCGCCTTCACCGTGTCGGGGGCGTAGTAGATCCCCGCGTGCAGGACGCCGCTGTTCCGGCCGGAGGCGTGCCGTCCGAGCTCCGCCTCCTTCTCCAGCACCACCACCTCGCGCCCGCGCGCCCGGAGCTCCCGCGCGACCGTGAGGCCGACGATCCCTCCTCCGACGACGAGGACGTCCGTGCGTTCCGGGAGCATGGCGCGCCAGCTTACCGGCGGGTGCCACCCGCCGGCCAGCGCGGCGGCGCTAGTGCTCTATCTTGAACCCGATGTTCAGGGTGACCTGGTATTCGAGGACCTTCCCGTCCTTGATCGCGCCCCGCTGCTCCACCACCTCGAACCAGTTCATGTGCCGGATCGTCTTGCCGGCCTCCTCCACGGCCACCCGGGTGGCGTCGGTGAAGCTGACCGTGGACGTCCCCACCACCTCGACCTTCTTGTACACCCCAGCCATGTCCGCTCCTTCCCGGGCGGCGCGGGGCGTCGACGCGCCCGCTCGCCCCCGCGGCTCGATGTCGGTTCGACCTCCGCGGACTATGCCGCGAAGGGGGCCTCCCGCGCGAGTCTCTCCTGGGGCCGTGGGTGGCGGGCGGGCGCGCGCGGCCTCACGGCCGGCCGGCCGGTGCGCTCCTGCGCGCCCGCCACCTGCCGAGGACCGCCTCCACGTCCACCGGCGCGACGGTCGTCGGCGGCCCGGCCGCCGTCGT
>DATIWK010000251.1:0-9499 GCA_035519395.1 Anaeromyxobacteraceae bacterium | reverse complement strand
CCGATCTTGTGAATCGACTCGAGGTAGAGCTCCTGCGTGTTCTTGGGGGCCGGCTTCATGATCACCTGGAACTGGTGGTGCTGAAACAGGCGGTTCGGGTTCTCGCCGAAGCGGCCGTCGGCGGGGCGCCGCGAGGGCTCGACGTAGGCGACGTTCCAGGGCTCGGGGCCGAGCACGCGCAGGAACGTGGCCGGGTTCATGGTGCCGGCGCCGACCTCCTGGTCGTATCCCTGGGCGAGGATGCAGCCCCTGCTCGCCCAGTACGACTGGAGCTTCAGGATGAGGTCCTGGAAGTACACGCGCGTCACTCCTCGCCCCGCCGGCGGCGGAGCGGCCAGACACCGGGAACCGGCACCGTAGGCTGCAACCCCCCGCCGGTCAAACGGAAACGAACGCTCAGCCGGCGAGCGCGCCCCCGATCTCGTCGAGGAACCTGCGGCTGGCGAGCGGGTGGCCGAGGAGGTGCTCGATGAACCGGGACAGCGCGTCGCGCGCCTCGCGGCCCGCCGGAGGCGCGAGCGGCTCGGAAGCCGCGGCGGCGAGCCCGCCCGCCTGCAGCCGCGCCAGCGCCTCGGCGGTTCCCGGCGACAGCGCCGTCCAGCCCGGCGCCGCCTGCGGCGAGCACCCGTCGCAGAGGGCGCCGCCCGCCGCCGGATCGAACCGCACCGGGACGCGGAGCGGACCGCCGCACCGGACGCAGGCGTCGAGCCGCGGCATGAACCCCGCGGCCCGGAGCGCGCCCAGCTCGAAGGCGCGGAGCGCGGCGGGGCGCGCCGGGGCGGCGTCCAGGGCGGAGAGGTACTCGACCACCAGGTCGAAGAGCTCCTGGTGCGGCTCGTGATCGCGGACCAGCTCGCGCGCCAGCTCGGCCGCGTAGCCGGCGCAGGCGATCCGGGCGAGGTCGGCCCGGATGCCCCCGAAGCCGCGCTCGACCGAGACGCTGTCCAGGCCGAGCAGCTCCGAGCCGGAGCGCTCGCGCACCTCCGCGGCCAGGAGCGTGAAGGGCTGGAGCGCCCCGCCGAAGCGCCTGCGCGAGACACGGGCCCCGCGCGCGAAGGCCGAGACCTTGCCGCGCTCGCGCGAGAGGAGCGACACCACGCGATCCGACTCGCCGTAGTCCACCGCGCGGAGGACCACGGCGCGGAGCTTCGATCGGGCCGGCACGGCCTCGTTCGTACCCGTTCCGCGCGGCGCGCGCCAGCGCCCCTGCCCGCTACCGCCGCAGCAGCAGGAAGGCGCAGGCGGCGATCGCGGCGGCCGCGGCGGCGACCAGGAGGGGCACCGCGATCCGGGCGCGCCGCCGGCTGCGGGCCGGACCCTCCGGCCTCCCCGCGGCCTCCTCGTACCGGAGCACCACCTCGTCCGCGTCGAGCCCGGCCGCGCCGGCGTAGGCCCGCAGGTACCCGACCGCGTAGGCGCGCGGCGGCATGCGCGGCTCCTCGCCGGACTCGAGCGCCTCCACCACGCCCGGCGCGAGCTTGGTGGCGCGCACGATCTCGTCGCGGGCCAGGCCGCGCAGCTCCCGTTCACGTACCAGCCACCGTCCGAAGGAGGCCAGCGCGCCGGCGCGGTCGGTCCCGAGCGCGTCCACGCGTCGCCTACTGGAGCAGCTCCCGGCTGCGCCGGCACTCGTCCCCGACCGGGCTGGTGCCGCCGAGCTGCTCGCACCGCTGGAACGAGTCGCGCGCCTGCTGGAGGTCGCCCTCCTTCATCCGCGCGAGCCCGAGCTGGTAGTGCGCGTCGGCCTCGTGGTCGCAGAGGCGCGCGTACGCGGTGAGCTCGTCCACCGCCTCCTTCATCCTGCCCGCCTCGAGCTGGACCAGCCCCAGGGCGCGGTGGCCGGCGCAGTAGCTCGGCGCGATCTTGAGGCAGGCGTGCATCTCGGCGAGCCCCTCCTCGCGGCGCCCGAGGCGCCAGAGCACCTGCCCCTTGTTGCAGCGGGCCACCCAGGGCTCCCGGTAGAGCATGTCCCCGAGCGCGTCGTCGAAGTGCGCCAGCGCCTCGGGGGCCCGGCCGGTCTTGGCCAGGAGCTGGCCGAGGTCGTTCTGCGCCTCCGGGTAGGCCGGCTTCAGCTCCAGGGCCTTGCGGTACTCCGCCTCCGCCTCGGGGAGCTTGCCGAATCCGAACTCGAGCACGAGCCCGCGACCCCGGTGCGCCTCGGCGAACTGCGGGTCGAGCCGGATCGCCTCGTCGAACTCGTGGAGCGCATCGGGAGCGCGGCCGTTGCGGATGGCCTCGACGCCGAGATCGTGGTGGACGTCGGCACCCTGGCGGTCCTTGCGGCTCAGGCCGTGGGCGCAGGCCAGCGCCACCGCGGCGAGGAGGATGCCGGCGTGACGTCCGCGCATGTTCAGAAGGACGCGAGCAGGCGCGCGATGCGCGTCGCCTCGGAGGCGGGCGCGGCCGGCCCGCCGGCGCCGGGGACGGGCGTGTGCGCGCGCGGCGGCGCGAAGAGCGAGATGCGCTTCAGCATCTCGTCCTGGGCCTGCGGCTGGAGGCTGCGGAAGTTGAGGTTGTCGAGCATGAAGCCCATGGACTCGAGGAAGTGCAGCCCCTCGACCTCCACCTCGCGGTACTCCTCCGCGGTCAGCTGCCGCTTGTCGTGGACGTAGACGACGTTCTCGCCGGTCTTGGGGAGGTGCAGCCCGACGTAGATGGAGAACGTCTGGTTCCCGTTCCGGATCCCGACCAGGTGCCCGAAGGTCGCCTGCGCGGGCTTCCCGGGGATCTGCACCTGCGGCTGGTTGATGCTCTCCACCACCGCGACGACGCTCTCCCGCGAGGCGGGGACGAAGGCGATGCTGGGCTCGGGACGGAACAAGCGGGCTCCTACCGTGCCTCGAGGACGTACTCCTCGGTCCGGTCCTCGGTCTCGGCCGCGGTGCGGGTCATCTCCAGCAGCGGGTTGTCGATCATCACGTGGTCGCCGCCGACGTTTCCCTCGCCGATCACGACCTTGAGCGACACGTCGCGGGTGTAGTACTTGCGATCGCCGCCGCCTGCCAGCCTCTTGGTCGCCGCCAGCACCACCTTGTTGGGCCCGGGGTGGAGGTACTTGGTGATCTCCATCACCACCTGCGGCTCGGCGGACTTCACCTCGCGGATCCACTGCGCGTTGATGAAGATGGCGACGTCGAACTGCGCGCCGCCGGGGACCGTCTGCTCGGTGGCCAGGAAGTAGCGGCGCGAGATGCGTCCGGGGACGGCGGACGCCGCGGCCGTCGCGGTGCGCCCACCGGTGGTGGCGGGAGGCGCGGGGGCTGGGGCGTAGGGCGAGGGGGGAAGCGCCGCCGCGGGCGAGTACGGGGGCGGCGCCGCCGGGCCGAGCCCGGCGCCGCTTCCGGCCTGCGGCGGCGGGGCCTCGGCGGCCTTCACCGCGTAGCCCTTCGCCTCGATGTGAACGTTGCCCAGCGCGTCGATGACGACCGTGCAGTTCTCGAAGCGCTGCTTGGTGACGCCGTCGATGCTGACGCCGTTGAGCGTGATCGACGGACCCGCGGTGGCCGGGCCGGCCGAGCCGAGCGCTGCCGCCGCGAGGGCGAGTGCAAGTGCGCGCATCCTTTCGCCTTGGTAGCCCCGCCCGGCATGCCGCGTCAAGAACGGGCTGGGCGCGATCCACCGGCATGGACGCACGGCACGGTGAAGGTATTCCGGGCTGACACCTCCCCCCCAGCCCGCTTCCCGCGCCGCGAGGCGGCCCGCCGTCACACGCCGCGGGTCTCCGCGCCCCAGATCACCTTGTGGATCTGCAGGGAGAGGCGCGCGTCGAGGCCCGCCTCCAGCAACCAGCGGGCGAGGTCGCGCGGTTCCACACGCCCCCACACCGGGCTGAAGAGCACGTGCACGCGCCCCTCCAGCCGGTGGCGCTTCACCACCTCGCGCGACCAGCGGAAGTCCTCCTCGGAGCAGACGACGAACTTCACCTCGTCGTGCGGGGCGAGGGCGTCGAGGTAGGCGAAGTCGGTGGTGAGCTCGCCGGAGCCCGGCGTCTTCACGTCCACGATGCGGATGGCCTCGCGCGGGATCTCGCCGAGAGGGCGCTGCCCGTGCGTCTCGATCGCGACCTCGTACCCGCGGGAAAGCAGCTCTCGCACCAGGTCCGGGAGCTCCCGCTGGAGCAGCGGCTCGCCGCCGGTCAGGCACACGAACCGCGCCGGGTGGCGGGCGACCGCCCCGAGGATCTCCTCGCGCGACATGTCGAGGCCACCGTGGAACGCGTAGGCGGTGTCGCAGTACCCGCAGCGCAGGTCGCAGCCGGTGAACCGGACGAAGACGCACGGGCGCCCGGCCCGCGTCCCCTCCCCCTGGATGCTGAAGAAGATCTCCGTCACCCGCATGGCGGCAGGTCTAACGCGAAACCGCCGCGTCGTCATTCCGGGGGGCTGAGCGCCCCCCGGACCCCTGGTCGCTCCAGCTTGCCCTCGGACTCTCCACGACCTCCGGGCTGGAGGGGGGCCAGCCTCCTCCGGCTGGCCTTCCGCTCCACCTACTGGAACACGGTCGGGACGGCGACGTCGGCCACCGCCGGCGCCGGCTCGACGCCGAGGCTGCGCCGCAGGCGGCGCAGCTCGGCCTTCACCCGGCGCGGGTAGGCGCGGAAGATGTCGGGCACCCGGCCTTCCCGCAGGTAGCCGAGGATCTGGTTGGGTCCGGCGTTGTAGGCCATGAGCGCCACGTCCTCGCGCCCGAACACGTCGAGCAGGCGCCGGAAGTAGCGGATGCCCGCCTGCACGTTCGCCACCGGATCGTGCGGATCGCCGGGCGCGAGGCCGGAGCGCTGCTCCTCGCTGCGCATCGTCGAGGGCATGAGCTGCATGAGCCCCCGTGCCCCCGCGCCGCTCAGGGCGCGGGTGTCGAAGGCCGACTCGACCTCGACGATGGCGAGGACGAGCAGCGGGTCGATCCTCGCCGCCTGCGCCTCCGCGACGATGGTCTCCGCCAGGTGGAAGCGCTCGGCGTCGTCGGCGCCGGGCAGCCGCGCCGCCAGCTGCCCGTCGACGCGCTCCACCCACGCCTCCCGGCGGGCGTCGACGCAGGGACGGTCCAGCGCGCAGACGGGAGGCTCGCGCTCGGCAGGGGCCATCGGGCGAGGGCCGTCGTCCAGCGGGCGCGGGACGGCGAGCGCCGCGGCGAATCCGCCGACGGCGAGCGCGGCTCCCGCGAGCCCCCTGAGCGTCGGCCCCGGCACCGCTAGGCGCTCCTCTCGCGCGAGAGGGCGTCCACGCGCTTCGAGACGTGGTCGAGCCGCTTCTGGAGCACGTCGAGGTCCTCCTTGGTGGGGATGCGGAACCGGTTCGCGGCCCGCCGCACGGCGTCGTCGATGGCCTTCTCGATCTCGCGCCGCTGGGCCTGGAGCCGCTCGCCGAACTCGCGCGCGTGACGCTTCACGTCCTCCGGGGAGAACCCGGCCACGTCGGCGAGGCGCGTGAAGACCTTCTCCGCCTCCTGCTCCGCCGCGTTCACGCCGGCGAGGGCCTGCGACCACGCCTCCTTGAAGAGGGTCTGGATGTCGGGCATGGCTAGTTCCCCTCGCTGGGCCTGGAGGTCTTCCGGGCGCCGGGCTTCCGCCCCTTCTGCGCGGTCTCGAACCGCTTCGCGAGCCGGTCGAGCTCCTTCGACAGCTCCTCCACCTGCTCGCGGGTGGCGACGCCCAGGAAGGCCACCGCCTTCCCCTGGAGCTCGACAAGGCGGTCCAGCGCTTCTGACCGGAAGCTCTCCGCCTTTCCACGCCACTCGGCCGCACGCTCCACGCCTTGCTCCCGCAGCTTCGTGAGCTGATGCTTCACCTCGGGGAACGTCCAGTCCTGCCTCGACAGCTTGTGCACCATCTGCTCGATGTCCTTCCGGCTCGCACGTCCCCTGTCCATGAGATCCCTGAACAGCTTCTGCGCCTCGCCCTCGAACTGCTCGAGCCGCTGCTGCGCGGCCTCGAACGGCTCGCGCAGGAACTCCGGCATCCGGAGGGCGCGCGTCTGCTCCGTCGTCTTCGCTACGGCCATTGGGTAACCTCCCGGTTACGCTCGCTCGCTGGACGGAAAGATTCCGTCGCCCAGTTCGTAACGCGTCGCGTCATCCCAGTCAAACTCCCCAACGCGGCGCGTCACCCGAGACCCGGTATGACTGGATCCTGGCCGGGCCGTGGCAACCTGCCCTTTCGGGTCCGTGCCTCAAGCGACCGGGCAAGGGATCGCCCCTCACGGAGCCTTCCTCCCCTCGAGATCGGCACCGACAGCCTCAGTCAGGGTGGAGAACCCGTCCTTTCGGAGGAGCTCGACGAGCCCCTCGTTCACCCGCCGGACGAACGCGGGCCCCTGGTAGACGAGCCCGGTGTAGGCCTGCAGCAGCGCCGCGCCGGCCCGGATCTTCGCGTACGCGTCCTCCGCGGACAGGATCCCGCCGCAACCGACCACCGGCACGCGCCCCGCGGCCCGCGACGCCACCCGGCGCACGACGGCGGTCGCGAGCCGCTCGAGCGGTGCGCCGGAGAGGCCGCCGGCCTCCTTGGCGAGCGGGTGGCGCTCCACGCCGGAGCGCGAGACGGTGGTGTTGGTCGCGATGATTCCCGACACGCCGGCGGCGACGGCGACGTCCACGGCCTCGTCGATCGCCTCGGGCGCGAGGTCCGGGGCGAGCTTCACGAGCAGCGGCTTCCCCGGCGCAAGCTCCGCGACGCGGCGCACGCAGGCGCGCAGGAGCGCATCGAGCTGGTCCTTCTCCTGGAGGGCGCGAAGCCCCGGCGTGTTGGGCGAGGAGATGTTCACGACGAGGTAGTCGGCGTACGGGTGGAGCGCGTCGATGCAGGCGACGTAGTCCTCCGCCGCGCGCTCGTTGGGAGTCGCCTTGTTCTTCCCGACGTTGATCCCCACGGGGGCGAGCCGCGCCGACGGGGGGAGCGCCGCCAGCCGCCGGCCGCAGGCCTCCGCCCCCTCGTTGTTGAAGCCCATCCGGTTGATGAGGGCGAGGTGCTCCGGGAGACGAAACAGGCGGGGCCGGTCGTTCCCCGCCTGCGGACGCGGCGTGATCGTCCCGATCTCGACGTGCGAGAAGCCGAAGGCGAACAGGCCCGGGAGGGACACGTCGCCCTTGTCGAACCCGGCGGCGAGGCCGAGCGGCCCGTCGAAGTCGAGGCCGAGGCAGCGGACGCGAAGGCTCGCCGGGACGGGCATCCGGTGGCGCATGCGCGGGGCGAAGCGCCCCACCGCCCTCAGCGCCACGTGGGCGAGCCGGTGGGCGCGCTCTGGGTCGAGGCGGAAGAGGGCGGAGCGAACGAGCGACCAGGAGGGCATGGGGGGCGGTTGATTACATCATCCGGGGGTGACTGTCGCGGCCACCTTGCGACGCGACGCGTCATCGGCCCCGTCCGCGACCCTCGGCCCGGATCCCCTACAGGTCCGCCACCATCACGATCGCGTCCTCCCCCTCGTCGGTGTAGTAATTCGGACGCACCCCGATCTGCCGGTACCCGAGCACCCGGTACAGCTCGATCGCCGCCGCGTTCGACCGGCGCACCTCGAGCGTCGCGATCCGCGCGCCGCGGCGCCGACCCTCGGCCGCCGCCTCCTCCATGAGCGCCCGGCCGACGCCCCGTCTCCGGGCGCCCAGGGCCACGGCGATGTTGAGCACGTGAACCTCGTCGTGAACGAGCCAGAACACCACGAACCCGACGATCTCCTCGCGCCTGCCCCGCGCCTCGGTCGCGACCAGCGTGACCGACCAGGCGTGGCCCAGCTCGCGGCGGAGCAGGTCGTCCGACCACGGGTGCCGGAACCCGTCGCGCTCGATGGCCGCGACGTGAGGGAGGTCCTCCTCCCGCATCCGGCGGAAGCGCAGCGGCTCGGGCGGCGCGGCGTCGGCCGGCCTACGCACCGTCGCCCCCATGCGCCAGCGGGGCCAGCACGCGGACCTCGGCGCGCCCCCGCAGCTCCGCGACCAGCTCCGTCACCCGCGCCTGCCGCTTCTGCTCGTCGAGGTACGACCTCACCGCCTCGCGCACCGCCGGCGTCGCCTCCCGCCCCTGGTCGCGGATGTAGCGCTCCACCTCCTGATCGGAGACGTGGGCGGCGCGGCCGACGCGGGTGGCGAGATAGTGGTTCACCCGTAGCGTACGCGCCAGCGTCGCCGCCAGCTCCTCCTCGGGCAGGTCGGACGCCTCCAGGAACCGGCGGTAGGCGGCCGCGTCGGGGAAGCGCGCCTGGAACTGGCGCACCGCCGCGCGCACCTCGTCGCGATCGACGTCGTCCACGCGGAGCCGGGCGGCCTCGTCCGCGACCAGCATCTGGCTGACCAGCCACTCGAGGCCGGCCCGGAGCGCCGCCAGGTCGAGCGGGCGGAACGCCGCCTCGATGGCGCCGCGGCCGACCAGCGCGATGCGGGCCTCCTCGGTGAGCTTCGTGAGCGTGACGGCGCGCGGCGGGGAGCCGGCCGGGTTCCGCACCACCGCCACCACCTGCTCCACCACCGGCGGCTGGCCGGCGGCCGCGGGCGCCGCCGCGGCGGCGAGGGCGAGGAGGAGCGCAGCGGCCATCCCCGCATTCTAGCCGGTGAGGTCGCCCCCGGCGCGCGCCGGTGTTCCGGTGGGCCGACGCCCCCCGCAGAATTGACGGGGCTCGCCGGGGCGTTAGGTTCACTCCGTGCCGGAGAGAGACCTCTACGAGATCCTGGGCGTCCCGCGGACCGCCTCGACCGAGCAGATCAAGAAGGCCTACCGGCGGCTGGCGAAGCAGTACCACCCGGACGTGAACCCCGGGAACAAGGGCGCCGAGGAGAAGTTCAAGGAGGTCACCGCGGCCTTCGAGGTCCTCTCCGACGAGAGCAAGCGGAAGCTCTACGACGAGTTCGGGCCGGACTCGCTCCGGAGCGGCTTCGACGAGAAGCGGGCCGAGGAGTACCGCCGCTGGAGGCGCCAGGGCGCTCCGCCCGGCGCCATGCCCTTCGACTTCGGGGACTTCTCCACCGTGGACGTGGGCGACTACGGCGCGTTCGACTTCGGCACCATCTTCGGCGACCTGTTCGGCGGGATGGGCGGAGCCCGGCCGCGGACGCGCGCGCGCCGCGCGACCGGTCCGTCGGCCGGCGCGCACGCCGAGGCGGAGATCGAGATCCCCCTGCGGGAAGCGGTGCTGGGCGCCGAGCGCGAGATCCGCCTGGAGGGCCGGACGCTCCGGGTGAAGATCCCCGCGGGCGTGGCCGACGGCTCGCAGATCCGGCTCGCCGGCCAGGGGGGGCGCGGCGCCAACGGCGGCCCGTCCGGCGACCTCTTCCTCCGGGTGAAGCTGCGCGACCACCCCCACCTGCGCCGCGAGGGCAAGGACCTCTACCTCGACCTCCCCGTCACCGTGCCCGAGGCGGCGCTCGGGGCCGAGGTGCGCCTGCCGACGTTCGAGGGCCCGGTGACGCTGAAGGTCCCCGCCGGCGCCCAGAGCGGCGTGCAGCTCCGGCTCCGCGGCAAGGGGCTCCCCGATCTGCGCGGCGGGCCGCGCGGCGACCTCTACGCCGTCGT
>DATIWK010000250.1:0-8409 GCA_035519395.1 Anaeromyxobacteraceae bacterium | reverse complement strand
AGCGCCACGGTGTCGGCCACCTCCGCGAGCGCCGCGCGGTTCGCGGGCGCCGCCAGCTTCAGCCCGGCCGCCGGATCCGCCGCGGCGGCCACCATGATCCGGCAGGCCTCACGCTGGATGGGGTACGGGATCGCGTCGATCTCCTTCGCGGGGGGCGGCGGCTCTCCCGCCAGGGCGTGACCCCACACCCTCGCGTAGGTGCGCCACGCGGCCTTCTGGACGTCCGTCTTCTGGAGATCCGCCACCCGGGCGAGGTACCTCCCCGGATCCCGGGCGCCCCGCGCCAGCCGCGTCACCTGGGCGTGGAGCACGGCGACGGAGAGGTCGAGCGACGACGAGGCCGCTCTTTCCACCAGCGCCAGTGCCGCGGGGACCTTGCCGGTTGCGACCAGCGACGCCGCCACCGGCTGCGTGTTGGCCCGCGCCGCGTCGGGCGCGATGCGCGCCACGGCGCCGTACTCGCGCAGCGCGTCGGTCCAGCGGAGCGCGGAGTAGTACTGCCAGGCGAGCCCGCGGCGGAACCTGGGATCATCGGGGTGCTCCCTGGCGAGCGCCTGGAACTGCTGCATCGCCGCCTCCGGCTCCGCGACGCGCGCCCGGAGGTAGGCGGCGTCGGCGTCGCCGGGGGCCTTGGCGGCGCGCTCCGCGAAGATCCGCTCCGCCTCCTCGCGGCGGCCGGCGGAGACGAGGAAGTGCGAGTACACGCGCTGCGCGTCGAGGTCGCCCGGCGCGGCCTCCGCGATCGCCTTCGCCGGCGCGACCGCCGCGGCGGGGCCGCCCGCGACCAGCGCCAGGTTCAGCCACCGGGCCAGGACGTCCTTGTCACCCGGTTCCGCCGCCGCCACCCGCCCCGCGAGCGCCGCCGCCTCTCCCAGCCTGCCGTCGTTCTCGAGCACGCTCGCCGTCACCATCCAGCCGCCCTTCATGACCTCCACCGCCCAGCGGAGCTCGCGCTTCGCGTGGGAGTCCATCTGGATGGTCTTCGGCGCCGGCACGAAGCGGTACGGGACGCGATCGCGGACGACGAAGCTCCGGCCGCCGAGGAACTCGAAGGGCGCGTCGGGCGTCGTCGCGGGCTTGTCGCCCTTGGGGAAGTACCAGGAGCCCTCGGCGTAGAGGGGCGCCGACCCGATGACGTTGTAGACGACGACGTCCGTCCAGCGCGGGACGTCCACGTCCACGGCCTCGACCACCCGCCCGCCGGCCAGGGCCTCGAGGCGCTGCTTCCCCACCGGGAGCTTCACGGAGAGGCGCGTACCCGGCCCCACCGTGGCGGAGACGCCCGTGCCGTTCACCACCACCGGCACGTCGAGCCCGTTGACCACGTACGCCTGCGCCTCGCGGGAGCCGGACCAGACCGCCAGCGCGATGGCGGCGGCCACCGCCACCGCCCCCGCGCCCACCGCCGCGCGCCAGAGCTTCATCGTCCGGGAGAGGGGCACCTTGCCGTAGAACTGGTACTGCCTCCCCGACGACCAGCACAGGTACTGGGCGAGCGGCCAGACCGGCAGGTAGAGGACGGTGAAGAACAGCGTCCCGACGTAGGTGCCGTCGGCGGCGAGGTCGCTCTTCCCGTAGATCCGGGACCCCACGCCGTTGAGGGTGAAGAGCTTCGGGGCCCCTTGGTTCATCGGCGAGATGAAGAGCCTGCGCCGCCCGAGGACGGCGTCGAGCGTCCGGCGCTCGAACGAGGCACGCGGCCCCTTGCGCCGCGCCTCGAGCGCCGCGAAGAGCTTCTCGCCGTCGCCGGCCTGGACGGCCGCGGCCACCTTCGGATCCGACGAGAACTGCGTCAGCTCGGGGCAGGCGTCGAGCCAGCCGCGGGGGTCCTGGGCGTTCGCCATCGTCTCCTCCGTGGGCGTGCGCACCCGCCCGACCGGCGAAGATTACCGGGGGTCCCAGGTGGGAGAGAAGCCCCGCGTCGCTGGGCGCCTCTGCCCGGAGCGGATGGGGCGGCGGGGGGCGCCACGACCGCTTGCCGCGACGCCCTGTAAACGGTTAAGAACCCTCCCCCATGCTGTCCCCCGAGGTCCTGAACAAGCTCGAGGCCATCGAGCAGCGCTTCGAGGAGCTGACGCACCTGCTCTCCGACCCCGCGGTCGCCTCCTCCGGCGACCGCTTCCGCAAGGTGTCGAAGGAGCGCGCCTCGATCGAGCCGACCGTGAGCGCGCTCCGGGCCTACCGCAAGCTCGTGCAGGACATCGCCGACAACGAGGCGCTCCTGGCGGACGCCGAGCTGCGGGAGATGGCGAAGGAGGAGCTGGCGCAGCTCCGGCCCGGGATCGAGCCGGCCGAGGAGCAGCTCAAGGTGTTCCTCGTCCCGAAGGACCCGAACGACGAGAAGGACGTCATCCTCGAGGTCCGCGCCGGCGCGGGCGGCGACGAGGCCGGCCTCTTCGCCGCGGAGGTGCTGCGCATGTACCTGCGCTACGCCGAGCGGCGCGGCTGGCGGTGCGAGATCGCGGACAGCTCGCCGGGCAGCCTCGGGGGCGTGAAGGACGTGACCGTGACGGTCTCGGGCGACGCCGTCTACTCCTGGCTCAAGCACGAGTCGGGCGTGCACCGCGTGCAGCGGGTGCCCGCCACCGAGGCGCAGGGACGGATCCACACCTCCACGGTGACGGTCTCGGTCATGCCCGAGGCCGAGGACATCGACATCCAGGTCAACCCGTCGGACATCGAGATGGACGTCTTCCGGTCCACCGGCTCGGGCGGGCAATCGGTGAACACCACCGACTCCGCCGTGCGCCTCACCCACAAGCCGACCGGACTGGTGGTGAAGTGCCAGCAGGAGAAGAGCCAGCTCAAGAACCGCAACATGGCCATGAAGATGCTGCGCGCCAAGCTCTTCGAGATGGAGCTGGAGAGGCAGCAGAGCGCGCGCGACGCCGCGCGCAAGTCGCAGGTCGGCACCGGCGACCGCTCCGAGAAGATCCGCACCTACAACTTCCCCCAGGACCGGCTCACCGATCACCGGGTCAACTACACGCGCCACAACCTGCCCGCGGTGATGGACGGCGACGTCCAGGACGTGGTGGACGCCTGCCGGACGTTCTTCGCCGCGCAGGCGCTGCGGGAGGCGGCGAAGGCGGGGCCGGGTGCGGCGGAGGGGCGGGCGTAGAATCCTCCCTCTCCCCCTCGCGGAGGGCGGCGGTGATGAGCGAGCCCCTCTCCCCCGCTCCCGCTGGGGCGGGAAACCGGCCATGTCCGAGAACTGGACCACACTGCGCCTCCTCGCCTGGACCCAGGACTTCTTCGCGAAGAAGGGGATCGACGCCCCGCGCCTCACCGCCGAGCTCCTCCTCGCGCACGCGCTCCGCTGCGACCGCGTCCGGCTCTACCTCGACTTCGACAAGCCGCTCGGCGATCCGGAGCTGGCCGCCTACCGCGACCTCGTCCGCCGCCGCGGCGAGGGCGAGCCGACCGCCTACCTGACGGGAGCGAGGGAGTTCTTCGGGCGCCGGTTCCAGGTGGACGCCCGCGTGCTCGTCCCGCGGCCGGAGACCGAGCTCGTGGCCGAGGCGGCGCTCGCGGCGCTGCCGGAGGGCGGCGCCGCGCTCGACCTCTGCACCGGCTCCGGCGTCCTCGCCGTCACGCTCGCGCTCGGCCGGAGGGGCGCGAAGGTCACCGCGACCGACGTGTCCGCCGACGCGCTCGCCGTCGCGCGGGCCAACGCGACGGCGCTCGGCGCCGAGGTCGCCTTCGCCGAGGGCGACCTCTGGGCGGCGGTCCCCGCCGGCGCGCGCTTCGACGTGGTGGTGTCGAACCCGCCCTACGTCCCCTCCGGCGAGCTGGCGAGCCTGCAGCGCGAGGTCCGCCGCGAGCCCCGGCTGGCGCTCGACGGCGGGCCCGACGGCCTGGAGGTCCTGCGGCGGATCGTGTCCGGCGCGACACGGCGGCTGTGTCCCGGCGGGACCCTGGTCCTCGAGATGCACGAGACGCACAGGGACGCACTCCCGCGCCTGTGCGCCGAGGCCGGGCTCGACGGCGCGCGCTGGTGCCCCGATCTGGCGGGGTTGCCGCGCTACGCGGTCGCCCGGGCGCCCTGAGCGCCGCCGCCCGGCGCCCGTCCGGATGGTCCGGCCGAGGGTTGGCCTCGGCGGTGCACACGCCATAGAATGCGCCGCCGCGCCCGGCCGTACCTGGAGGCGTGCTCCTCGACCCGGGGCGGCAGGCGAGCGCTCGCCCGATCCCGGGCGCGCCGGCCAGGAACGAATGGACAAGATCCTCATCGACGGTGGCGTCCCGCTGCGGGGCACGGTCCACGTCTCCGGCGCGAAGAACGCCGCCCTCCCCGCCATCGCGGCGACGCTCCTCGCCGACGGCGACCACGTCGTCCGGAACGTGCCCGACCTCGCCGACGTCCGCACCATGGGCCGGCTGCTCGCGCACATGGGGTGCGAGGTCGCGCGGAGCGGCGACCGGATCGCGGTGCGGGTGAAGGTCCCGCGCGACGTCCGGGCCGAGGCGCCGTACGACCTGGTGCGGACCATGCGGGCGAGCGTGGTGGTGCTCGGTCCGCTGGTGGCGCGCTGGGGCCGCGCCCGCGTCTCGCTCCCGGGCGGCTGCGCCATCGGCGCGCGGCCGATCGACCAGCACCTCAAGGGGCTCGCCGCGCTCGGCGCCGAGCTGCGGCTCGAGCACGGCTACGTGGAGGCGTCGGTCCCGCGCGGACGGCTCAGGGGCGCCGCCTTCACCTTCGACGGCCAGACCGTCACCGGCACCGAGAACGTGATGATGGCGGCGTCGCTCGCCGAGGGGCGGACCGTGCTGCGGAACTGCGCGCGAGAGCCCGAGGTGAAGGACCTCGCCGACGCCCTCACGGCGGCCGGAGCGCGCATCGAGGGCGCCGGCACCGAGGAGATCCGCATCGAGGGGGTGGAGGCGCTGCGCCCGCTCGACCACGCCGTCATCCCCGACCGCATCGAGGCGGGCACCTTCTGCGTGGCCGGCGCGCTCCCGGGCAACGACGTCACGGTGAAGGGTTGCCGGCCGGGCGACCTGTCGGCGCTGGTGGAGAAGCTCTCGGCCGTGGGCGCGGACGTGGCCGAGGTGCCGGGCGGGCTGCGGGTGGTGGGCGACGGGCGGCCGCGCCCCACCGACGTGAGGACCGCGCCGCACCCCGGCTTCCCGACCGACATGCAGGCGCAGGTGATGGTGCTGCTCTGCCTGGCGAGCGGGCCGTCCCGCATCACCGAGACGGTCTTCGAGAACCGCTTCATGCACGTCCTCGAGCTGCAGCGGCTGGGCGCCGACATCACCGTCGACGGGAAGACGGCCATCGTCCGCGGCGTCCCCGGGCTCTCCGGGGCGCCGGTGATGGCCTCCGACCTGCGCGCCTCGGCGGCGCTCGTGCTGGCGGGGCTGGCCGCCAGCGGGACGACGGAGGTGCAGCGCGTCTACCACCTCGACCGCGGCTACGAGCGCATCGAGGAGAAGCTCGCGCCGCTCGGCGCGAGGATCCGGCGGGTGAAGGCCTGAACCCTCGAGCGCAGACCTCCAGGCCGGACCGGATCACCGTCGCGATCCCCAAGGGTCGCCTCCTGGAGGAGTCGTCGGCGCTGTTCGAGCGCGCGGTGGGGGTGTCGCCGCGGCGGCTGCTGGAGGGGACGCGCAAGCTCGCCGCGGACGCGCCCGCCGCCGGGCTCCGGTTCATCTCCATCCGCGCCGCCGACGTGGCGAGCTACGTCGAGCACGGCGCCGCCGCGGTGGGCATCGTCGGCCTCGACGTGCTGCGCGAGGAGCCGCGCGACCTCTACGAGCCGCTCGACCTCGGGATCGGGCGCTGCAAGGTGATCGTGGCCCGTCCCCGGGCCGCGAAGGCGCTGCCGAAGGGGGTGGCGCCGCGCGTGGCCACCAAGTACGTGAACCTCGCTGCGCGCCACTTCGCGGCCAAGGGCGTCCCGGCCGAGATCATCCCGCTCCACGGCTCGATCGAGGTCGCGCCCTCGCTCGGCCTCGCCGACGCCATCGTGGACATCACCGAGACCGGCCGGACCCTCGAGGCGAACGACCTGGTGGTCGACGAGACGGTGCTGGAGGTGACGGCCCGGCTGGTGGTCAACCGGGTGGCCCTCAAGCTCCACGCCGAGCGGCTCCGGCGGCTGATCGCGGCGCTGCGCGACGCCTGCGCCGCCGCCCCGACCGGGCCGAGGGCCGCCGGGAGCGACGTCTCCGCCGATCTGCGTTGATCGGGGCCGCTCCTTGCGCCTAAGATCCAGCTTCCCACCGGATAACCCGGCCCAGTCGCTTGAACCCCCTCTCCTGATTCGCCGTCTGAAGGGTCCCGAGGAGGACCCGTTTCCCATGGATTGCCCGCGGTGCAGCGTCGAGATGGCGGAGATCGCCGACCGGGAGAGCACGCTCCAGCGTTGTGCCGAGTGCGGCGGGCTCTGGGTCGACGTGGCCGACCTGAACAAGATCATGCTGCACGGCAACCTGCCCGCGCTGTCGGTGGTGGGCGGCTTCCTGAACGCCGACGAGATGGCGGGCTTGTGCCCGGCGTGCCAGGTGGACCTGGTCGCGGTCGAGGGCGGCGAGAAGCGCTCGCTGCACTACGACACCTGCGAGTCCTGCGGCGGGATCTGGATCGAGGGGCCCGACGCGGACGAGGTGCCCGCCGTGATGGACTGGAAGGGCGCCACGGCGGACATCGTCGGCTTCTTCCGGAAGTTCGCGAAGAAGAAGTAGGCGGCGATCTCACTGGGGGGCGTTCCGCCCCGCCCTCCGCTCGAACCTCACTCGTCGTAGCGGTCGTTGCGCCAGGGGTGGGCGGAGTTGGAGTAGCCGTTCCGCTCCCAGTACCCCTTGCGATCGCCGGCGAGGAACTCGATCCGCGAGATCCACTTCGCGCCCTTCCACGCGTAGAGCTGCGGGGTCACGAGGCGGCAGGGGCCGCCATGCTCCTGGGGGAGCGGCGCGCCGTCCACGGTGTGGACGAGGAGGACGTCCTCCTTGAGCGCCTCCTCCAGCGGGAGGTTGGTGGTGTAGCCGTCGAAGCCGTGGGTCATGACGTGCGACGCCTCGGGGAGCGGGGACGCCGCCGCGGCGAGCGTCTCGAACCGCACGCCGCCGAACCGGAGGCCGAAGCGGCTCCAGCCCGTGACGCAGTGGAAGTCGGCGACCTCCTCGGCCTGCGGGAGGGCGACGAGGTCCTGCCAGGAGAGGTCGAGCGGGTGCTCCACGGCGCCGTCCACGCGGAGGTGCCAGCGCTCGAGCGGGAGGTTGGGCTGGTGCCCGAGGTCGAGCACCGGCCACTTCGCCGTCTCGGTCTGGCCGACGGGCAGGCGGGGCATGCCGTGCTGGTTGGGCGGTCCGGAGCCGCGCGGGCGGCCGTCGGCGACGCCCGGCGTGCCGCGCATCTTCTCGAGGAAGCGCGCGCGGAGCTTCATGCGGGCGTCGACGATGCGCTGTTCCTTCTCGTCCATCTCGATTCGCTCCGTGCCGCTCGTCGCGCCGCCACCCTCCGCGCCGTGCGCGGCGGCGAGCGGCCGGGGCCTCACCACATCCGGTCGTCGCGCCACGGGTATCCGGTGTTCGAGTAGCCGCGGATCTCCCAGTATCCCCGCCGGTCGTGGGTGAGGAACTCGATCCGCGAGAGCCACTTCGCGCCCTTCCAGGCCCAGAGCTGCGGGACGACGACCCGCACCGGCCCGCCGTGCTCGGGTGCGAGCGGCTTGCCCTCGACGCCGTGGACGAGCAGGACGTCCGGTTTGAGCGCCTCCTCGAGCGGCAGGTTGGTGGAGTAGCCGTCGGAGGCGTGGGTCATGACGTGCGTCGCGTCGGCGCGCGGCCGTGCCAGCGCGGCCACCGTCTCGAAGCGCACGCCGCGGAGCGCGAGGTCGAGCACCGACCAGCCCGTGACGCAGTGGAAGTCCGCGTCGAGGTCCACCTGCGGCAGGTCGAGCAGCTCGCCCCAGCCGAGCGAGAGCGGCGCGTCCACCGCGCCGTCGATGGTGAGCCGCCACCGGTCCGGCGCGACGGCGGGCAGCTGTCCGAGGTCCAGCACCGGCCACTCCTGCTTGTCGAACTCGTTCTGCCCTGGCGGGAGGCGCGGCATCCCGTGCCGGTTCCTCGGCCCCTCGCCCTGCGGCATCGGGTCGGAGAGCGACGGGGTCGCCTTCATGCGGTCCGCGAACCGCGCCCGCAGCTCGGCGACGCCCTGCTCGATCCGGTCCTTCAGGTCGGCCCCCACCGCCGGGTTGTAGCCGGCATGCATCACGCGCGCACCGGGCCGCGGTGCCGCACCGACCCGTCACCCCGATCCGAGGGTGGCAGGCCGAACCCACGGCGGGCCGATCTCCTTGACTCGCGCCGGCCTTCACGGCAGAACCGTCTCGATCGCGCGGGAATAGCTCAGTTGGTAGAGCATCAGCTTCCCAAGCTGAGGGTCGCGGGTTCGAATCCCGT
>DATIWK010000249.1:0-6672 GCA_035519395.1 Anaeromyxobacteraceae bacterium | reverse complement strand
TGGGCACGCTCTACGACCTGGGGGTCTTCAAGCGGTTCTTCGACGAGCAGGACCGGCTGCTGCAGGGCGAGCCGCCCGAGGTGGCCGCCGAGGCGCACGCGTCGCTCATCCGGACCGAGGGGCGCCGCTTCATGCGGCACCTCGCGGCCGCGGACGCGGAGCTCGAGGCGCTGGTGAAGGACTACACCAAGGAGGAGCACGAGCGGCACGGGTTCTACCTGCGCCGCGCCGCCTGGCCCTTCATCCTCGGCTCGGAGATCCACAAGCGCACCAACCTGAAGCCCCGCGGGTACGCCGGCGACGCCGAGATGATGCGGCTCATCTACGAGAACGCGTACGTGGGCCGGTACGTCTTCAACCAGCTCCTGCACAAGCACGCGGTGGAGATGCCCGGCGCCGAGGCGGTGCGGCTCCGCCGCGTGTACGTCTCGCGTGCCATCCGCGAGCTGCGCTCGCGCTTCCCGGACGCGGCGCCGTTCCGGTTCCTGTCGGTCGCCGCCGGCCCTGCCTGCGAGCTGCGGGACGTGATCACCACCGCGGAGGAGGCGCGGGTCACCGAGTGCGTGCTCCTCGACCAGGACGTCGAGGCGCTCGACGTCGCCCGCGACGAGGTGGCGCGCATCGAGGCGACGCTCGGCGCGCCGCTGCGCGTGCAGCTCGTCGCCGACTCGGTGCGGACCATGCTCCGCACGCGCGATCTCGCCGCGCGGCTCGGCACGCATCACCTCGTCTACTCGATGGGGCTCTTCGACTACCTCACGCCGCCGGTGGCGCGTGCGGTGCTGGCGCGGTGCTTCGAGCTGATCCTGCCCGGCGGGTCCTTGCTGGTCGGGAACTTCCACGTCTCCAACCCGAGCCGCGTCTGCATGGACTACTGGCTGGACTGGCCGCTGTTCCTCCGCACCGAGGCCAGCATGCTGGCGCTGGCGGACGGCCTTCCGGGCGCGCGGGCGTCGGTGACGCTCGACGAGATCGGGTGCCAGCTCTTCCTGCGCGTGGAGAAGCTCCCCTGAGCCGCCCCGCCGACATGTTCGCCGGCGCCCGCGGCGCCGAGCCCGCCGGGTTCAAGGCCTACTGCGACGGGCTCATCCACTCGTGGTCCGCGACGGTCGGCGCCCTCGCGCTGGCCATCAACCCGCTGTTCCTGGCGCTCGACTCCTTCACGATGCCGCCGGAGCTGCTCTCGCGGTTCGCGGTCTACCGCGCGGTGGTGACCGGGGCGACGCTCGTCCAGTTCCTCGTCATCCGCAAGACGCGGCCCACCCGCTGGTCGTTCCTGCACGGCTACGTCACCACCGCGCTCTTCGCGGTGATGATCAGCAAGATGACCGTGGACCTCGGCGGCTTCGACTCGCCGTACCACGAGGGACTGCAGCTCGTCATCGTCGGCGTGAGCGTGCTGCTGCCCTGGCGCGCCCTCCACGCCGCCATCAACGCGGTCGCGGTGGTCGCGGTCTACACGGCGCTGAACGCGCTGTACGGCGGGCCGTTCCACCTCCCCACCCTGGTCGCCAACCTCTACTTCCTGTGCTCGACCGCGGTGATCTCGGTGGCCATCAGCTACGCCCGCCACCGGCTCATCCGGAACGAGTACGCGCTGCGGGCCGAGCTGGAGGAGGCCAACGCCAACCTGGACCGGTCGCGGCACGAGCTCCGGGCGGCCCGCGACGCGCTCTGGGGAGAGATGGAGGTCGCCAAGCGCATCCAGACCGCGCTCCTGCCGGAGAACCGGCGCATCGGCGCCTACGAGGTCGCGGCGCGCATGCTCCCCGCCGCCGAGGTGGGCGGCGACTACTACGACATCATCGAGCTGCCCGAGGGCGACCGGAGCTGGATCGCCATCGGCGACGTCTCCGGCCACGGCGTCGAGTCGGGGCTGGTGATGATGATGACGCAGACCAGCATCCTCTCCCTGGCCCGCGAGAACCGGGAGCTGTCCCCGGCGGCCGTGTTCCGCGCGGTGAACGGCGTCCTGAACGAGAACATCTCCCGCCTGCGCACCGCCCGCTACATGACGCTCAACCTGGTGCAGCTCGCCGAGGACGGGCTGCTGGTGGCCGGCAAGCACCAGGACGTGCTGGTCTGGCGCCGGGCCACCGCGGAGGTGGAGACCGTCTCCAACGAGGGCTGCTGGATCGGGGTGGTGGACGACGTCGGCGCGAACGTGACCGACCAGCTCATCCGCATGGAGGAGGGCGACGTCGCGCTCTTCTACACGGACGGCGCCACCGAGGCGATGCGCGCGGACGGGGAGATGTACGGCGACCGCCGGCTGGCGGAGGCCCTGGCGCGCGTGGCGGTGACGCCGCTCGACGACGGCCTGGCCGCCCTCTTCGCGGAGATCGCCGCGTTCCAGGAGCGGCAGGACGACGACATCACGCTGATGCTGGTCCGCAAGACGCGCGACGCCGCCGCCCTGGCGCACCGGGCGCCGGGAGCCCGCTCCTCCGCGGCCTGAGGCGCCGGCGAGGGGAGGGGCGGCCGTCAGGGCTCGGCGACGAACTGCACCACCGGGCCGCTGCCGCTCTCGAACGGCCTGAGCGCGCGCCGGAGGGCGTCGAAGCTCATCGCCTGCCACTTCTGGCCGCCGTCGTACACCACGCGCATCCCCACCCCGTGGGCCTGCGTGGCCCGGATGAACTGGACGAGCGCGGCGATGGTCGAGGAGTTGAAGTACTCCAGCGTCTCGAAGCGGAGCTCGATGGAGCGGGCCTCCGCCTGGGCGTGCCGGAGGGTCGCGTCGAAGAGCGGGGCGAGGACCTTCCCCGCCTCGCGGCTGGCGCTCTTGCCGGTCATGCGGACGCGCAGGACCGCGGGCGTGGTCCGGTCGAGCTGTGCGCTGAGATCGCCGAGGACGAAGGTCTCCACCAGGGTTGCTCCTTCCCGAACCGTGGGAGCTGCAAGGATAGCAGGAACCGCTCGCGGCGCACGGCGCAGCGCGGCCTATCCGTAGAGCGCGCGCAGCGCGTCCACCCGTTGCCGGAAGCGCTCCGCCACGTCGGCCGGGGCGACGATGTCGGCGTCTCCGCCGAATCCGAGCACCCAGCCGTAGAGGTAGTTCCCCGGCGTCGCGGACGTCTCCAGCGTCGCGCTGCCGTCCGGCGCCCGCTCGACGGCCGCCGGCCAGCGCTCCCGGGCGGCGCGGACCGCCGCGCCGGTGAAGCGGATCCGGACCCGGCGCTCCCGTCCGGAGTCGAGGTAGAGCGGCCCGCGCGCGTAGCGCGAGACCGGCGGCCCGCGGTGCTCCCCGAAGACGCGGTCCCCGGGCCTGACCGCCACGATCCGGTCGAGCCGGTAGAGGTGCTCCTCGCCCTTCTCCACGTTCCAGGCCGCGAGGTACCAGTCGCGGTCCCGGGAGAAGAGGACGCGCGGCTCCAGGACCCGCCGCGCCAGCGTTCCGGTGGACTCGGCGCGGTAGTCGATCTCGATCTCGACGCGGCGCGCGATGGCGTCCTCGAGGGCGCTCGCCCACTCGCCCGGCGGCGAGGTGGAGAGGTCGGTGGCGCGCGCCAGCGCGTCGGCCTGCGCGCGGAGGTGCTCTGGCGTGGCGCGCCGGAGCTTGCGGAGCGCCGACTGCACCGCCCGCCCGCCGTCCCTCTCGAAGGGCCGGAGCGCGGCGGCGAGGACGGCCCCCTCGGCCAGCGAGAGCGGGGGAGGACGCGCGAACCGCATCGCGTCGTCCACGCGGAGGCGATCTCCCTCGACGGTGACGTGGAGGGTGTCGGGGGCGGAGGGGAGGAGCGAGACGCCCTCCTCCAGCGCCTCGACGTCGCGCCGGACCTCCTCCTCGGAGCGCGCGCCGCCGAGCGCCATCGCCTGACGGAGCGACAGCCCCGGCTTGCCGTCGCGCTCGGCGCGCCAGACGTGGGGGATGACCAGCAGGATGCGGCGAAGCCGCCGGAGCGCGGCGCTCACCGGACCGCCTCCTGGCGCGCCGCCGCCCGGACCGGGCGCAGCTTGCGGAGCATCTCGCGGGCGATCACGCGCCCCTCGTCCGGCTCGACGATCTCCGCCTCGGGGCCCCAGGCCAGCACCTGGCGCACCAGCCCCTCCAGGTTGCGCACCGTGAGGGCCGCCCGGCAGGCGCCCTCCCCCTCCGCCGTCACCTCGGCGCCGCGGAGGAGCCTCGCCGCGATGCGCGCCAGCGACCCCCGGAACCGGACCACGGCGCGCGCCGGCTCGTGGAAGCGCCAGTCCCACGGCTCCTGCCGCGACCAGACGCGGACGTCGAACCCGGCCGGCACCTCGAAGTCCGGCCCCTTCGCCCGGCGCGGATCGAGGCGCATCTCCAGCACGCGGCGCAGGTAGAAGATGCGCGGCGAGCGGCGGTCGTGGCACCACCCCACGAAGATCCACTCGCCGCGCCGGTAGGCGTAGCCCCAGGGATCGACCTGCCGCTCGGTATGGCCCCGGTAGGTGGACGCGTAGCGCATCCAGATGCGCTTCCGCCGGGCGCAGGCGTCGGCGACGAGGTCGAGGCGCGCCCGGAAGGGCCCGCCCCCGTCCGCGGGCTCCAGCTCCGGCTGGAAGGCGCGGGGCGGCACCCCGGTCCCGGCCACGAGCTTGCGGAGGGCGGTCTCCAGGTCGTCGCGGAGCGGGTGCGCCGTCCGCAGCGCGGCCTGGCCGGCGAGCCAGATCACGGCCGACTCCTCCGGCGTGAGGTCGAGGCGGGGGAGGTAGCAGGAGGTCGGGTCGATGGTGTAGGCGCCGCGCTCGTCCAGCCCCTCGACGAACCGCACCGCGAAGCCGAGCGCCTGGAGCGCCTCCTTGTCGCGCGTCCACCGCTTCTCGGCGGCGTCGGGCCGTCCGCCGTAGTCCCCGGGGAACTCGGCCTGGAGCTGGGCGAAGGTGACCGGCTCGGCGTCGGAGAGGAGCCGGGCCGCCACCGCGAGGAGCCGCCGCTCCGCGCCGCCGCGTCCGGAACCCTTCCGGCCGCGCGCGGGCGCGCCGCGGCGCGCCCCCGCCGCGGGGGACCGCCGCCCGCCACCCGGGGTCTTCCTCTTGGTCGCCATGGGAGCACCGAGTCTACCCTGCCGCGGTCCGCGTTGGGCGCGCCGTGGCGGCCGGCGGGACCCCTGCCCGGCGACCGCCCGTCACCAGGCCCGGTCACGCGAAAGCCTGGCGAGCGCCGGGCGCCGGGGGAAGACTGGCGGGCCGGCGCCATCGTTCACCGGGGCGCCTCGCGTCCGGGAGGCAGCGCGTGAACTACCGCAAGCTCGGCTGGAGCGGCCTCGAGGTATCGGAGATCGCCCTCGGCTCCTGGCTCACCTACGGCGGCGGCGTACCGCGCGCGCAGGCGGAGGCCTGCGTGCGCCGCGCCCTCGACCTGGGCATCAACTTCATCGACACCGCCAACGTGTACGCGCAGGGCGCCGCCGAGAGCTTCCTCGGCGAGGTGCTGGCCGGGGTGCCCCGCGACGAGGTGGTGCTCGCCACCAAGCTCTACTTCCCCATGTCGCCGACGGACCGCGGGCTCTCCGCCGGCCAGGTGCGCAAGCAGCTCGACGCCTCGCTGCGGCGCCTGCGCGTGGACCACGTGGACCTCTACCAGTGCCACCGCTTCGACCCGGAGACGCCGCTCGCCGAGACCCTGGGCGCGCTCACCGAGGCGGTGCGGGCCGGGAAGGCGCGGCACATCGGGTTCTCGGAGTGGACGGCGCCGCAGATCCGCGAGGCGCTGGCGCTGCCCGGCGAGCGGTTCACCTCGAGCCAGCCGCAGTACTCGATGCTGTGGCGCGAGCCGGAGAAGGAGGTCTTCCCGGTCTGCGCCGACGCCCGGATCGCCCAGATCGTCTTCTCGCCCCTCGCCCAGGGCGTCCTCTCCGGCAAGTACCGGCCGGGCCAGCCGCCGCCCGCGGGTTCCCGCGCCACGAGCGAGCGGATGGGCGGGTTCATCGGCCGGTGGCTCGGGGACGAGGTGCTCGGCCGCGTGGCGCGGCTCGAGCCCATCGCGCGCGAGTTGGGCATCACCCTGTCCCAGCTCGCGCTCGCCTGGGTGCTGCGCCGCCCCGAGGTGGCGTCGGCGATCGTCGGGGCGAGCCGCCCGGAGCAGGTCGAGGAGAACGCCCGGGCGTCGGGCGTGAAGCTCGATGCGGGGGTGCTGGCCAGGATCGACGCGGCGCTGGGGGCGGGGTAGGCGGTCCGGGCCCGTGGTCGTGGTCGCGGTCGTGGTCGTGGTCGCGGTCGCGGTCGTGGTCGTGGTCGTGGTCGCGGTCGGGGTCGCGGTCGTGGTCGCGGTCGTGGTCGAGGTCGAGGTCGCGGTCGGGGTCGCGGTCGCGGTCGCGGTCGGGTTCGCGATCGGGGTCGCGGACCTGGTCGCGCCCGGCATGGGCAAGCTCGTGCCGGCTTCGCCGTCACTGCGCTTGCCTCCTGTGTGTCGGGCCGGGCGCGACAGCGCTTGTCGTATGGCGTCTCTGCTGACAGTGGGTGCGGCGCTTGCCTCGCTGTCGTGCATCGTTCGGCTCCTTCCCTCGGGTGAAAGGAGCCGAACGATGCACTCCAACCTCGAACCCGCTTCTTCCTCCTCACCCGTCCTCCCTCACCACCGCCTCCTCGCCTTTGCGCTGCTCGCGACCTGCTCCTCGCCGTGATCGCCTCTGCCATCCGCGACGCGAAGCTCCGCGACGAGGCGCTCCGCTCCGCCAAGTCCGCTTGCCTCAACACCGCCGAGGG
>DATIWK010000248.1:0-11048 GCA_035519395.1 Anaeromyxobacteraceae bacterium | reverse complement strand
CGTTCCCCCCGAGTCGCCCACGCGCGCAGCGGCCACGATCCAAACGGCGCGCCTCACCGCCAAAGAAGCGCGGCTCGCCGACGAGCGATCCCGGGCGCTCGCCCGGGCGCGCGGCGAGGGGCTCGAGGCCGGCCTGTTCGTGAGCCACGGCGCGGCGCCGCTGGTGGTCGTCATCGAGGACGAGGTGTTCGGCCGGAACCGCGTGGCGATCGCGGAGAAGATCAACGAGTCGGCGCGCGGCACCGCCCGGGTGGCGTCCGCGCGGGCGCACGCCGACGCGGCGCTCGCCGCCGAGCGCGCCGCGCGCGGTTCGCCGGCGCTCCCCCACGCCTGGTCGGTCTTCATCGGCCAGCCCCTCCAGATCCCGGTGCCGCCGCAGGCCGAGGCGGCGGCGCTGCGGGCCGCGCGCGCGGGCGACGTCCCCGCCGGCATGAACGCGCTGGCGGGGGCGGTGCGCGACGCGCTGGTGAGCGCCGCCCGGACCGTCGACGCGCCGGGCGACATCTACAACAGCGGCGTGGCGCTTTCCGAGGACGCGCTCACCGCCTTCCTCGCCGCGGTGGAAGGGGAGCGCATGGTGCGCCGCCTGGAGCTGGATCCGGCGGCGGTCCCCGACGAGCTGCGGGGGAAGTGGTTCTACGGCGCCGGGCCGCAGTCGCTCGTCGCCTGCTTCGGGCGCGACGGCCGGGTCACGGAGCTGTTCCGCCGCGTCGGCGTGGCGGCGTTCAGGGGGCTCGGGGGCGTGGTGGTCTGGGAGCTGTGCGACGAGAGCGGCGGCCCGGGCGCCCTGGCGGGCGCGCTCGGGCCGGCCTGGCTCGGGGCCAGCTGAGGCTCACCTGGCGAGCTTCTGGTCGATCTTCGCCTTCAGCGTCTCGAACGGCACCGCCCCGACCACCTGGTCGCCGTTCACGAACATGGTCGGCGTTCCGTTCACGCCCAGCGAAGCCGCGAGCCGGGCGTCCTCCTCGACGCGGGAGCGGTACTTGCCGCTCGCGTACGCCGCCTTCCAGCGGCCGACGTCGAGCCCCACGTCGCGGGCGATCCGCTCGTAGGTGGCGTCGGAGAGCTGCTGCTGGTTCTCGAAGAGCTTGTCGTGCATGGGCCAGAACTTGCCCTGCTCGCGCGCCGCCTCGGCGGCGAGCGCGGCGGGCATGGCGTTCTGGTGGAAGGGCAGCGGCTGGTGCTTCCACACGATCCGCACCTTGTTCCCGTAGTCCTTCTCGACCTGCTTGAGCGTGGGCTCGAGGCGCGAGCAGAACGGGCACTGGAAGTCGGAGAAGAGCACCAGCGTCACGGGTGCCTTCGCGGCGCCGAGCGCGGGGTCGTCGGGCCGCAGGTCGATCCGGGCGGGGTGGCCCGGGGCGGCCTCCGCCACCGGGGCCGGCGGGGCGGGCGCGGCGGCGACGTTGGCGTCGCAGGCCTTCCGGTAGAACCCGGCGTCGGGAACCGCGCCCTTGAGCAGCGCGCCGGCCTTGCGCAGCTCGTCCTCGACCACGGGCTTCATCGTCTCGTAGGGGAGCGCACCCACCAGCTGCCGGCAGTTGAAGAAGAGCGTCGGCGTCCCGGTCACCCCCAGCTCTCCGGCGAGCTTCTGGTCCTCGGCGATCCGCGCCGCACCCTTCCTGGACTCGATCGCCGCCTTGAAGCGGCCCAGGTCGAGCCCGATCTCCCCGGCGGCCTGCTGGTAGGTCGCCTCGGAGAGCTGCTGCTGGCGCTCGAAGAGCTTGTCGTGCATCGGCCAGAACTTGCCCTGGTCGCGCGCCGCCTCGGAGGCGATCGCGGCGGGCATGGCGTTGGGGTGCATCGCGAGTGGCTGGTGCTTCCAGACGACGCGCAGGTCCTGGCCGTACTCGTCGGACAGCCGCTTCAGCGTCGGCTCGACACGGCCGCAGAAGGGGCACTGGAAGTCCGAGAAGACGACCACGGTCACCTTCGCGGACGCGGGGCCGCGGACCGGATCGTCGGGCCGTAGCTCGACCTTGCGGTAGACCTGCGGGGGAGGGGCAGGTGGGGCGGACGGCGCGCCGGGCCCGGCCGAGGGTGCGCCGGCGGCGGGAGCGCCGGGCGTGCCGGGCACGAACACCGGGGCCGTCGCGGCGCCGGCCATGATCTTCGCGTACAGCTCGGCCGGGGGGGTCCCGGCCTTGACCAGGCCCTCGGCCTTGGCGAGCTCGTCGTCGATGACGGTCTTGAACTGCTCGAACGGCTGGGCGCCCACCAGCTTGCGCCCGTTGATGAAGAACGACGGCGTGCCGCTCGCGCCCAGGCCGGTGACGAGCGCCTGGTCCCTGCGCACGCGCGACTCCCAGCGCTTGGAGGCGACCGCCTCCTTCACCTTGGCCACGTCCACTCCCACCGCCCGGGCGGCGGCCTCCAGGCTCGCCGCGTCGAGCGACGGCGACTCGAAGAGCCGGTCGTGCATCGCCCAGAACTTCGCGTCACCGCCCTCCACGCGGGCCTCCTCCGAGGCGAGCGCCGCCGGGAGCGCGTCGGCGTGGAACGGGAGCGGGTTGTGCTTGAACACGAAGCGGACCTTGCCCCGGTACGCCTCCTCGATCTGCTTCAGCGTGGGGGCGACGCGCTTGCAGAAGGGGCACTGGAAGTCGGAGGCCTCGACGATGGTCACCAGCGCGTCGGCCGGGCCCTTCACCGGCGAGTCGTCCACGGGGACGCGGTAGACCGCGCGGGCGTCCTCCACCGGTCGCGGCGGCGCCGGGCGCTGCGCCTGCGCCTGCGTCGGAGCCGCAGGCGGCGGCGTCGAGGTGGCGCGGCTCACGAAGAAGCCGGTCACGCCGCCGACGACGAGCGCGAGGACGAGGTTCACCTGCTTCATGACGTCTCCTTGCGGTGCCCCCGGGGGCCGTCACCCGGAGGGGAACGCACATGACTACCAGATGCGCCAGGGGGGGACAACGCGTCGGGCCTGCCGTCCGCTCGCGCGGATCCGAAGGCCGGAACACCCCGCCGCCGTCCGCGATTCCCGCCCCGTGCCTGGGCGCGACCGGGCCGGCGCCGGGGGCGCCTAGAACGTGAGAGAGGCGACCGCCATCAGCATCAGCTGGCTGGCGGTCTCGGTGGTGTCGATCTGGAGACCGCGCCGGGTGACGCTGTCCCAGCGGAGGAGGACGTCGAGGAGCACCGACTTGTCCAGGATGGCGTAGCCCGCGCTCGCCTCGCCCGAGAGGTGCGCGTCGGGCTGGCCCCACGCCTTCACGAACTCGCCCTCGAGCGAGAGGAGCACCGACGGCGGGACCATGACGCTGTAGCGAGCCCGGAACGCGCTGGCCGGGTCCACCCGGCTCGACTCGCTCGGCCACCCCGGCTGGCTGGCGATGTGGGTGGGGCCGGTGTAGTGGACCCAGGACGCCTCGACCGGCGAGATGTAGTAGTAGAGCCGCATCCGGTCGCCCGCGAGCGACAGCGAGCCCTCGAAGCACGGCAGCGTCGCGACCTGCGCCCACGCCTGGATCCCGAGCGCCGGGTACCGCCCCACCTCGACGCGCCCGATCACGAAGCGGAACTCGCGGCGGCCCACCATGTAGGCGGCCTCCACCTCGCCGTCGGACGGGAGGAAGATGATGCCTTCACCTCCCGTGAGGAGCCGCACCCGCAGCCGCGCCGCCTGGCCGTACCCGGGGGACCACAGGCCGTCGGCCTGCCCGCCGAAGTAGAGCATCAGCGGCGCGTTCTCGCTGGTGGAGGACAGCTGCAGCCCGCCCCAGCGGCCGACGATGCCCGAGGCGAGGCTGAACCGCCAGTTGGAGACGCGCTCGTCGGGCTGGAGCGGCGCGGCCGGCGCGCCGGCGGGCGCCTGCAGGCCCTCGCCGATCACGCCGCGCGGACCGCGGTGCTCGGCCGCCTGCGCCGCGGTCGCAGGCCCGGCCGGCGCCGCGGGCTGAGTCCCCTGCGGCGCGCCGGGGGCAGGCGATTCCGGCGGAGGCTCTCGCTGCGGCAGGGCGCCGGGCGGCGGGGGTGGCGCGGGCAGATCCGCGGACGGCGGCGGAGGGGGCGGCGGCAGGGCCTCCGGCTGCGCGCGGGCGGGAGGAGCCGCCGCGAGCGCGAGGGCGAGGAGGGCGAGCCCGGCCTTGTTCATGGTCTGTCCTCCGGGTGAACCCACGGGTGAAACGAGGGCGAGCGGCGGCGCGGCGGGGAACGGGCGCGGGTGCTAGAGGCGGAAGGAGGCGCCCACGCGCAGCAGGAGCGGTACGCCGGCGTGCCCGGTCAGCGGTGCGCCCGTGTCGAACTCGACGAAGAGGCCGAACAGGCTGGTCATCCGGATCTCGCCGGCGGCGCCGAGGAGCAGCCAGCGCCACGCGAAGTCGTCGCGCACGTTGGACCAGTCGAGCGCGGCGCGGAGCTGGATGGGGACCGCGGGCAGCGACCAGCGCAGGCCGGGCCGGAGCCCCAGGTGGCCGGACGGGGCCAGGCCGAGCACCGCGCCCAGCTCCGGGCGGAGCCCGGTGGGCTGGAACTCGTACCCGACGATCGCCTCCGCCTCGAGCAGCCCGGCCTGCCCCGAGGAGAGCCCCAGCTCGGAGCCGCCCGCGAGCGACCCGGTCACCGTGAGGCCGCCGGGCGATTCGGCGCCCGCGGCTTCCTTCTGCGCCGCGCCGGCGGCGGCGGGAGCGAGCAGCGCGGCGAGGGCGATCGTCGTGAGGCGCACGGCGGGCAGGGTACCGAGCGTCGCCCGGCGCGGCAAGGTCTCGCGTGGCGTTGCCCCACGCCGGGAGAGAGGCTAAACGAATGTGCGATGACCGCTCCGCTGGACCTTCCTCTGCCGGAACGCACCCTCGACGCGTCGGGGCGGCTCTGCCCCTTCCCCATCGTGGAGGCCGCCAAGGCGGTGAAGGCGCTCTCCGACGGTTCGGTGCTGCTCGTCATCGCCACCGATCCGGGGATCGCGATCGACATGCCCATGTGGTGCAAGGCCACCCGGCACGAGCACATCGCGACGTTCCGCGAGGGCGAGCGCTGGAAGAGCTACGTGAGGAAGCGCGCCCGGTAGGTCCGGCCGTGCCGCGGTGACCCCTCGCCGCCCGCGCCGCGAGAGGCGGAGAAGTCCATGGAGAAGCAGGGCAAGGCGATCGCGATGATCTCCGGCGGGCTCGACTCGACGCTGGCGCTGGCGCTGGTGCGCCGGCAGGGGATCGAGGTCAAGGCCATCAACTTCTACACCGGCTTCTGCATCACCGAGACCCAGCGCCGCAAGGGCGGCCGGCCCGACGGGACGGTGCCGCGCAACGAGGCCCTCCGCGCCGCCGCCGACCTCGAGGTGGAGATCGAGTACGTCGACATCTCGGACGCGGGATACCTCGACATGCTCGTTCACCCCAGGTACGGGTACGGCGCGAACGCCAACCCCTGCGTGGACTGCCGGATCTTCATGATGGCGCGGGCGAGGGAGATCATGGAGCGGGAGGGCGCGGACTTCGTCTTCACCGGCGAGGTGCTCGGCCAGCGCCCCAAGAGCCAGCGGCGCGACACGCTCCGCATCATCGAGCGGGAGAGCGGGCTCGACGGCCGGCTGCTCCGCCCGCTCTCCGCGAAGCTCCTCCCCCCGACCATCCCGGAGCGGGAGGGGGTGGTGGACCGGGAGCGGCTGCTCGACATCAGCGGCCGCTCGCGCCTGCGCCAGATCGCGCTGGCGAAGGAGTGGGGCATCCTCGACTACCCGCAGCCGGCGGGGGGGTGCTGCTACCTCACCGACGAGAGCTTCGGCCGGAAGTTCTTCGACATCCTCGGCCAGCGCGAGGAGCTCGGGGAGGAGCGGCGCATCGCGCGGGAGGACGTCGTGCTGCTCTCGACCGGCCGCCACTTCCGCCTCTCTCCCCGCGCCAAGCTCATCGTGGGCCGGACCGAGGTCGAGAACGCCATCCTCGAGGGCTTCGCCGAGGGGCGGGCGCGCCTGGAGGTGCGGGGGGTCCTCGGGGCCGTCGCCCTCGTCGAGGGCGAGCCGACCTGGGAAGCCCGGGTCCTCGCCGCCCGCATCCTGGCGCGGTACGGCAAGGGGAAGGACGCGGCGCGGGTGGAGGTGGAGTGGCGCGAGGGCGATCTGGTCGAGACCTACGCCGTGGAGCCGGAGCGGGACGAGGGGCGCATCGAGGCGCTCCGGATCTGATCCCGCCGGCCGGTTCCAGCTCCCCCCCCCCGGTATGGGCAGGCGGCCGCCGCAGGCGACCGCCGGGCTCTACGACCGCTCCCCACATCGCCTCCTTCTGGTAAGAATCAGGGGGGACGGGCGGCAAGGCCGGCATCCACCATTTCTCCGAGCGTGGGGAGAAGCGAGGGAGCGCGCATGGCGGCGAAGCGGATCTTTTCCTTCGGCGGGGGCAAGGCCGAGGGCCACAAGGGCATGAAGGAACTCCTCGGCGGCAAGGGCGCCGGGCTCGCCGAGATGTCGAACATCGGCATCCCGGTGCCGCCGGGCTTCACCATCACCACCGAGGTCTGCATCGACTTCCAGCACGGCGGCGGGAAGCTGCCGAGGGGCGTCGAGGCGGACGTCCGCGCGGCGCTCAGGAAGATCGAGGCGCTGACGGGCAAGGGATTCGGGAGCGCCGAGGATCCGCTGCTGGTCTCGGTCCGCTCCGGCGCGCGCGTCTCGATGCCGGGGATGATGGACACGGTCCTGAACCTCGGCCTGAACGACGCCACGGTGGAGGGGCTCGCGGCGCGGGCGCAGAACCCTCGCTTCGCCTGGGACAGCTACCGCCGCTTCGTGGCGATGTTCGGCGACGTGGTCCTGGGGATGAAGCCGGAGCGCAAGGAGGACCGCGATCCGTTCGAGGTGATCCTGGAACGGAAGAAGCACGCCCGCGGCGTGAAGATCGACTCGGAGCTGCCCGTGGACGCGCTCCGCGAGCTGGTGGCGGAGTTCAAGGCCGAGATCCTCGGCCGCAAGGGGATCGCCTTCCCGGACGATCCCTTCCAGCAGCTGCTCGAGGCGGTGGGGGCGGTGTTCCGCTCCTGGGACAACCCGCGCGCGGTCGCCTACCGCAGGCTCAACGGGATCCCGGGGGACTGGGGCACCGCCGTCACCGTCCAGTCGATGGTCTTCGGCAACATGGGCGATGACTCGGGGACCGGGGTGGCCTTCACGCGCAACCCGGCCACCGGCGAGGACGAGTTCTACGGCGAGTTCCTGGTCAACGCGCAGGGGGAGGACGTGGTCGCGGGCACCCGCACGCCCGAGAAGATCGGGGACCTCCAGCGCCACTGGCCCGAGGTGTCGAAGCAGCTCCTCGAGGTCCGCGCCCGGCTGGAGCGGCACTACCGGGACATGCAGGACATCGAGTTCACCATCGAGCGCGGCCGGCTCTACGTGCTGCAGACGCGCAGCGGGAAGCGCACCGGCCTGGCCGCGGTCCGGATCGCGGTGGACATGGCCTCGGACAAGCTCATCTCGCGGGAGGAGGCGGTCCTGCGCGTCGAGCCCGAGGCGCTGAACCACCTGCTCCGCCCGGTGTTCGACGGCGAGAAGAAGGCCGCGGCGGTGAAGGCCGGCAGGCTCCTGGCGCGCGGGCTGCCGGCCGGCCCCGGCGCGGCCAGCGGCCGGCTGGTCTTCTTCGCCGAGGACGCCGAGGCCTGGAAGGCGCGCGGCGAGCAGGTGCTGCTCGCCCGCCACGAGACCAGCCCCGAGGACATCCGCGGCATGCACGCCGCGGAGGGCTTCCTCACCGCCTTCGGCGGCATGACCTCGCACGCGGCCCTGGTGGCGCGGCAGATGGGGAAGGTGGCGGTGGTCGGCTGCGACGCGGTCGGCTTCGACTACCACGCGCGGACCATGGCGGTCTCCGGCGCGGGTGCCCCGCGCACCTTCCGCGAGGGCGACTGGATCTCGATCGACGGCATGACCGGGGAGGTGATCGAGGGCCGCCTCGACACGCGGCCGTCCGAGGTGGTGCAGGTGCTGGTGGAGCGGTCGCGCGACCCCAAGACCGCGCCCGTCTACCAGGAGTTCGCGAAGCTCCTCTCCTGGGCCGACGGCATCCGCCGCCTCAAGGTGCGCGCCAACGCCGACCAGCCCGACCAGGCCACCACCTCGGTCGCCTTCGGCGCCCAGGGGATCGGCCTGTGCCGCACCGAGCACATGTTCTTCGGCGAGGGGAAGATCGGCCCGATGCGCGAGATGATCGTGGCCGAGACCGAGCCGGAGCGGCGGGCGGCGCTCGACAAGCTCCTGCCGCTGCAGCGCGAGGACTTCCGCGGGATCTTCCTGGCGATGGGACCGCGCCCCACCACCATCCGGACCCTCGACCCCCCGCTCCACGAGTTCCTGCCGCACGACGCCCGGGGCGTGGAGGAGCTGGCCCGGGCCACCGGGAGGACCATCGAGCACGTGCGGCAGCGCATCGAGGAGCTGCACGAGTCGAACCCCATGCTCGGCCACCGCGGCTGCCGGCTGGGCGTCTCCTACCCCGAGATCACCGAGATGCAGGCGCGGGCCATCTTCGAGGCGGCCTGCGACGCCGCAGCCGAGGGCGTGAAGGTCGAGCCGGAGGTGATGATCCCGCTGGTCGGCGCGCGCAAGGAGCTGGACGACCAGGAGCGCCTGGTGCGGCGGGTGGCGGACGAGGTCTTCGCGGCGCGGGGACGGAAGGTGAAGTACGCCGTCGGCACCATGATCGAGATCCCGCGCGGCGCCATCACGGCGGGTGACATCGCCCGGACCGCCGAGTTCTTCTCCTTCGGCACCAACGACCTCACCCAGACCACCTACGGCCTCTCCCGGGACGACACCGGCCCGGTGCTGGCGAGCTACCTCGAGAAGGACATCTGGCCGGTGGATCCGTTCGTCTCCATCGACCGCGAGGGCGTCGGCATGCTCATGAAGATCGCGGTCGCCGCCGGCCGCGCCACACGGCCGGGCATGAAGCTGGGGATCTGCGGCGAGCACGGCGGCGATCCCTCGTCGGTCGAGTTCTGCCACGAGATCGGCCTCGACTACGTGTCCTGCTCGCCCTACCGGCTCCCCATCGCGCGGCTCGCCGCCGCGCAGGCGGTGCTCAAGGAGCAGCGGGCGGCGAAGGACGGCAAGGCGGCCCGCAGGAACGGGGTCGCCGCGCGGCCGAAGGTCGCTGCCCGGCCGGCGCGGCGGAAGGCCGCGAAGCGCGCACGGGCCTGACATCGCCTCCGAGGTGGGAGGACGTCGCATCTCCCCGCCGGGCACGCGCCCCGCGGGGCGGATGGCCGCTGCCGCGGCCGCCCCGACTTTGACCGGCGACGATCGTTCGGGCACACTGAGGGGGTCGTCGCCGCCGTGCCCCATGCTCGCTGCCTCGCTCCCGTCCCGGCTCGTCCTCGCGAGCGCGCTCCTCGCCGGCGCGGCGCTCGCCTCGTGGCCGGTTGCGCCGCGCGCGGCGCCCGGTGCGGACGCCGCCCCCGCGGCGGCCGCCGCACCGACGCCGGTGGTCATCGCCGCGGAGGAGCCCGCTCCCTCGCCGCTGCTCGGCGAGATGCGCTTCGACGCAGCGGTGGGCCGCTGGACCGCGCCCCTCGGCGACGCCCGCGCCATCCTCACGCTCGATCCTCGCCTCCAGGCGCAGCTCGAGCGGGAGCTGGCCGACTGGGCGGTGCCCTACGGTGCGGTCGTGCTGCTCGAGCCCGCCACCGGCCGGGTGGTGGCGCTGGCGGAGCACTCGCGCGCCGAGCCCGGCCGCCGCGGCCTGGCGCTCAGCGCCTTCGCCCCCGCCGCCAGCGTGTTCAAGATCGTGACCGGCGCGGCACTGCTCGAGCAGGGCATCCTCCCGGAGGAGGAGGTCTGCTACCACGGCGGCTACCACCGCCTGCAGAAGAGCCTGCTGGCCGACGACCCGCGCCGCGATCACGCCTGCGCCACGCTGGCGTCGGCGTTCGGGCGCTCGACCAACGTCGTCTTCGCGAAGCTCGCCGATCGCGGGCTCACCCCCGACCTGCTGCGCGCCGAGGCGGAGCGGTTCCTCTTCAACGTCCCCATCCCCTTCGTGCGTCCGGTCGAGGTCTCCCGGGCCGAGATCGGCGACGACCCGTTCGCGTTCTCCAGCGCCGCCGCCGGCTTCGGCCCCGTGCGCCTCTCGCCGCTGCACGGCGCGTTGCTCGCGGCGATCGTGGCCAACCGGGGGATGTTCGTCCCGCCGGTGCTGGTGGACGCGGCCGACGGGATCGACCTCTCTCCCGGCGAGCCGCAGCGGATCGTGGACGAGTCCATCGCGGAGGCGCTGGGCGAGATGATGCGCCGGACGGTGAGCGACGGGACGGCCCAGCACGTCTTCCGCCGGCCGCCCGCACCGCTGCGCGGGGTGTCCGTGGCGGGGAAGACCGGCTCGCTCGCCGACCGGAGCCCGTACCGGGACTACTCGTGGTTCGTCGGCTACGCGCCGGCGGACGCGCCGCGCGTCGCGGTGGCGGCGGTGGTGGGGAACGGCACGGTCTGGCGGGTGCGCGCGCCCACGCTGGCGCGCGACGCGCTCGCCGCCTATTTCGCCGACCGGCTGGTGCAGGCCGGTGGCCCCGGCGCGGTGCGCACGGCGCAGCTCGAGCGCGGCGAGCGGCACGGGGCGGTGGCGCCGTAGCGGTCGGGGTCGCGGTCGGGGTCGAGGTCGGGGTCGAGGTCGGGGTCGAGGTCGGGGTCGCGGTCGGGGTCGAGGTCGGGGTCGCGGTCGGGGTGGGGGTCGAGGTCGGGGTCGCGGTCGGGGTCGGGGTCGCGGACCTGGTCGCGCCCGGCATGGGCAAACTCGTGCCGGCTGCGCCGTCACTGCGTTTGCCTCCGGCGTTCGGGCCGGGCGCGACAGCGCTTGTCGTATGGCTTCTCTGCTGACAGTGGGTGCGGCGCTTGCCTCGCTGTCGTGCATCGTGCGGCTCCTTCCCTCGGGTGAAAGGAGCCGAACGATGCACTCCAACCTCGAACCCGCTTCTTCCTCCTCACCCGTCCTCCCTCACCACCGCCTCCTCGCCTTCGCCGCTGCTCGCGACCTGCTCCTCGCCGTGATCGCCTCTGCCATCCGCGACGCGAAGCTCCGCGACGAGGCGCTCCGCTCCGCCAAGTCCGCTTGCCTCAACACCGCCGAGGG
>DATIWK010000247.1:0-24485 GCA_035519395.1 Anaeromyxobacteraceae bacterium | reverse complement strand
TGGGCCGCGTCGCGGCCGAGGATGCGGCGCAGCCGGAACCGCTCGTCCCCGGCGATCTCGACGGCCCGGCGCGCGGCGCGCCGCACCAGCGCCTCGCGCTCGGGCGTGAGCGCGAGGGCGGTCCCGTTGCCCGGCAGCGCGATCCCCATCGCCTCGCAGAGCACGTTCATCGAGTTGGCCGTGAACATGCCGGAGCACGAGCCGCCCGACGGGCAGCACCGGCACTCGATCTCGCGCAGCTCGGCGTCGCCCATCTGCCCGCGCGCGTACTTCCCCACCGCCTCGAACGCCGTGGCGAGGTCGACGGGCGTGCCGTCGGCCATGTGCCCCGCCTTCATCGGGCCGCCCGAGACGAACACGGTCGGCACGTCCACGCGGAGCGCCCCCATCACCATGCCCGGCACGATCTTGTCGCAGTTGGGGATGCAGAGGAGCGCGTCGAGCTGGTGCGCGTTCATCATCGTCTCGATCGAGTCGGCGATGAGCTCGCGCGAGGGCAGGCTGTAGCGCATGCCGGCGTGACCCATGGCGATCCCGTCGTCCACGCCGATGGCGTGGAACTCGAAGGGGACGCCGCCCGCGCTGCGGATCTCCGCCTTGGCGATCCGCCCGTACTCCTGGAGGAAGAAGTGCCCGGGGATGATGTCCACGTGGCTGTTGGCGATCCCGACGAACGGCTTCTCGAAGTCCTCGTCGCGGAGACCGACGGCGCGGAGCAGGCTGCGGTGGGGCGCCCGCTCGAACCCCTTCTTGATGGCGTCGCTGCGCATCCGGTGGTTCTCCCGCGCGCGGCCCGCCCCCGTCAACACGCCGCACCCCGCCGCGCGGGCGGCGGCCGGCGGCGAGCGCGCCGGGGGCGCGTTACCATGGGACCGGTGTCGATCGTCGGCTTCGAGGAGGCGAGGGCGCGGTTCCGGGCGGCGGCGGCGCGCCCGCGCCGGCCGCTCGACGCGCCGGGGTTCCGCCCCGCGGCGGTGCTGGTCCCGCTCCTGCGCCGCCCGGCGGGCCCCACGCTCCTCTTCACGCTCCGCACCGAGACCGTCCCGCACCACAAGGGCGAGATCTCGTTCCCGGGCGGCGGGCGCGCGCCCGGCGAGGAGGCGGTGGCCGCCGCGCTGCGCGAGGCGGAGGAGGAGGTCGGCCTCGCGCCGGCGGCGGTCGAGGTGCTGGGCGCGCTCGACGACCTGCCCAGCATCTGGGGATACGTGGTGACGCCGGTCGTCGCGGCGATCTTCGATCCGCCGGCGCGGTTCGAGGCGCAGGCCGGCGAGGTGGTCGAGCCGTTCGAGATCCCGCTCGCGCGGCTGCTGGCGCCGGGCGTGCGCCGGTCGGAGTGGTGGGAGGCGGCGCGGCTGCCGGAGGCGATCCGGGAGAAGCTCCTCGCCTCGCGCGTCGCGTTCGACGAGCTCGATCCGGCCACGGGGCGTTACCGCGTCTGGTTCTTCCACGCGGGCGAGGGGCCCGAGCGGATCGTGTGGGGCCTCACCGGCAGGATCCTGGCCCACCTGCTCGACGCCGCCTTCGCGCCGGCGGCGGGCGGCGCGTCCGGAGCCGCCGCCGGCTGACGCTGGAGCGCGGTACCGTCCCCTCCCGACGCGCCGCCCTGCCCGGCAGGGAGCGGCGCGGAGAAGATGCCCCGCCGGACCTGCCGGGAGGTAAGCTGTCGCGGATGGATCGACGGCTCCTCGCGATAGCGGTCGTCTCGCAGCTCGCCCTCGCCGCCTGCGGGAGCGGATCCCACCCGGCCCCGTACTCCTGCGCGGCCCCCGCGATCGTGGACGGCGGCATGGTGGCGCTCCAGGCCCCTGCGACCACCTACACGAGCGGCCAGTGCGTCCTCCCCATCGTGGCGCCGGTCTCGGCGGGCTCGCAGGCGCTCGGCCAGGCGAAGGTCGGGACGACGCTGTACTTCACGGTGCCCGCCGGGACGTCCGCGGTCAGCATCGTCTCGCAGGTGGTCGCCGGGACCGCGCCCGATCACATCACCTACCAGGGCGTCGACATTCCCAACTCTGTGGTACCCACCGACGTCCAGTCGCCGGACCCGGCGGTCCGGTACGACGACCTCCTGGTACCGGCGGGCGTGGACCCGTACCCGAGCGCCCCCATCTTCTACGGCTCGCTCAGCCCCGCCGACGGCGTGATGACGCTGCCGGACACCTCGTTCCTGCTCGGGCGCGTCGCGTCGAGCGGCCTGCCGGCGGGTACGTGGAGCTTCACGGTCAACGACTGGGCCTACGAGTGCTACGTCACCGGCGACCCGGGCTGCACCAGCGGCAGCAGCAACCAGGGCGTCTACGACGTGCAGGTGCTGACCCGCCCAGGCGGCGTCCCTTCCCGCGGCACGCTCGACCTCGCCGTCTACGTGGTCTCGCAGACGTGGACCGCGTCCAGCCTGCGGACCGATCCCAGGTTCACGAGGTTCGTGGAGAGCATCCAGGGCCTCCTGACGCCGACCGGCATCTGCCTCGGCACGGTGACCGTCTTCGACGTGCCTTCGTGGGCGCGCGACAGGTGGTGGACCATCGACGTGGACAAGGCGGGCGCGTGCGACCCGCTTGCGCAGCTCTTCACGCTCTCCCAGCCGCTCGACGCGGTGCACCTCTTCCTCGCCGACGATCTCACCTCGTCCGCCAACAGCTCGACCCAGGCGGTGGCGGGCATCGACGGCACCATCCCGGGCCCCTCGGGCGTGCCGGGGGGCGTGGGCAGCGGCGCGGCGGTGGCCATCGGCCAGGACTTCCAGGCATGCCAGGGCGCGTTCGACCCGGTGCACTGCGGCTCGGACTTCCTCGCCTACGTCGCGGCGCACGAGACGGGCCACTGGCTCGGCCTGTACCACCCGACCGAGGCGTACGGGGATGCCTTCGATCCCCTCTCGGACACCGCGACCTGCCTCTGCTCCGCCTGCGCTCCTGTCGCGGAGCGGTCCGCCTGCTTCGCGAACCAGAACCCCACGTTCGTCTTCGGGGATTCCTGCCTGAAGAGCGGCTCGAGCTGCGGCGGTGGACGCAACCTCATGTTCTGGATCTACCAGGACGGCGTCTCGACCGGCGAGCTCACGGGACAGCAGGCCGAGGTGATGCGTCTCAACCCCGCCGTCCACTGAGGGCCACATGATCGCCGCCCCGCTCCTCCTCGGCATCGCCCTCGCCGCCGCGCCGGCCGCCGACCCGGCGCTGGCCCGCCGCGTGGACGCGCTCCTCGGCAGCATCGAGCGGCCGGCGACCGACGCCCAGTGGCGCGCGCTCGGTCCCGAGGCCGTGCCCGTGCTGGAGCGGATCGCAGCCGACCCGCGGGGCCGGCCCTCGCGCCGGGCCCGGGCGGTGGAAGGGCTCGCCGCCATGGGCGGTCCCCGCGCCGAGAGCGCCGTGCTCGCGGCGGTCCGGGATCAGGGCGCGCCGTGGCCGGTCCGCGCCGCCGGCGCCCGGGGCGCCGGACGCCTCCTCGACGAGAACCGGCTCCCGGACGCGCTCTCGCCGACCCTGGAGGCCGACCCGGATCCGCGGGTCCGCGCCGCCGCTGCCGAGGCGCTCGCGCGCCACGCGCCCTCGCGGACCTGCCCCGCCATCCATGCCCGGGCGGCGCGCGACCGCCAGGCGGCCGTCTATCGCCGGGCGCTCGCCATCTGCGACGGGAAGTGAGCGGAGCGAGACGGCCGGTCACGCCGCCGTGGGCGACGCGCCCTCCCACGCCCGGTGCCGCGCGTCCGTGAGCGCGAGGTTCACCGCGTCGAGCAGCGCCTCCTCGTCGATCGGCTTCCGCACGAAGTCGCACGCGCCGGCCGCGCGCAGCTCCGCCTCGGCCGCCGGATACGCCGACACCCCGACGGCGGGCACCGCCGAGACTCGCGGATCCGCCGAGAGCCGCAGCGCCCGGACGAGGTCGGCGCCCTTCATCCCGGGCATCTCCTGGTCGATGACGGCCGCGTCGGGCGGATCGCGCTGCGCGAGCCGGAACGCCTCCTCCCCCGACTCCGCCGGAACGGGCGTGAATCCGGCCTCCTCCAGCGCGAGCTCGACGAGCCTGCGCACGAGCCGGTTGTCGTCCACGATCAGGATGCGTGCCGGTGCGGACACGGCGTACCTCTGAGTTGAGTGTAGGTCGCCGGCGGCCCGTGGAGAAGCGCTTACGCCCCAACCGCCCGCCTGTGCGCCTTCCCTGAGGGGCTCTCCCGTCCGGGGCGCGCTGGTCGGCGCAGCCAGGCGCCGCGAAATTGCCCGTGCGGCGGTCGTGAAGTTAGCATTCGGTCCGACCACCACCGCGGGCGAGGAGAGACATGATCGGCGATCACATCCGGGCGCTGAAGGGCGGACGCTGGGCGCACGCCATCGACTGCGGCGATGCCACGGTGCTGCACGTGGTCGAGGACCCGGCCGTCCGCCCGGGAGACCGCATCCGGCGCACCTACCGGCCCGAGTTCATCGACGGCGCGCAGGCGGTCGAGATCGTGACGCACCGCGAGCGCGTCTACCCGCCACGGAGCGTCGTGGCACGCGCCTACAGCCGCCTCGCCGACGCGGCGCTCGCCTCGATGTTCAGGGACTCGGAGGCGTTCGCGTGGTGGTGCAAGGCCGGGCGCCTGCCCGGCGCCTCGACCGGCGTCGCCCTGGCGGTGCAGGACGTCTCCGCGCGCACAGCGCCGAGGAGGGCGCCGCCGCCCGGGAGGACCAGCGCGGCGAGTTCTGCCGCCCGGGCGAAGCCGGTGAAAGCAAAGCAGCAGGCCAAGGCGAAGCGGCCGCCGAAGGCGAGGCCGGCAGGCAAGGCCTCGTCCAGCTCCGGGAGTGCGCGAAGGAAGCCGGCAGCGAAGAAGAGGACGGCTGCGCGGAGGCCCGCCGCCGGCAAGGCTGCTTCGCGGCGCAGGGCCAAGCCGCGCTAGGCTCACCGCCCGGCAGGCATGGAGAGCTGCGCCCACATCTCCCGGGCGTGCAGGTGCTCCATGACGGCGATGCCGAGGGCGCACGCCAGCAGCACGGCCGCCGCGAGCATCCACGGCCGGAACGCGAGCCAGTCGACGACGTGGTGGGCGCCGGGAGCCGGGCGGTTCTCCGGGCGCTCCTCGCGGTCCATCATGAGTCGTAAGTAGACCGCGAACCCGTTCGGACGCAAGTCCCGCGGCGTCGGGAATCCGGGTCAGGTGTTCAGGGGCCGGGGGCCGTCCGGACGGTTAGGAAGGGTCCCCATGCGCACCGACCGCGCCGAGGCGGTGGTCGCCGGCGGCGCCGCGGCCGAGACCGGCGCGCCGGTCGCGGCCTCGCTCCAGGGCGTCTCGGTCTCGTACGCCGGAGTGCCGGCGCTGCGCGGCATCGCGCTCTCGATCCGCCGGGGCGAGCGGGTCGCGATCATCGGGCCGAGCGGCGGCGGGAAGACGACGCTCCTCAGGCTCCTCAACACCTCCCTCCTCCCCACCGCCGGCGCGGTGCGGGTGCTGGGAGAGGACCCGGCCGCGCTCGCGACGCCGGCGCTCCGCGCCCTCCGCGCGCGGGTGGGGACCGTCTGGCAGCAGCTCCACCTCGTGCCACAGGCGAGCGTCGCGGAGAACGTGCGGATGGGACGGATCGGGCGCACCTCCCTCGCCGCTCTCGCCGCGGGCGGGCTGTCTCGCGCCGAGCGCGCCCGGGTGGCGGCGGTGCTCTCGCAGGTCGGGCTGGAGGCCCGGATCGACGCCCGGCTCGATCGCCTCTCGGGGGGCGAGCAGCAGCGCGTCGCGGTGGCGCGGGTGCTGCATCAGGCGCCGGAGCTGCTCCTCGCCGACGAGCCGCTCGCGTCGGTGGATCCGGCGCGGGCCGCGGAGGTCGTGGAGCTGCTTGTGGCCGCGGCCCGGGGGCGAACGCTGGTGGTGGCGACGCACGTGCTCGAGCCGGTCCTCCCGCGTTTCGCGCGCGTGGTGGGGCTGCGCGAGGGGCGGATCGCCTTCGACCGGCCGCGCGAGCAGGTCGGCGCCGGGGACCTGGCCCGGCTCTACGGGCCCGACGCGGCTGCGCCGTCCGGCGACGCGCCGCTGCGCGCGCAGGGCGAGGGACCCACGCCGCTTCGCGTCGCGGCCAGCACCACGCCGGGCGACGCGCTCCTGCCGCGGGTGCTCCCCGCCCTCCGCGCCGCGTACCCCGAGGTGCGGATCGTGCTCTCGGTGAAGGACACGGCCGGGGCGCTCGCCGATCTCGCCTCGGGGCTCGCCGATCTCGCGCTGGTCGGCGCGCGCGATGCGCCGGCCGGGGTGGCCTTCGAGGACGTGGCGGAGGACGAGATCGTGCTCGTCGCCCCGCCGGGCCTTCTTCTGCCGCCCGAACCGCTGGGCCTCGCGGACCTCGTTCGGCTGCCCCGCGTCGACCGGGAGCCGGGATCCGCCACCCGCCGCATCGTGGAGCTGCAGCTCTCGGCCATGGGCCTCCCGCTGCCGCACGCCGCGGCGGTCCTCGTGGCCGGCAGCGCGGCGGCGCAGGCCGCCGCCGTCGAGGGCGGCGCCGGCGTCGGGTTCCTGTCGCGCCTCTCCGTCGCGCCGGCCCTCGCCGCCGGGCGGCTCCGCCAGGTGCGCGTCGACCGGCTGCGGATCCCGCGGCGCCTCTACGCGGCCTGGCGGCCCGCGGATCCGCCCCCCGCCGCCGCCCGCCGGCTCGTCGATCTCCTCCGCGAGATGGCCGCCGCCCGATGAGGGCCCGCCGCCCCCGCCCCCTCTGGCTGCGCCCGGCGACCTGGGGGCTGGCGCTCGTCCTGGCCGCCGCCTGGCGCGGCGCGGAGGGGAACCTCTCGGCCCTGGCCGGACCCGAGGCGCGCCGCGCCGCCCTCGATCTCGCCCGCGGCTTCTGGCCTCCCGCCCACTCGGCCGAGTTCCTGGCGCGCGCCGCCCGCCCGCTCGCGGAGACCGTGGCCATCGCCGTCCTGGGGATGACCCTGGCGCTGCTGCTCGCCTCCCCGCTCGCGCTCGCCGCCACCTCGCCCGCCGTTCACGCCTCGTGCGGCCGCAGTCCGGGGCTGGCGCGGCGCGGGCTGCACGCGGCGGCGCGGGCGCTCCTCGACCTGCTGCGCGCCGTCCCCGAGCTCGTCTGGGCGCTCCTCTTCGTCCGCGCCGTCGGCATCGGCCCCGCCCCCGGGGTCCTCGCCATCGGCGTCTCGTACGCCGGCGTCCTCGGCAAGGTCTTCGCGGAGATCCTCGAGTCGGCGCCGCGCGCGCCGGCCGAGGCGCTCGCCGCGTCGGGCGCCACGCCGGCCGCCGCGCTCGCGCTCGGGATCGGGCCTGCGGCGCGGCCGGTGCTGGCCTCCTACACGCTCTACCGTTTCGACTGCGCCCTGCGCAGCTCCGCGGTCCTGGGCGTCGTCGGCGCCGGCGGCGTGGGCCAGGAGATCGAGCTGTCCCTCAAGATGCTCGCCTACGACGAGGTGGCCGCCTGGGTGATCGCGCTCTTCGCGCTGGTCGCGGCCGTGGACGTCGCCTCGGGGCGCGCGCGGCGCTGGATGCGCTCGGCGCCGCTCTTCCCGGCGGGCCGCCGCGAGGCGGTCCGGTGGGCGGCGGCCGCCGCCGGCGCGCTCGTCGCGCTGGCGGTCTCGCTGCGGGTCCTCGGTCTGTCGGCGGCCTCCCTCCTCTCGCCCGGCGTCCTCGTCCGCCTCGCCGATTACGGCCGCGGCTTCTTCCCGCCCGAGGTCTCGGGGCGGCTCCTGCGCTCGCTGGCGCCGGCCGCCGCCGAGACCCTCGCCGTGAGCGTGCTCGGCACCGCGCTCGCCGCCGCCGGGGGGATCTTGCTCGCCTGGGGTGCCGCCCAGCGGGTCCGGGCGCTCGCCACCGGGCGCGAGGGCCCGGTGCGCCGGGGGATGCGGCGGGCGGTGACGGTCCTCTCGCGCGCCACCCTGGCGCTGGGGCGGACCCTCCCCGAGCTGCTCTGGGCGCTCCTCTTCACCTTCGCCGTGGGGCTCGGCCCGTTCGCGGGCGCGCTGGCGCTCGGCGTCCACACCGCCGGCGTCCTGGGGCGCCTGTACGCCGAGGCCCTGGAGGAGGTCCCGGAGGCCGCTGCCCTGGCGCTCCGGGCCGCGGGGGCGTCCCCGCTCGCCGCGGGCGTGCTCGCCGTCGTGCCGCAGGCGTGGCCGCAGCTCGTCGCCTACACCCTCTACCGCTGGGAGGTGAACATCCGCGCCTCCGCGGTGCTGGGGGTGGTGGGCGCCGGCGGCCTCGGGCGCGACCTGTACGTGGCGCTCTCGCTCTTCGACTACCACCGCGCCGCCACCCTCGTGCTCGCGATCCTCGTGCTCGTGTTCGCCGTGGACGCGGCGAGCGGCCTCATCCGATCGCGGCTGGTGGCGGGCGGAACCGCACCGGACCGCGCCGCCGAGGCGCCCGCCGTGGACGCGGAGGCGCCGGTCGCGCGGGCCTGGTGAGCGCCTCGCCCGATCAGTCCTTGAGCAGGTTCGCGCTCCGCGCCGCCTGCTCGATCTCCGCGTAGTTCTCGGGCCGGGTCTCGACGAACCGGCTGGCGCGCTGGAGCTTCAGGATCTCGGCGTGCTCGGGCTTCGCGGGGTCGAGCGCCAGGAATGCGGCGCGGAGCTTCTCGCGGACCGCGGGATCGAGGTCGCCGCGGACGGTCCAGTTGTAGTCGTGGTAGGCGGGCGTCGTGTAGAAGACCTCGACCTTCGACGCGTCCACCTTCTTCTCGTCCACCAGCTTCTGCCAGACCGACTCGTTGAGCGCGCCCGCGTCCACCTTGCCGCTCTCCACCCACTTGGCCGTCGCGTCGTGCGCGCCGCTGAAGGCGTAGCGGCCGAGGTCGCGGTCGGGATCGACCCCGGCCTGGAGCAGGTAGTACCGCGGCATGAGGTGGCCGGAGGTGGAGGAGACGCTCCCGAAGGCGAGCGTCTTCCCCTTCAGGTCGGCGAGGGAGCGGATCCCCGAGCCCGCCCGCGCGATGAACCGCGAGTGGAACCCGGCGTCCTCGGCGCGCTGCACCAGGGGGATGGCGTTGCCGGTCCGGCGGCGCGCCTGGACGAAGGTGAAGCCGCCCAGCCAGGCGAGGTCCACGTGCCCCCCCGCGAGCGCCTCGACCACGGCCGGGTAGTCGGTGACCGGCACGAACTTCACCTCCATCCCGAGCTGGCCGGAGAGGTACTTCCCGAGCGGCTCGAACTTGCGCTGCAGCTCGGTCGGCGCCTCGTCGGGGATGGCGGTGACGCGGAGGACCGGCGGGGCGGCCCGGCCTGCTGCGGCGGCGAGGATCGCGACGACAGCGGCGAGCGGTGCGAAGGGGCGCAAGGGAGATCTCCTGGGAGTGCGTGGGCGTGTTCTGTAACCGGACGCACCGCGCGAGCGCACGCCACCGGCCGCCCCCGCCCGGGCCGTGCGCCGGACGGACCCCGGGTCTACACAGGGCGCGGTCCCATTCCCCGGCGCCGCGGCTGCCGGCGTGGAGGTTCGAGATGCCCATCCCGATCGCGCTCGTCGCCTCGCTGAACCTGCTCGCCGCCGCCGGCCCGGGCGCGACCTCGACGCTGCGGAACGCGGAGGGCCAGACCGTGGCGACCGCGAAGCTCACGCCGGTCGCGGACGGAGTGCGCGTCGAGGTCGCCGCCGTCGGCCTGCCTCCGGGCGTGCACGGGATCCACGTCCACGCCGTGGGGAAGTGCGACCCGCCCGAGTTCAAGGCGGCCGGGCCCCACTTCAACCCGGCCGGCAGGAAGCACGGCCTGGAGAGCCCCGCGGGCGCTCACGCCGGCGACCTGCCGAACCTCACCGTCGGGCCGGACGGCAAGGGCACCGGCGTCGCGACCGCGAAGGGTGCCACGCTCGGCACCGGGCCGGACGGCCTCTTCCACGAGGGCGGCACCGCGCTCGTGATCCACGCCGCCGCCGACGACATGAAGACCGATCCCGCCGGGAACTCCGGGGCGCGGATCGCCTGCGGCGTCGTCGAGCGCGCGAAGTAGGGCTACACTGCCGGGCCATGCTCGGCCTCCTCGCCGCCGCCGCCCTCGCCGCCGCACCCGCGATCGTCCCCCGGACGTTCCGCGTAGACCTCTTCCACACCGGGAGCGCGACCGAGGAGCGCTTCGCCGTGGACCGGCTGGTGCTGGAGCCCCTGCCGTTCCCGGGCCGTCCCGACCGCGCCGTGGACGAATCCAACCTCGGGAAGTACCTCTTCGAGGTCCGCGATCTCGCCACCAACCGCCTCCTCTACTCGCGGGGCTACTCGTCGATCTACGGGGAGTGGGAGACGACCGCGGAGGCGCGGCGCGCCTTCCGGACCTTCTCCGAGTCGCTGCGCTTCCCGGCGCCCGCCGCGCCGGTCCAGGTGGTGGTGAAGAAGCGCGGCGAGCGGAACCTGTTCCGCGAGGTCTGGTCCGCCGTCGTCGATCCCAGGGACGAGTTCGTGGACGACGGGCTGCCGCCCTCGCCCGGCCCCGTCGTCGAGATCCAGAAGAGCGGCCCGCCCGAGGAGAAGCTCGACCTCCTGCTCGTCGGCGACGGCTACGCGGCCGAGGAGCGCCCCAAGTTCGAGGCCGACGCGCGCCGGCTGGTCGCCGCGCTCTTCGCGCACGAGCCGTTCCGTTCGCGCAAGGCCGACTTCAACGTCTGGGGGCTGTGCCCGCCCGCGGCGGAGAAGGGCATCTCGCGTCCGCTCACCGGCCTCCACCGGCGCACCCGCGTCGGCGCCACCTACGACGCCTTCGGCTCGGAGCGGTACGTCCTCACCTTCGAGAACCGCTCGCTCCGCGACGTCGCCGAGTTCGCGCCGTACGACGCGCTCGTCATCGTCGCGAACGCCGACACCTACGGCGGGGGCGGCATCTTCAACCTCTACGCGACGGTGGCCGCCGACAGCCGCTGGTCCGACTACATCTTCGTCCACGAGCTGGGCCACTCGCTCGCGGCGCTCGCGGACGAGTACTTCACCTCCGACACCGCGTACCTGCCGACCGAGGGGCGCCCCGAACCCTGGGAGCCGAACGCGACGGCCGACCCGAAGGCCGCGAAGTGGAGCGACCTCGTCACGCCCGGCGTCGCGCTCCCGACCGCCTGGCCCAAGGACGCCTTCGCGAAGCGCGCGCACGAGTTCCAGGACCGGCGGAAGAAGATCCGCGCCGAGAACCGGCCCGAGGCCGAGATGGACGCGCTCTTCCTCGCGCAGCAGAAGGAGGAGACGGCGCTCCTCTCGAAGGTGCCGGACGCCGGCAAGGTCGGCGCGTTCGAGGGCGCGAACTACGAGGCGGCCGGCTACTACCGCCCGCAGGTCGACTGCGTGATGTTCACGCGCGACCCGGTGCCGTTCTGCGCGGTGTGCCGTCGGGCGCTCGGGCGGATCATCGACCTGTACGCTGCGCCGGCGCGCTGACGCCGCGACCGGCCTCGCAGGCGACCGCCGGACCGACCCGTTCCGGACCGGCGCGGACCTGCCACCACCGCGTCATTCCGACTGTCCCCGACGCCTCGTTTCGACCCGCGCGGGCACCCCGTTCCGCTCCTTGGCGCGGTGCGTTATGATTCGACAATCAACCGCCGCCCGGAGGCCGCCGTGATCGACAAGAGGACCGCGAGCTTCATGCGCTCGCTGTGCATGGGGGACATCGAGGAGGAGCTCATCCACCCCTACCCCGAACCCAGGGCCGGCGAGGCGGAGACGCTGCGCGCGGTGTTCGCGACGCTCCGCTCCATGCTGGGAGCGCGCGAGAAGGACTTCGTCGCCTGGGACCGCGCCGGCGAGATGCCGCGCGCCTTCGTGGACGAGCTCCGGCAGGCGGGGCTGTTCGGCCTGGTCGTGCCAGAGGCGTACGGCGGGCTCGGGTTCGGCTCGACCGCCTACTCGCGCTGCCTCCAGGAGATCGCGCGCTACGACGGGTCGGTCGCGCTCACGGTCGGCGCCCACTCCTCCATCGGCATGCGCGGCCTGCTCCTGTACGGCACGGAGGAGCAGCGGGCGCGCTGGCTCCCGCGGCTCGCCACCGGGGAGCTGATCGCCGCCTTCTGCCTCACCGAGCCTGCCGCCGGGTCGGACGCGGCGTCGATCAAGACCACCGCGGTGCGCGACGGCGACGACTGGATCCTGAACGGCGAGAAGATCTGGATCACCAACGGCGGGATCGCGGATTTCTTCACGGTGTTCGCGAAGACCTCGCTGGAGGGGCGCGGCCACATCACCGCCTTCGTCGTGACCCGCGACATGAAGGGGGTCGCCACCGGGCCGCACGAGGACAAGATGGGCATCCGCGCCTCGTCCACGACCACCGTGTCGCTCGAGGACGTGCGCGTCCCGGCCGCCAACGTCCTCGGGGAGGTGGGCAAGGGCTTCAAGGTGGCGATGCACATCCTCAACGCCGGGAGGACCGGCCTGGGCGGCGGGTCGGTGGGCGGGATGAAGCGGATCATCGAGCTCGCCGGTGCCCAGGCCCGCGACCGGCAGCAGTTCGGCCGCCCCATCGCCAGGTTCGAGGCCGTCCAGCAGAAGCTCGGGCAGATGGTGATCGACTGCTACGTCTCCGAGTCGGTGGTGAACCTGGTCGCCGGGCTCGCCGACCGCGGGTACGAGGACTACGCGGTGGAGGCGGCGATCTCGAAGGTGATGGCCACCGAGGCGCTCTGGCGCACCGCCGACGAGGCACTCCAGATCGCGGGCGGCGGCGGGTTCATGCGCGAGCTGCCCTACGAGCGGATCCTGCGCGACGTCCGCATCAACCGGATCTTCGAGGGGACCAACGACGTCCTGCGGCTCTTCATCGCGCTCGCGGCCGTGAACGACGTGGCGCAGGAGCTGAAGGACCTCGGCGCCGGCATGAAGGGGATCTTCGACGACCCCATCAAGGGGTTCGGGCTCCTCAGCGACTACGCCAAGCGCCGCGCGCGGCTCGCGACCGGCCTCCGCCGCACCAAGGGGAAGTGGACCCTCCTGCACCCGTCGCTCGAGGCGGAGGCAGGGGTGTTCGAGGCGGGCGCGACCGAGCTGGCGCGCGCCGCGGATCGCATCCTGCGCAAGCACGGCAAGGGCATCATCGAGGCGCAGCTGGCCACCCGCCGGCTGGCCGACATCATGATCGACCTGTTCGGCCTCGCCGCCGTCCTCTCGCGCGTGTCGTGGCGCATCGACGAGGCCGGGCCGGAGGCGGCGGCGACGGAGCGGGAGATCCTCCGCGCCTACGCGGCGCAGGCGAGGCGGCGCGTCGACGAGACGTTCGCCTGCATCGACGACAACCCGGACTCGACGGTGAAGGCGCTCGCGGACCACGTCACGGAGCTGGGGCGGTATCCCTGGGATAACGTATGAGGGGGCTGCGCCTTTCCCCCGCTGCGCGGGGCCCCCTCCCTTCACTTCACGTCGCGTGCAGGAACGAGAAGACCACCTTTCGCCACCCCTCCTCGCCGAGCGTGGCCGGAGCGGCGGGAGGAGCCTCGCCGCCGTCCGCGGCCGCGAACCCCAGCTCGTCCTCCACGAACCGCGTGAGCCGGACCTTCTCGGACCGGAGCCAGCTGACGGCCTCGTTGCCCTGCGGCAGCTTCACGTACTCCGCGTCCACGGGCGCGATGGAGAAGAGCCAGCCGCCGCCGTAGGGATCGCGCCGCACCAGAGCCGGATCGCGCTTCACCCGCGAGTTGACGTCCACCACCGTCCCGTCCACCGGCGCCGCCACGTGGACGGTGTGCTTTCCCGCGCTCACCACCGCGATGGGATCGCCGCGGCGGAAGCGCAGGCCCGGCCGCGGCAGCTCGACCGCCGTCGCGGACGGCAGGATCCGCCGGGCAAGGTCGTCGAGGCCGACCTTCAGCTCGCCCGGCCCGCGCGTGGCGAGCCAGGTGTGGTTCGGCGCATACCAGGCGCCGCGGCGGTAGGCGAGGCCGTCGGCCTTCTCGTCGCGCGCACGCCGGTCGGCCCAGGCCTTCCGCGCGAGCGCGATGAGGAGCGCCGGCACGACCAGCGCGAGCCCCACCACCATCGCGATCCCGAACCGTGCGATCGACGCCCCCAGGATCGCGCCCAGCGCCTCCAGGATCTCCGTCGCGGTCGTCATGGCTTCACCCCTCTATCGACGTCGAGAATCGAAACGGTGCCCATCCGGACGGATCTCTTCGCAAGGGGCGCGCCAGATCGATGGTCTGGATCGAACCGTACTTCCCGCTGGTTACGCGATCGCCACGATCTGCGGCGTGATGCCGCCTGTTGAGAAGCTCGCCGGGGCCGGCGCCGAAACCCGGGCGATCGACAGGCTTCCTCCGGATCCACGGGAGGTTGGGCGACCGTCGTGTTTCGCTACGCCCCCGTGGAATTCCTCCACGGCCTCGAGCTCAGCTCCGGTCGAACCGCGGAAGCTCCCCGCGCGCCGCGCGCTCCTGGGGAATGAGCGCCGAATAGAGGACCTCGTGCACGGGGACCGGGACGCCCGCCTCCCGCCCGAGGCGAACCACCGCACCGGTCTGGTCGTGCAGCTCGGACGGCCGACCCGCGCCGAGGTCGCGCTGCATCGACGCCGTGGCCTCGGCGGGGGCGCCGTCCACCCATCCGAGCGCGGTCGCGATGGCGCTCTCCGCGAGCCGGACCCCCCGCGCCTGCGCCACTGCGAGCACCTCCCGCATGGCGCGCTCGAGGAGCGCCCTCGCCTCGGGGGTCGAGCGCACCACGCCGATGGGCGCCCGCGCCGCGCCGCACACCGAGCCGAACGCGTCGATGAGCAGGAACTTCTCCCAGGTCGCCCGCTCCACGTCGTCCACGATCCGCGCGTCCAGGCCCGCGGCGCGCAGCGCCCCGGCGAGCGCCTCGAGCCGCTGCGAGGGCTGGCCGGCGCGCGCGCCGCGCTCGCCCAGGGTCACGCGCGGCACCTGCCCGACGTGCTTCGCTCGCCCCGGCGCCGCGATCCACGCGAAGACGTGGGTGAGCCCGCCCACCACCCGCTCCTCTCCGAGCGCCGCCGCGAGCCGGGCCGCCGCCTCGACCCCGTTCTGGAGAGGGACGGCGAAACCCCCGCGCCCCAGGAGCGGCGCCAGCCGCGGCGCGATCTCCGCCACCTGCCAGGCCTTCACGCAGACGATCACCGCATCGGCGGGGCCGAGCGCCTCCGGGTCGTCGGACGCGGAGGGACGCACCGTGAACGTCCCGAGTGGCGACTCGACCGAGAGGCCGTCCGCGCGGATCGCCGCGAGCTGCGCGCCGCGCGCGAGGATCGCCACCTCCGTCCCCGCGCGCGCCAGGAGCCCGCCCACCAGCCCGCCCACGCCCCCTGCCCCCACGATCGCCACTCGCATCTCCGCCTCCTCCGGGCCCGCCCGGTTCGACAGTCGCGGCGCCACGTCACCGGGCGTCCGCCGGACCCGTTCTAGCCCAGGGCGCGGGGCGGTGCGAGGGGTTGCCCGCTTCACGCGGAGCGCGGCGGCTCCTCCGCGGGCGCGTCGAGCCGCACCAGCACGCGCGCGATCCCCGGGACGCGCTCCCGGAGCGCGCGCTCCAGCTCCAGGCCGCGCCGGCGTGCTTCCACCACCGGCAGCTCGGCCGGGAGGTGCCACCTCAGCGCGACGGTGAGCCCCTCCTCGGCGCGCGCCACGCGAACGTCCGCGACGCGCCCCTCGCCCTGCTCTGCAGCGAGCGCGGCGGCGAGCGCCGCGATGGCGGCGCCGTCCTCCGGGACCGGCGGCGGCGCCGTCCCGTCGCCGACCGGCTCGATGTGGACGTCCACGCGTGCCAGCGCCGGCAGCTCCCGCCTCACGTCCTCCTCGAAGCGGTGGACCAGCGCCGCGGCCTCCCCGACGCGGAGGCCGTCGGGGACCTCGAGGTGCACGTCCAGCGCGCGCCGGTCGGGGCCGTGCAAGCGGATGGCGTGCGCGCCGAGGCCGTGGCGCGCCGCGCAGAGGCGCACCGCGGCGAGCGCGCCCTCCGCCGCCCCGTGCACCGGCTCGACGTGGACCACCGCGTCGGTACCCGGCACGGCCGCGCGGATCGCGTCCTCGACGGCGCTCGCCACCTCGTGGGCCCGCTCGAAGGACGCGTCCCGCCCCACCGTCACGGTCACGTCGGCGAAGGTCTCCGCGCCGCTGCGCCGGATGCGCGCCTGCCGGACGTCGAGGACGCCCGGGACGCGCGCCGCGCGCACCACCGCCTGGTGCACGCCGGGCGGCACCGCGTCGAGGAGGTCGTCGATCGACTTCTTCCCGACCCGCACGCTCACGCCCACCACGATGCCCGCCACCGCCAGCGCCGCGACCGCGTCGGCCTGCGCGAGCCAGGCCTGGCCCAGGCGATCCGCGAGCCGCACCAGCGCCAGGCCTCCGATCACCACCGAGGACGACCAGACGTCCGTGGAGAAGTGGAGGGCGTCCGCCTCGAGCGCCCGGCTCGCGTACTTCCGGGCGGCGCGCCGGAGCGCGCGCGAACGAGAGACGTCGACGACGATCGAGACCACCATCACCGCGAATGCCCAGGCCGTCGCCTCGACCGCGACGGGGCGGAAGAACAGCCGCTCCACCGACTCCCACACGATCCAGAGGCAGGTGGCGAGGAGCAGCGCCGTCTCGAAGAGCGCCGAGAGGTTCTCGACCTTGCCGTGGCCGTACGGATGGTCGAGGTCGGCGGGCCTCGCCGAGGCGCGCACCGCCCAGAGCGTCACGGCGGCCGCGACCAGGTCGAGCGCGGAGTGGGCGGCCTCCGAGAGGATGCCGAGGCTCCCGGTGGCGAGCCCGACCGCGACCTTCATGCCCGTGAGGAGCACGGCGGCGAGCACCGACGAGAGGGCCACGAGCCGCTTCTCGCGCAGGGCCTCTTCGCCGCCGTGGTGGCGTGGCTCCCCCACGGCCCGGCAGTGTCGCAGGCGCTGCCCTGCCGCGCCATCGCCAACCGCCGCGCCGCGGCGACCCGAGGAGGGAAAGCCGACGGCTTTCTCCCGGTTCAGCCCGTTTGGGTTGTCTCTCGTGCCCCTCCTCGGAACCGTGGCCGCTGTCCCTTGGCCATGGTCCATCCCCAGGAAGCTGCCATGCCTCGCGCCCTTCCCTCACTCGCCCGCACCACGCTTCCCCCGTCCGGCCGAGGCGCATCCTCGGGTGCGCCTCCGGTCGCGCACGCGACCCGGTGAAGAGCCGCCATGAAGCAGCGTCACGCGCTCGCCCACGCGGCGACGAATGCCGCCCGGCCCTCCCCCGGCGCGAGCCGGGCGCGCACCGCGGCCGCCGTGTGCATGGCGCTCCTCGCGTCGCCCGCGGGCGCCGACGTCTTCTCGCCGGGACCCCTCGCGAAGGCGCACGCGGCGCTCGAGGGGCTCTCGAACTGCACGAAGTGCCACGAGGCCGGCAAGCAGCTCACGGCTGCGACCTGCCTCGCCTGCCACACGGAGCTCAGGGGGCGCGTGGCAGGCGGCCGCGGCCTCCACGGCCGGCTCGCCGGACACGCCTGCGAGGAGTGCCACCACGACCACCAGGGGCGCGATGCACCGCTCGTGGACTGGGGCCCGGCGGGGAAGTCCAAGTTCGACCACGCCCGCACCGGGACGCCGCTGCGCGGCAAGCACGCCGGCGCCGCCTGCGAGAAGTGCCACGAGCAACGCCGCATCGTCGACGCCGACATCCGCACCCTCGTGTCGAAGACCCACCGCGAGACCTACCTCGGCATGGCCGGCACCTGCGCCGGGTGCCACTTCGACGAGCACCGCGGGCAGATCGGCACCGACTGCCAGCGCTGCCACGGCGAGTCGGCCTGGAAGCCCGCCGCGGGGTTCCAGCACGCCCGGGCGCGCTACCCGCTGGAGGGAAAGCACGCCGCGGTGGCGTGCGCGAAGTGCCACCCGTCGAAGGAGGACCCCGCCGGTCCGCAGGCCTTCCCGGCCGCGGTGGCGGCGAAGTTCGCGGTGTTCCGGCCCGTCCCGTTCGCCTCCTGCCAGGACTGCCACAAGGATCCGCACGCGGGCCGGTTCGGTCCGGCGTGCGCGTCGTGCCACGCGGCGACCTCGTGGAAGGACCTGCGCGGCGGCGCGAAGGAGCGCGCATTCCACGAGAAGACCAAGTACCCGCTCCGCGGCGCGCACGCGGCGGTCGCCTGCGGCGCGTGCCACGGGCCGTGGCCGGGCGTCCCCGCGAAGTACCGCGGGATGGCCTTCGGGACGTGCGGCGACTGCCACGCCGACGCGCACGCCGGCCAGATCGCCAAGATCGCGGCCTGCGACCGCTGCCACACGCTGGAGAGCTTCGCGACCGTCCGGTACGAGGTGGAGGACCACGCCCGCACGCGCTATCCGCTGGAGGGCGCGCACCGCGCCGTGGCCTGCGTCCGGTGCCACCCCCGCTCGCCCGATCTCCCTCGCACCCTCTCCGTCGTGGCGGTGCAGCTCCCCGGGAAGGCGCCGACGCCGCCGCGGTTCGTGCAGGCCAAGCTCGAGCGCCCGCCGCCGGCGAGCCCCGCCGTGTTCTGGATGCCGCCCGCGCCCGAGCGTTGCGAGGCGTGCCACCAGGACCCGCACGCGGGCCAGTTCGCGCAGCGGTCCGAGAAGCAGGGGTGCGCGGCGTGCCACCTGGTCGCCGCGTTCTCGCAGCTCCGGTTCGACCACGGGAAGGACACGCGCTTCCCGCTGGCGGGCAAGCACGCCAAGGCGGGCTGCGCGGCGTGCCACCGGCGCGAGGCGCGCATCGCGGCAGTGCGCTACCGGCCGCTCGAGACGACGTGCGCGGGCTGCCACGCCGACCCCCACGCCGGACAGTTCATGAACGGCAAGGGGACGAACGACTGCGCGCGCTGCCACGGGGAGGACGCCTGGAAGACGACGCGGTTCAAGCACGAGCCGCCCTTCACGCAGTACCGGCTCGAGGGGAAGCACGCGCTCCTCGCCTGCGAGAAGTGCCACCGCTCCGTGGCCGTCGCGGGGGCCGGCGCCGTCCGCCGCTACCGGCCGCTCCCCACCGCCTGCGAGGGCTGCCACGCCGACTTCCACAAGGGCGCGTTCCGGGAGTTCGTGCCATGACGGGACGCGCCGTCGCCATCGCCCTCGTCATCGCGGCCGCGACCCGCGGAGCGTCGGCCGCGGAGGCGTCTCCCGCCGCACCCAGGGCCCGCGCCCGCGTCGCGCCAGCCGCCGGGGACGCGCCCGACGAGCGGCGCGCTCCGCCGGATCTCCGGCCGCCGCCGTCGCACGGCAACGACACGCGCTGCGGGCTCTGCCACGTGCCGGACGGCTGGGACAAGGTGAGCTTCGCGCACGACCGGACCGGCTTCCCGCTGCGCGACCGGCACGCGCAGACCGCTTGCAAGAGCTGTCACGCCACGACCTTCGACGCCCGCATCCCGATGATCTGCTCCGGGTGCCACCGGGACGTGCACCGCGGCGAGTTCGGCGCCCTGTGCGCGTCGTGCCACGGCGCGGCGAGCTGGGCGACCTCGTTCACCGCGGACGCACACCGGCGCACCAGCTTCCCCCTCTCCGGGCGGCACGCCTTCATCCCGTGCGAGGAGTGCCACCGGGACAGGCGGGACCGCACCTTCTCGCGGGCGACCGTCCAGTGCATCAGCTGCCACCAGGCCGACTACGACCGCACCGCGCTGGTGAGCGTCGACCACGCCGCCAGCGGCTTCTCGCAGAACTGCCGCGAGTGCCACACGCCCTGGCGCTTCACCGGCGCCTTCTTCCCGGCCCACGACCAGTGCTTCCAGATCTCGCGCGGACCGCACGCCAAGATCCGCTGTCTCGACTGCCACGTGAGCCTCACCGGCGCGACCATCTCGACCTGCAGCACCGCCGTCACGAAATGCACCTCCTGCCACGGCTGCGCCCAGCACCCGTCGGTCGCCGGCTTCGCCTGTCAGGAGCAGAAGTGCTACGAGTGCCACCGGTTCTCCAGCTCCGGGGCGCTCCGCGCCACGAGGAGGACCAGATGAACCGCACCGTCAGCGCGGCGCTCGCCGCCGCGGCCCTCACCGCCTGCGGGAGCAAGGACGGCGCCACCGCGCCCTGGCTCACCATGCCGAGCCGCTCCAGCCACCAGAACTTCTTCCCCATCAGCTCGGGGGCGCACGCCAGCGCGACCTGCACCGACTGCCATGGCGGAGCGACGAGCGCGATGTCGTCGTTCAAGCAGTTCGACTGCCTCGGCTGCCACACCAACGATGCGACCACCGACGTCGTCTCCGCCACCACCACGGATGCCATCCACGGGACGCTCGCGGGTTACAGCTGGGCTTCCACCGCCTGCCTCGGCTGCCATCCGAAGGGCCAGGGGATCGCGCCGGCGAACCACTCCACGGCCTTCTTCCCCATCGACGCCGCCTCCAAGCACGCCGGGTTCGACTGTTCGAGCTGCCACACCGTCATGGCGAGCCCTGGGAATCCGAGTGCGAACATCGCCTCCCTCGCCTGCGCCTCGTGCCACGCGCAGACGACGCTCGGGATCCCGGCCACGCCCGCGGGCCACGTGAAGGTCGTGCTCACGGCGGGCAAGACCTGGGCCGCGGCGACGAGCGCCGACTGCCTCATGTGCCACGCCGACGGCCAGGTCACGGCGGTCGCGACGCACGGCCAGGGCGTCGCGGCGACGCCGTTCCGCATCTCGGCGAACACCGCGCATGCCGGGAGCGCGTGTCTCCAGTGCCACGTCGCCGACGGCGTCTCCGCCCCGACGATGCGGACCGACAAGACCTGGGCGATCGACTTCTCCGCACACACGTGCATCTCGTGCCACGACCAGGCGACGACGACCACGAACCACGCGAGCGTCTCCGGCTTCTCCTACGGCACCGCCTCCTGCCTCAACTGCCACCCCGACGGCGCCGGCGGCGAGCCCCCGACGCACCCCGCGCTCTTCCCGATCGGCAGCGACCCGGGATCGCAGCACCCCGGGTTCGCCTGCTCGAGCTGTCACACGACGCCGGGGACCGTCGGGAACCCCGCGGCCACCATCGCCGGGCTCGACTGCGTGACCTGCCACGCGAGCACCACGACGATCAAGACCACCGCGGCGGGCCACACCGCGGTGGGCCTCACCGGCGGGAAGACCTGGGCGACGGTGACGAGCGCGGACTGCCTCACCTGCCACGCGGACAGCCAGGTGAGCACGGTCGCCTCGCACGCGCCGAAGGCGGCGTTCCGGATCCCGCACGACCGCGCCGGCTCGCAGTGCCTCACCTGCCACACCGCGCCGCGCGCCGACAAGCCCTTCGGACAGGACTTCACCGGGTACACCTGCCTCGCCTGCCACAGGGATCACGGCCGGGGCACGAGCTGCTTCCCGTGCCACACGAGCGGGAGCGGCGATTGACGTTCGTCGCCGTCGCCCTCGCCGCGCTCGTCCCTGCCGCGGCGGCGCCGCGCGCGCAGCTCGCCGCCGCGCCGCTGCACCATCGCGCCGCCGGGCACGGCACCGTCGTCGACGTCACCTCGCGCCGCGCCTACCTCGACGCCGGCACGCGGGACGGCCTCGCCGTCGGGATGGTGATCGAGCTCCGCCGGGGGGAGCGCCCCGCCACCACCTGTCGCATCGAGATCGCGGCCGAGTGGCAGGCGGTCTGCGACGGCGAGGGGATCAAGGCGGGTGACACCTTCCGGCTCCCGTCCGCGCCTGCCGCGGAGGAGGCGAAGCCGCTCCCGGCTCCCCTCGCCTCCGCGGAGCTGACGAGGCGGGCGTCCGCCGTCGCGCAGGCGCCGCAGGAGCTGGTGGACTTCCAGGCCAGGCCGGCCCCGCCGCCGCCGGTCTGGCACGGGGCGGAGGCGTTCCTCGGGTACGCCAACTGGAGCTCCGCCGGCTCCGGCCCCCTCCAGCAGGAGCGGCTCGACGTGTCGCTGCGCGACTACGCCATCGGCGCCGGCTGGAAGCTCGACCTCGACCTCGAGGCCCTGCACTGGAGCACGGGGACCGCGGCGCCGTTCCGCCCGGACGACCGGAACCAGCTCTACGTCTGGCAGGCCGCGCTCGCGACGCGCGATCCCGGCCAGCGCTACACGCTCGCGCTGGGGCGCGTCCTCCCGTGGAGCGCGCCGGGTGCGACGCTGTTCGACGGCGTGCAGGCGGGATTCCGGCCGACCGCGGCGACCGAGGTCGGCCTGTACGGCGGCGGCATCCCGGACATCGAGACCACGGCACCGTCCTTCGACCGCCACACCGTCGGGGCCTACTGGTCGATCGACGGCGGCGGCGCGGGGGCGCTGCTCCGGCACCAGGGACGCCTCGCCTGGGTCCACCTCCCCGAGCTCGGCGGCGACCGCCTCGAGGCGGAGCTCGTCGGTCAGGCCTATCTCGGATCCCGCCTCCAGGCGTCCGGGGACGTCCGGCTCGGCTTCGGAAAGGCGGCCGCCTGGAACGATCTGGACGCGCTCCGCCTCGACGCCTTCACCCGCCCCGTCGAGCGCGTCAACGCCTCCCTGAGCTTCCGCTATCTCGGGCTCACCAGCCCCGAGTACGCGGGCCCCGCCGATCTCCCGGCGGGCGGCCCCTCGCGCCAGGTGGACGGCGCCGTCGGCGTGGACGCCACGCGCGCGCTTACCGTCTCGATCGTCGGCGGCTGGTCCCATGACATCCTCACCGGCCTCGAGCGCGAGTGGCTGGGGCCGGAGGTGTCCCTGCCGCGGCTCCTCGGCCAGCGCGGCGGGATGAGCGCGGGGTGGCTGGAGGAGCGGGGATGGCTCGGCGGCCGGACCATCTACCTGCAGGTCGTGGCACGGCCGTTCGACCCGCTCCGGCTTCTCGCGCGCCTCTCGTACTTCGACGACGTGCGCTCCGGCGGCCCGGACGATCAGGCGCTGGGCGGGTTCCTCTCCGCCGACGCGGACCTCACCCGCTGGCTCTCCTTCCGCCTCTCGCTCCTCGCCCGCGGCGGCATCGGGAGCGGGGTGGATCGCACCACCACCGCCTTCGGCCTGACCGCGCTCGCAGGCCTGGCCGGGCGGTACTGACCGCGGGCCGCGTCCGGTGGGTGACAGGCGACCCTTGCAGACACCCCGTTCAGGCGACGCGCGACCACGGGGTTGCTCCCTGACCGGTGGTGCTGCGACCCTCGGCCGCGGCAGCCAGGAAGAGGGGCGGACGAGATGGGAATCGGCATCGACGAGCTGTTCGACTTCTTCGCCGCGCAGGTCGCGAAGCAGCAGAAGTGGTTCCAGGTCCAGCACGCCGACAAGTTCCTCTGCTACATGGGGAGCACCTCCGCGCCGGGCGCGTTCCTGCGGGTCACCGCCCACCGGCTGCGGGGCATCGAGCGGGGCGCCACCCCGACCGAGCTGGTGGTGCGCCTCGCCGGTGGCGTGGGACCGATGGCCTCGAGCGAGATCGTCACCGTCACCGTCTTCAACCAGTTCGTCGGCTACCAGGTGAAGACGCGGGCGGGCTCCGCCGCCCCGGCAGTGCAGGGCGACGGCGCGGCGACCGCGGTGCGCGGGGCGCAGGTCTTCACCCTCCACCACAGCCCGTTCATGCTGACGGCATTCGAGAAGGTGCCGGTGGAAGAGGTGATCGCCTCCGTCGGGCGGGCGCGGTTCGCGCTCGCCGGCGCGGGGGTGGCGGCGAACCTCTCGCCGCGCTTCTGCTGGCACACCGAGGTGGTCGAGGGGAAGGTGGTCCTCTACCACGGCGACGGCTTGCCGATGAAGACCTTCCTGAACCTCAGGACGAACCCGAACGTCACGCGCATCGCCATCGACCCCGAGACCTTCCAGGGGTACGTCGCGACCGGGCGCGCGGAGGAGTTCAGGCCCGCCGCGCACCCCGAGGCCTACGACAGGATCTGCGCGGGGTTCACCAACGGTGGCTGGGGGAAGCCCGCCCGCGTCTTCCGCTTCGTCGCCGAGCGCTGGGACCGGCTCGCGCCGCAGGAGTAGGCGCGAGCCAGGGGTTTCGGGGGGGGGCGCGAGCTCCGCGGAGGCGGAGCGAGTGGCCCCCCGACACGATCGACACGGGCCCCGATTCGTGTCACATCGGTCCGCGTGCTGGACCCGGCCCGGTTCCTGGAGAAGTGGCACTACCTCGGCCTCTTCGCGGTGATCTTCGCGGAGGAGGCGGGGGTGCCGCTGCCGGTCCCGGGCGACGTGTTCATCGCGGCCATGGGGTTCCTGGCGCGCGGCGCGCCCCGGGAGTTCCTGGTCGCGGCCGCCATCGTCACGGCGGCGACCGTGCTGGGCGCCTCGATCCTCTTCACCGTCTCCGGCCGCCTCGGGCGGCCGCTGCTGCTGCGCATCGGCAGCCGCTTCGGCTACACCGAGGAGCGCAACGCCCGCATCGAGGCCTGGCTCGCGCGGCGCGGCGCGGCGGCGGTGGTGATCGGGCGGCTCATCCCCGGGCTGCGGATCGTGATGACCGTGGTGGCCGGGGCGCTCCACCTGCGCCGCGGTGTTTTCACCCTGGGTACTTTTCTCGCGGGGCTGGTCTGGGCGACCCTGTACTTCTGGATCGGTTCGCTGCTCGGCGCTGGGTACGAGCGCTTCGCGCAGGGGATCCCGGCGAAGGACGTCTGGCCGGCCATCGGGCTCGCGCTCACCGTCGTGCTGTTCGTGCTCCTCCACCGGATGCGCGGCCGGCGGATGGCGCGGGCCGCCCGGGGAGCGCGCGGGCCCGGCGAGCCCGGCACGCG
>DATIWK010000246.1:0-22951 GCA_035519395.1 Anaeromyxobacteraceae bacterium | reverse complement strand
GCCGCCAGGGCGAGCAGGGCGGCGGGGACCGCGCCCTCCAGGATGAGCGGCACCGAGGCGAGCCGGATCCCCGTCAGGATGGGCTGCCCGTACCCGCCCGCGCCGACCAGCGCGGCGAGCGTCGCGGTGCCGACGGAGATGACCGCCGAGGTCTTCACGCCGGCGAGGATCGCCGGTGACGCGAGCGGCAGCTCGATCCGCCACAGCCGCGCCGCGGGCGGCAGGCCGAGCGAGCGCGCCGCCTCCGCCAGCTCCGGCGCGATGCCGGTCAGGCCCGCGTGCGTGTTCCGCACGATGGGGAGGAGCCCGTAGAGGAAGAGCGCCGCGATCGCCGGGCGCGCGCCGATCCCGAGGAGGGGGATCATGAACACCAGCAGGGCCAGCGAGGGGACGGTCTGGACGACGCCCACCGCGGCGAGCACGGCCCGGCCCGCGCCGCGCCGCTTCGCGGCGAGGACGCCGAGCGGGATCGCCGCGACCAGCGCCGCCGCCAGCGCCGCCGCCACGAGCCCGACGTGCTCGGCGGTCCGGCCCAGGATGCGGCGCGCCGCGCTCTCCCCGCGGGCGGACGGCGCGATGCCGAGGGCCCGCCCCAGGAACGACGCGGCCACGGCCGCCGGCGGGGCGCGCTCGATCTGCGCCCGGTAGTTCATGTCGATCATGTCGGCGGCGTCGATCCTCCCCTCCAGCGTGCGCAGCGCGGCGACCGCCGCCGGCGCGCGCACCTCCAGGTCGAGCCGGTACACGAACACCGCCTGGTACCCGGGGAAGACGCGGCGGTCGTCCTCCAGCACCGCGAGGTCGAGCCGGCGGATCTCGGCGTCGGTGGAGTAGAGGTCGGTCACGTCGAGCTGCCCCGCCGCGAGGGCGCGGTAGGCGAGGTCGTGCTCCAGCCCGCGCACGTTGCGCTGGGGCAGGCGGTAGGCGTCCCGGATCGCCGGCCAGCCGTCGCGCCGGTCCATGAACTCGTTCGTGAACCCGAGGCGCACCTCCGGGTGGCCCGCCAGATCGGAGATGCGCGCGACGCCGAGGCGCCCGGCGCGGTCCCGGCGCATCCCCAGCGCGTACCCGTCCTCGAACCCGAGGGAGCGCGTCATCCCCACCCCGCGCGCCGCGAGCGCCGGCCGGAGCGCGCCCTCGTCCGCGCGCACCGCGCCGCCCAGGATCTCGGCCGCCAGCGTCCCGGTGTAGTCGGGGTAGACGTCCACGTCGCCGTGGAGGAGCGCTTCCCACAGGACGCGGGTGCCGCCCAGGGCGGGTTCGTCCGCCACCGGGATCCCCCGCGCGCCGAGGAGCTGGACGGCCATCTCGCCGAGGACGACGGACTCGGTGAACTGCTTGGAGGCGACCCGCACCGGCGGCGCCGCCGCCACGGCGAGCGCGAGCGCGGCGGCGATCACGCGCGCCCCTCCGGCAGGCGCAGGGCGCGGTGCGCCCCCACGAACCGCGCCACGAACCCGTCCGCGGGCGAGCGGACCAGGTCCTCGATGCTGCCGTCCTGCGCGACCCGGCCGTCGCGCAGCAGCACCAGCCGGTCCGCGAAGAACGCCGCCTCGGCGAGATCGTGGGTGACGAGGACCACGGTCTTCCCGAGGTCGGCGAACACCCGCCGCAGGTCCTCCTGCAGCTCGGCCCGGGTGATGGGATCGAGGGCGCCGAGCGGCTCGTCGAGGAGGAGCAGCTCCGGGTCGAGGAAAAGGGCGCGCACCAGGCTCACCCGCTGCGCCTGGCCGCCGGACAGCTCCGCGGGGAAGCGCTCCAGGACGGCGGCGGGCAGGCGCGTCAGCGCCCGCAGCGCCTCCAGGCGCGACGCGATGCGGCCGGGATCCCACTTCAGATGACGCGCCACCAGCGTCGCGTTGTCCCCGGCGCTGAGGTGCGGGAAGAGCCCGCCACCCTGGACCACGAACCCGTAGCGCCGCCGGCCGGCGTCGTCGCGCGGGTCGAGCACCGCGCCGCCGAGACGGACCTCGCCCGCGTCGGGCGCGAGCAGCCCGAGCATGAGCTTCAGGACGGTGGACTTCCCGGCGCCGCTCGGGCCGATGAGCGCGACGGTCCGCCCCGCGCCGAGGGCGAGGTCGATGGGGCCCACCCCCTCGCCGTCCGCGCCGAAGCGCTTCACCACCCCGCGCAGATCGAGGACCGCATCCCGCACCGCTGACCTGTGCCCACCCGGGCGGCGGCGCTCAAGTCCGAATGGGGGCGGGCGCCGATCCGGCGCCGCGCGCCGGCGTCGCTTCCGATGACGGGCCGCTGGGCTCCGAAGGCGTCAGCGATGGAACTCCTCGACGTCCCGCAGCCCCGAGCCGCGCGCGTGGCACACCAGGCACGAGGCCCGCCCCTGCGACGGCAGATCCGAGACCAGCGCGTAGGCCAGCCCACCGTCGGTCCAGGCGATGACGTTGTGCCCCCGCGTCCGGGACAGGTGGAAGCGGAGGCTGCGGAAGGTCTCGGCCTCCGACCCGCGCGGCGGCGCGCCGCTCGCGGCCGGCGCAACGGCCAGCGTCACCATGGCACCGCCCTTCCGATAGACGACGAGCGCCGCGAGATCGCCGGCGACCTCGATCAGTCGCGCGCCGACGAGGTGCAGCTCCGGGCTGTCGAGACGCGGGAGGTGGATCGAGAACGGCAACCTTCCCGCGAACCAGGTGACGAGGCCGGCCGGATCCGACGTGGTGACGTCGAGCGGCGCCTGTCCGGTGACGATGGCGTCGTGGTGCAGCACCGCCGTCTCGCCGAGCGTGGCGATGCGGCTGCGTGCCTCGCGGGTGGCGAGCAACGCGAGCGCCAGGCTGGCGAGCACGGCCGCGACGGCCACGGCCGGAACCCAGGGGCGCGGACGCCCGAAGGCGCGCACCCGGCGGCGGACGGCGCGGTGCAACGAGCCAGGGGCGCGCGCCGGCCGGAAGACCCTCGCCACCGCGGCGCGGTACGCGCCCAGTTCCTCGGCGGCGCTCCTGCACCGATCGCACCCTGCGAGATGGCCGCGGATCGCCTCGGCGTCGAGCGGGGTCGACTCCCCGTCGAGGTGAGCGGCGAGGCAGCTCCGGACTGCGGCACACGAGGCGGTCATCCGGCGTGCCTCTGCTCGGCGCTCCCCAGCCGCTCGAGCGCCAGGCGGCGCAGCTCGGCGCGGCCACGGTGCAGCCGCGACATGACCGTGCCGACCGGGCACGCCAGAACCGTGGCGATCTCCTTGTACGAGAGGTGATGCAGGTCGCGGAGGACGACGGCTTCCCGCGCGGGGCACGACAGCCGGGGGATGATCGCCTCGAGGTCCTCCGCGGTCAGCCGTTCCCACTTGAACGCCTCGCCCGCCGGCTCCGCCGCGACCTCGTCCTCGAGCGGCTCGCACGGGTGGAGCGCCGCGTCGCGCCGCCGGTTCAGGGCGCAATGACGGAGGATGGTGAAGAGCCACGCCTTCATCGAGCCGATGGCCCCGCCTCGACGAAAAGCGGCCAGCGCCTTCAGGAAGGTCTCCTGGGTCAGGTCGTCGGCGTCCGTCCGGGTGTCGCTGAGGTGCAAGGCCAGATCGTACACGGCGTCGAGGTGCGGGAGCGCGAGGCGCTCGAACTCCGAGGGGTGTCGCCGGAACACCTCACGACGGTAATCGGCGCGCCCGGCGCCGCCACTCCCGCATCGGTCCGGATCGGCCGGAGCCACCCTACCGCTCGAGGCGCCCACCGACGCCCCGGACCGTGTCGGCGGCCTGCTCGGCCGGGCCGGCCTTCACCCGGGACTCGGCCCGCCAGCCGATCATGCCGAAGCGGAGGACGTTGGGGTCGAGTCCCAGCGCGGCCAGGCCTCCAGGCGCCATCGACGCCACGTGGCCGCCGTCGCACACCAGCACGGCGGGTCTCCCGGTTCAGCCAGGGGGTTCCGTGGAGAAGCGGATCTCGTGCGTGGCCTCGAATCGCTGGCCCCGGTTGTCGACGAAGCGGACCGCGAGCGGGCCCTCGCGCCGGGCGAGCAGCGCGAAGCCGATGAAGGGATCGTCGCTCAGGGCCGAGGTCATCTCGAGACGGCTCACGTGCTCGTCGCAGTAACGGACCGCCAGCTCCTGGAGGTAGAACGGCTCCAGGGTGGACCCTTCGTCGTCGGCCTCGGCGGCCCTGCTCGGGTGCCTGATCTTGACCTGAGGGTGGATGACCTCGTCGCGGACGATCCGGCCGCGCCGCACCAGCTCGGGGATCCGGATCTCGGGTGGATGGAGATCGTCACCCTCGGTGCGCTTCACTGCCAGTCCAGCGCCCGAGCAGCCGCCGCCCTCCTCCTCGACCTCGATCCGCTGGTGGCTCGACCACGCCCCGTGGCGATTGCACTCGGCCGTCACCCGGAGCTCGGTGAGGCCCGGGGGAAGCCGCGCCTGCAAGGCGAGGTAGACGCGTCCGCTGCCGGGCGTGAGATGGAACACGCCCAGGGGCGCCGCCGGAGCCCGCGCGTTCACCAGCCGGACGCGCATGACGTGGTGGTCCGGCGTCATGGGGTGGATCATCTCCACGACGATCGGCACCTTGCCGGCGTTCGCCGTCGCGGCCGGAACAAGCAACGAGGGCAGGTGCTCGCGCTCGAATGGATTGAGGAGGGCCGGTTCGGGGGGCAGATCGCGACCCGCGACGGGATGCGCCCAGGACCGGGACGCCCAGAGCCCGATGGTGGCCGAGGCCAGTCCGAGGAAGGACCGTCTGGACAGGCCCGGCGGTGGGCAGGTGATCGGACCGCTCATCGGACACGTCACCATCGCCCCGGATCAGTGCCGGCCGGGGTCGAGCTTCGAGCCTCGATTGGACCAGTAGATGTACGCCTCCAGGGCCTTCATCGCGTCCGAGTCGGGGTCGATCCGAACGCCCTCGTTCGGCTTCTCGATGCACCAGTTGATCATGTCCCGGAGTGTCGCGAACTTCCCGATCTGCTCCTGGAACTTCGGGAACTCGTGCGGGTGGTTGTCCGAAGCGAACGGATGGCACATCGCACAGGCCATGCCGGTCCTCGACAGCTGGACCTTGAGCTTCTTCTGGATGGCCTCGTCGCCGTGGAACAGCAGGTCGCCGGCGCGGACCTGCTCCATGAAGACCTCCTGGAACACCTTCACCTGCTCGGGGGTGTGCTTCTCCTTGTGGGCCTGGGCTGGCGTGCCGATCAGGAGGACGAGGACGGCGGCGGCGCCCGCGGCGATGAACACGGCCCGTCTGACTCTCATGGCTCTATCTCCCTTCCTGGTGCGAGAGCAGGCCGCCGTCACCTGAAGGCGCCGTAGCTCGGCCACATCTGATCGGCCACGCGCGGGTGGAGGACCTGGTTGGCGTTGTCGCCGCATCCCGAGTCCGTCGGCGTCTCGGCGAAGACGTCCTTCCGCCACATGACATACTCGTTGTCCACCTTGCCCTGCGCGTTGAAGGTGAGGCGCGACCAGCCGACCCCGTCGAACGGGTCGCCGGGATCGGCGCGGACCATGCACTTCGTCAGCGCCGGCACGCCTTCCGGCGCATAGGGCCACGGCCAGGAGGTCGCGAGCATCCCGATGGAGCGCAGCTTGCCGATCTCGTTGTAGAGCACCTGGTGCGTGTGGCCGTGGACGTTGGTCACGCTGGAGAAGGGCCTGAGGATCTCCTGCACCTCCCGCCAGTCCCGCACCCAGAAGTTCCACGGCGGGTAGTACTCGTAGAGCGGGTTGTGGGAGAAGACCACCACCGGCTTGTCCTTGGCCCAGCTCGCCAGCGTGCGATCGAGCCACTCGAGCTGGTCCCGGCCGACGCCAGCCCACGCCCCGGCGACGCTCCCGTCGAGGGTGGCCATGTGGCCCATCCGCTCCTCGGCGGTCATCTTCTTCACGGTCCAGTAGTCCGGGCCGCGGCTCACCGTGTCGAGGCCGATGAAGCGGACGCCCTTGTGGTCGAAGGTCCAGTTGGGCTGGCCGAAGAGCTGCATCCACTTCTGGCCCATGTCGAGGTACCAGTCGTGCTCCCCGGGGATGAAGACCTTCCGGGCCTTCACGTCCTTGAGGATCTCGTTCCCGAGATCGAGCTCGACCGGGCTACCGAGCTGGGCCAGGTCCCCGCCGAAGATGAGGAAGTCGACGGGCGGGTTCATCGCCTGGGCTTCCTTGACGGCGCGCGTGGCCTTGTCAACGAAGCGCGTGTTCACGTCCCTGGGATACAGGTGGGTGTCGGAGATCCACGCGAACCGGAAGGGAGCGAGCGCCCCGAACGACAGGTCGAGGGTGTTGATCAGCGGGAACCACCCGAAGCTCGCCGCGCCCCCGGCGCCGGCGAGGAGCGACCGGTGGAGGAACGTGCGACGCGTGATGCCGAGCGACCGGTCGGGGCGTTCACCCGCCCCCTGCAAGACCTGGTGAAGCTCGCTGCGCTCCCGCTCGTCCTGGGCCATGGACCTGTCCTCGCTGGTGGTCGGGCTTGAGTTCGCCCTCACTTCTGCAGCTCGACGGTCAGCCTCACCGTCTCCTTCGGCTTGACTGTCACCGGGCGCTCGGTCGCGCCCGTGTACTCCTGCCAGGTGACGAGCGTGTAGTCGCCCGGTGGGACGCTCGAGATGCTGAAGGTGCCGTCCGCCGCGGTCACCGCGTAGTACGGGTTCTCCGCGACGTAGATCCAGCCGAGCATCCAGCCGTGCGTGTCGCACTCCACGCGCATCATCCCCTCCTTCTTGAGGGGCTTCTCGATGCGCTGGCCCTTCAACGGCAGGGCCTGGTTGAAGACCGTGGTCTTGCCGAGGAACCCGTGGGTGTTGTGCATGACCGGGTCCGCGTTGACGATGACGATCGAGCCGATGGGGAGCGCCTGGACGTGGGGGACGAACTTGCACCCTCGGTTCACGATCTCCGGAGGGGCGGCGCGCTTCTGCCAGGCCTTCCCCTTGCTCACGTCCTTCAGGTAGACGACCGCCTCCTCGACGCCATGGCCCGTGCCGACCAGGACCTCCGGCTCCTCGCGCATCGCTCCGCACGTCGAGGCATCCTTGGTCGGGATGATCCGCTTCATGGGCACCTCGCCGCTGTACAGGACCTTCCCGGTGATGGTGCCGGTGTCGGGGACAGTGGCCGTCTCGTAGGCGTTCGCGCTCGACGGAGCGGCGAACGGCGCTGCGGCGAGGACGACCAGTCCGGCGATGTGCCGTCGGCGAGACGAAGCCACGAAGCCCCCGTCTGCTGGTGCGGGAGGAAGAGGACGAGGCACGACCTGTTCGGCTTCAGCGCGTCTCAACACCGAAGAGACACGCGCGAGCTCGAGTATTCCCGGCCGGACCCTGATGGGCGCATGCCGGAAGCGCGCTGGCCTGCTTCACCTAGAAATAGGCTGCGATCCCCAGCGTGAGATCCGCCGAAGGAGGCCCGCTGCCGAGCGGGATCCGCGCCGCGCCGCGCGCGGTGAGCGACAGGTCGCGCGCCACGAAGACCTCGACGCCGGCGCCCGCGGCGAGCATGGGGGCGAGCCGCCCGTCGCTCCACCGGCGAAACCCGGCCTCTGCCGAGAGCTGGGGGCGCACCGGGTCGGGGAGGAGGGACCACCGCGCTCCGGCGGACGCGAGGACGAACCGGTGCGCGCCGCGGCCCGCGGTCTCCGGCGCGGACCCGAAGGCGAGGCGGAAGGTGGCGTCCACGTCTCCCTCGAGCCACCGCGTCGCACCGAGGACGATCGGGGCGTCGGCACGTCCCGCGCCGCGGATCGGCGCGGAAGCCCCCGATTCCACGGCAAGGGAGCTCGGGGCGAGCTGCGCCCGGGCGGGCGCGGAGAGGGCCGCGAGCGAGGCGGCGAGGAGCCAGGTGGGGATGCGCATGCGGCACGGCCTTCGCAATTCCCGTGCGCGTGTCCGCGCCGCTCCGTGCCCCTGCCCTCCCCGGCCCCGCCCTCGTCGCGGCAGCCGCCCTGGCCGTGCTCTCCGCGGCCTGCGCCGTCCGCGCGCGCATCCATCCACGCGCCGCGGAGGAGGTCCGGCGCGGGTACGAGTACCTCCGGTCCGGGGACGCGGAGCGCGCCGAGGTCGCCTTCGAGCACGCCCTCGCCTTCGACCCGGATTGCCCCGAGGCGCTGAACGGCGCCGGGATCGTGGAGCGCACCCGCGGAGACCTCCCCGAGGCGCGGCGGAGGTTCGAGCGGGCGGTGCGGCTGCAGCCCGATTTCGCGGAGGGGCACGCCAACCTCGGCGAGACGTTCCTGGCCATGGGCCGCGCCGGCGCGGCAGAGGCGGAGCTGGAGGCGGCCCTGCGGGTCGACCCCGATCTCGCCGACGCCCGCCAGAACCTGGCCCGCGCCCTGCTGCGCCGCGGCGTGGACGATCCGGAGGGGCGAGAGCGGCTCTGGGCACGCGCCCGCCGCGCCTACCTCCACCTGCTCGAGGCGGAGCCGGAGCGCGCCGCCGCGCACGCCGACCTCGCCTTCCTGGACTACTCGCAAGGCCGCTTCGCCGCTGCGGAGCGAGGCTGGGCCCGCGCCGCCGAGCTGGACCCGCGATCCTTCGAGGCGCTGCACGGCCTGTGCATCGCGCGGGTGCGGCTGGGCCGGTGCGCCGAGGCGGCGCGCGCCTGCGAGCGGTGCCTCGAGGTGAACCCTGCGGCGGAGGCGTGCCGCACCAGCCTGCGCGGGGCGCTGGCGTGCGGGGAGTGAACGCGGCATGCCTCTCGACTCGCGGCGACCCGCGGCGGCGCCCGCGCAGCAGGCGCGAAGTCGAAGCACGCCCGCAGGATTCGATCGGGTGCCTTCGAGCACAGGGGAATGGAGCGGCCCGCCCGCACCCGCGAAGGCGCATACCGCAGCGCGCAACCGTGGATCAAAGGCGAGCGCGCGAACTGCGACTGACCCAGGCGCGCGAGAGCGACGTCAGCGTTCGCGGCGCCGAGGACCTGTCTGAGCCCGGAGCCGTCACGCCTCGGCACCGCGCGGAGGGCGAGTTCCGCAGGCGCCGCCGGAAAGGACGACGAGAGACGCTGCGCAAGAGGAGAGCGCGCCCACGGGGACGCTCCAGAGCGCGCGACCATGACGGTCCTGCGCGCGCGAGGACGCGCCGCAGCGGGAGCGGGCGGGCCGCGGGCACTCCCCGGTCCGGCCCGACCGCGATCCCGACCCCGACCGCGACCGCGACCCCGACCGCGAAACCTACTTCGCCGTCGTCCCCTCCCGCTTCACCGCGAGGAGCAGGTTCGAGTCCTCCGGCTTGCGGTATCCGATCACGAATGGCAGCGGGCGCGAGCCGAGCTCCTGGCATGCCTTGTCGAGGTCTGCCTGGTACGCCTTCTCGAAGGGCCGGTGCGGCCGCGTGTAGCGCCCGAAGCAGGTGAAGTCCCAGCGCCCCTTCTTGAAGGCACGAAAGGGGACGCCCGAGTCCTCCTGCAGGATCGCGTCGCTGCCCTCCAGCAGGAAGTCGCGCGGCTTCGAGAAGCGGTTGTCGTGGAGGATGAACGAGGCCGCCTTGAGGAGCGCCACCGAGGGGCCGAAGCCGCGCGCCCAGGCGAGGAAGCCCGGGGTGCTCGCCAGCGCGTCGTTGCCGAGATCGGCGCGGACGTACAGCATCTGCTGCGGCTCGGGCCTGCCCGGCATCTGGAACGCGATCCGCACGCCCGGGATCCCCGGCCCGAACGGCTCCGCGTCGCCCCGGTCGCGGACCGCGCCGCCGGCGGCGTCGATCTCGAACCGGCGGACCTCGAGGATGCGCGCCCCGTCGCGCGCGAGGAAGAGCAGCAGGATGGGCGTCACGCCGCGGATTCGATCGCCGCGCAGGTCCCGCCCCATCTCGTCGGTGCGGAAGAAGCTCGCCGGCACCGTGGTCCGCAGCGCCACCACCAGCTGCGAGAGCGCCCGGCCGACCTCGGCGGGCGCCAGCGACTCGGGGGGCGCCACCCCTCCCACCGGCTCGAGCCCCGCGAGCAGGTAGGCGGGAGCGTCGGGGAACAGCCGGATGGCGGTGATCGCGTCCGGACCGCCGAAGAAGTAGACGACCTTCCGCCCGGGCCGGAGCCGGGGTGCCAGCTCCCCGAAGGCCCAGGCGCTCTCCTGCTCCAGCCGCGGCGCCAGCTGCGCCCAGTCGGCGTCGAGCGCCGCCGCGTGCGCCGCCCACTCCGGTGTCGAGGCGAGCGGCGCGAGGGGCGACCCGTCCGGCTGCGGCAGGCCGGCCAGGAAGCGCGCCTGCTCGTCGGGCGTCGAGGGGCGCGCCGGAGCGGCCTCCGCGGAGGCGACGTAGGCGTCGACGGCGGCGCCGATCGACGCGAGCTTCCTCGACACGCACACCTTCTCGGCGTCGCAGGGGTGCCGGGGCGCCCCCGCGCGTCCCGCATCCAGGAAGCGCGCGCCCGCGCTGGAGAGGAGCGCGACGACGTAGCGGCGCTCGGGCTTGCCGGGGAGGCTCTCGACGATGCCCGCGTCCGCCGCGTAGTTCCAGGTGAGCCCGGTCTTGTGCAGGAACCGGACCTCGGCGGCGGCGTTGCAGGGCCGCACGTCGGCGCCGAAGGTGGTCTCGCCCACCGCCTCGACGCCGGTCCCCGGATCGAGGAACCGCTCCGGCACCAGCGCCGGGATGCCGGCCGGGCCCGCGCCGCAGGTGCTGCCGGTGGAGAGCACCTCGTGCAGGCCCTGATCGGCGAGGAGACGCTTCAGCAGATCGCGCCCCGGACCGGGCAGCACGGCGGCGCCGACCCGGCTCCCGTCTGGCGCGCGCCAGCCGGCCCGCGGACCGCCCTCGACCAGCCAGAGGAGCCGCGCCACGTCCATGGCCGTCGCGTGGATCTCGCCCGGCATCCAGCGCCCGCCGTCGTCGCGGCTGGTGCCGTCCACGCGCAGGGTGTCGAGCCCGAGCGCGGCCAGATCGCGGTTCATCCGGTCCACCTCGCCCCGCGCGTGGAGCCAGCGCAGCAGCGCCTTGGTGGCGCGGTTGTCGGAGGAGGCGATCATCCGGTCGAGCCACTCGCCCACCGAGTGCGTCTCCGCGCCCGGGCCGGGCGGCTCCGCCACCCTGGCGTCCAGCCGGAGCGCCCCCTCGGCCGTGCGCCGCGCCACGTGGAAGGCGACCATCAGCTTGAAGAGCGACGCCGGGTACGGCGCCATGAAGTCCGGGCCGGCGCCGGCCCGCGACGGGGCGAGGTCGTCGCTCCCGCCGGCGAACGCGGCCGGCACGGCGCTCTCGCGGCGGGCCTGGTCCCAGCGCCGGAACCGCACCCCCGTCGCGGCGAGGTTGCGGTCCAGCGCCACCAGCCGGCCGCCGGGGGTGGAGGGATCGAGCTGCACGTTCGCCGCCTCGAGCGCGCGGCCCTCCGCATCGAGCCGGATCACGGCCAGGTCGAGGTGCGGCGGCGCCGTCACCCTCGGCAGCGGGAACGGGCAGGCCGAATCCCCGGGGCACCGCCCCTCCTCCGGCCCCGCGTCCACCAGCTCGTCGAGCCGCGCGGCCGCGACGGTGGAGAGGAGCGCGCGGGCGAGGCCGCCCGCGGGGGGCGGCCGGAGGGGGAGCTCGGGGTTGGCGGCGGCGAGGGCGAGGGCGGCGGCGAGCGGAGCGAACATGGCGGGGACCGGGACGTGTCCGGCGTCCCTCGACTTCGCGCCGCTTCCGCGGCGGGCCGCTCGGGACGAACGGATGCGGAGGGCGGAGGATGCCAGGGACCCGCCGCGGCGGCAACCCGTCCTGGAGAGCGACGGGCGCCGACCCTGGCGGATCGGCGCCCGGTTGCTTGCGGCCGCGTTCTAGTTCTTCGCCTTCGCCTTCAGCGCCTTCCCGTAGGCGAAGCCCTTGTCGAACGCCTTCATGTTGAGCTCGACGGTGGCGGGCGGGACGGAGTCCTTCACCGCCTCGCGGGCGGCCTGCTCGGACACGAGCCCGGTGACGGCCGTGAAGAAGCCGACCATCACGATGTTGAGGACCATCTTCTTCCCCAGCTCCTCCGCGAAGCGGGTGGCGGGGATGCCGAACGCCTTCACGCCGGCCGGGAGCCCCTTCGGCTGCACCAGCTCCTCCTCGTAGAGGAGGATGCCGTCCTCGCGCAGCTCCGGCGAGAACTTGGTGAAGGCGTCGGAGGACATCGTCACCATGACGTGCGGGCGGTGCACGTACGGGTACAGGATGGGGTCGCTGTCCACCACCACCTGCGCGCTGCACGCCGAGCCGCGCGCCTCCGGCCCGAACGCCTGCGTCAGGCAGGAGTGCTTGCCGTCGAAGAGCGCGGCGGCCTTGCCGATGATGATGCCGCCGAGGATGACGCCCTGGCCGCCGAGGCCGCCGACCTTGATCTCCGTGGGACCCATGATCACTCTCCGTGGACAGCGTCCGCCGCGGGATCGGCGGGGTGGGCGACGTCGGACGCCTCGTCGGCGCCGGGGGAGACGTACGGCACGTACTTGCCGCCGAGGGCGTCCTTCATGCGCTGCTCCATCGCCTCCTCGAGCGTGGGGCGGGCGCGGTCCACGAACTTCCCGACCACGATCTCCTTGCGGTAGTCGAGGCCGACGGTGCGCGTGTCCGCGCCGTGCTTGATGACGCTCTTCTCCTTGTAGAACTTCATCTCGTCGAGCCCCTCGCCCAGCTTGTTGCGGCGCAGGTAGAGGGTCGGGCAGGGCGCGGCGATCTCGATGAAGCGGAAGCCCTTCCTGTTCAGGGCCTCGCTCATGGACTTGGCGAGCTGGCGGACGTGGTAGGCGGTCCAGCGGGCCACGTAGGTGGCGCCGCAGGAGTCCATCAGCATGGGGAGGTTGAAGGTCTCCTCGTACGCGCCGTACGGCGTGGTCGAGGCGATCGCCGGCCGGAACGTGGTCGGCGTCACCTGGCCGCCCGTCATGCCGTAGGTGAAGTTGTTCACGCAGACGACCATCAGGTCGGCGTTGCGCCGCGCCCCGTGGACCAGGTGGTTGCCCCCGATGGCGGTCAGGTCGCCGTCGCCGGAGTAGACGATCACCTTGAGGTCCGGGTTCGCCAGCTGGAGGCCGGTGGCGAAGGGGATGGCGCGCCCGTGGGTGGTGTGGAACGAGTCGAGCTTCAGGTAGCCCGCCACGCGGCCGGTGCAGCCGATGCCGGAGACGATGGCGACCTTGTCGAGCGGGAAGCCGGACCCGCTCAGCTCGTCGAGCGCCCGCGCGAAGCAGTTGACCGTCGTGCCGATGCCGCAGCCCGGGCACCAGATCGTCGGCATGCGCTCGGTGCGCAGGTACTTGTTGACGGGGTTCTCCATGACGGCGGCGCTCATCGGACCGACTCCAGGATGGCGTTGAGGATGACTGCGGGGTCGTGCACCGTGCCGCCGACGTGCGGCACGAGCACCGTCTTGGTCCGGCCGTTCACCACGCGCTCCACCTCGAGCGCCATCTGGCCGAGGTTCAGCTCGGGGACGACGAACGCCTTCACCTTCCTGGACAGCGCGACGATCTGCTTCTCCGGGAAGGGCCAGGCGGTGATGAGCCGGAAGGTCCCGACCTTCACGCCCTTCGCCCGCGCCTGCTGCACCGCCTTCTCCGCGATGCGGGAGGTGATGCCGTAGGAGACGACCACCACCTCGGCGTCGGCGAGGTTCTTCTCCTCCCAGCGCACGAACTTGTCGGCGTTCTCGACGATCTTGTCGTTGAGCCGCAGCTGCATCTTCTCGTGCGTGGGCACGTTCATCGCCGGGTACCCGCGCTCGTCGTGGGTGAGGCCGGTGACGTGGATGCGGTAGCCGTCGCCCGCCTTCACCATCTCCGGGACGAGCGAGCCGGCGGGGACCTCGAACGGCTTGTACTCGCCCGGCTTCTTCTTGGTGTAGCGGCGGGGCGTGACCTGGATCTCCTTCGCGTCGGGGATGACCACCTTCTCGGTCATGTGGCCGACCACCTCGTCGAGCATGACCAGCACCGGGACCCGGTACTCCTCGGAGAGGTTGAAGGCCTCGATGGTCAGGTCGAAGCACTCCTGCGGGGAGTTCGGGCAGAGCGCGATGAGGCGGTAGTCGCCGTGCGAGCCGAACCGGGCCTGCATCATGTCGCCCTGCGCCGGCTGCGTGGGGAGGCCGGTGGACGGGCCGGCGCGCTGCACGTTGATGAAGACGCACGGCGTCTCGGTGATGGCGGCGAGGCCGATGTGCTCCATCATCAGCGAGAAGCCCGGGCCGGACGTCACGGTGCAGGCCTTGGCCCCGCCCCAGGCCGCGCCCTGGAGCGCGATGGAAGCGGCCAGCTCGTCCTCGAACTGCTGGAAGCGGCCGCCCACGTGCGGGAACCGGACCGAGAGCCGCTCCACCACCTCGGTGGACGGCGTGATGGGGTAGCCGGCGGCGAAGCGGCAGCCGGCGGCGATGGCGCCCTCGCTGCAGGCGTGGTCGCCGTCGAGGTAGTGACTGCCGGTGAGCGTGCCGCTGGAGTTGGCGTTGGACATGGTCGGTCGCTCCTAGGCCGCCGCCGCGTCGAGCTTCTCGCGGTAGCCGTAGATCGAGAAGTCCGGGCAGAAGAGCCCGCACATGTCGCAGCCGTTGCACAGCTCCGGCTTGGCGAGCACCGGCGGGTGGTAGCCCTTGGCGTTGTAGGTCTTCTCCAGCTCCAGCGCGCCGAGCGGGCAGAACTCGATGCAGAACGCGCATCCCTTGCAGGTCTCGCGGTTGATCACCACGACGCCGCGGAACTTCTTGTCCTTCTTCGCGGCGGGCGAAGTCGCACTCATCCTCGGTCCTCGGTGCCCGGCGTCCCGGGCGGTGAGAGAGAGTGCGTTCCCTATCAGAACGGCCCGCGCGAAAATTGGACTGCGATCAATTCGGCGCAAAAATCCCCAGAAGGATTGCGGACAAAATGAACCTATACAATCCACGGTTCATCGCCCGATTGCGTCCACGATGCGCCGCCGCGGCGCCCCGGGAACGAAAAGGCGCCCGGCCAGCGAGGGCCGGGCGCCGCGGGTCCGCAGGGGCGGGCCGTCGACCTACTTGATCGTCCAGGTGTCGTTGCCGGCGAGCAGCTTCTCCAGCGGCACGTCCTTCTTCTTGGCCGTCCTGATGAGGTCCCAGGTCAGCTCCTCGCCCGTCGGCCGCGTCACGTTGCGGAACACGCCGATGGGGGTCGGGAACCCCGCCTTCTCGGAGAGGTTCGCGAGCATGAAGGCGAGCGTGGGGTCCGCGCGCTTCGAGTCGTGGACCAGGATGTCCTTCTCGGTCACGCCCTTCTCGCCGAGGGTGACCACCTCCAGCTCCGCCGTCTGGGTGTTGAAGCGGATGCCCTTCTTGCCGTCCTTGCCGAAGACGAGCGGCTTGCCGTCCTCCATGCGGAGCAGGGCGTCGGCCTTGACCGCCTTCTCCGTGAGGAAGGTGTAGGCGCCGTCGTTGAACACCGGGCAGTTCTGGAAGATCTCGACCAGGGTCGAGCCCTTGTGCTCGGCGGCCGCCTTGATCACGCCGCCCATGTGCGCGCCCTCGACGTCGATGGTCCGGGCCACGAAGGTCGCGCCGGCGCCGAGCGCCAGCGCCGGCGGGTTGAACGGGTAGTCCGGCGAGCCGTGCGGCGTCGTCTTGGTCTTCTTGCCCAGCTCGGAGGTCGGCGAGACCTGGCCCTTGGTGAGGCCGTAGATGCGGTTGTTGAACAGCAGCATCTTGAGATCGAGGTTGCGCCGCATCGCGTGGATGAAGTGGTTGCCGCCGATGGCGAGGGCGTCGCCGTCGCCGGTCACGATCCAGACTTGAAGCTCGGGCCGAGAGACCTTGAGGCCCGACGCGAAGGACGGCGCGCGGCCGTGCAGCGTGTGCATCCCGTAGTTGTTCATGTAGTACGGGAAGCGCGAGCTGCAGCCGATGCCGGAGACGAAGACGATGTTCTCGCGCTTCACCCCCACCGTCGGCAGGAGCTTCTGCACCTGGTTGATGATGGAGTAGTCGCCGCAGCCCGGGCACCAGCGCGGGTCGATGCCCGACTCGAAGTCCTTCTTGGTGTAGACCGGGAGTGCGGTGGAGGTCGTGCCGTTCGTGCTCATGTTCGTTCTCTTTCCTTTTTTCCGGGGGCTAGAGGACCTCGAGCACCTTGCCCGCGAGCTCGCCGATCTTGATGGGCTTGCCGTTGATCCGGTTGTACTGGAGCGGATCCACCCCGGGGAACATGCCGCGCAGGTAGAAGGCCAGCTGCCCGTCGTTCACCTCGGGCACGAAGATCTTCTTGAACGCCTTCAGCACGGCGCCGAGGTTCCTGGGCAGCGGGTTGAGCCAGCGCAGGTGGACGTGGCTCACCTTCTTGCCGCTGGCCTGCAGCTCCTCCGCCGCGCCGCGGACGGCGCCGAAGGTGCCGCCCCAGGAGACGAGGAGCAGGTCGCCCGTCTTGGCGCCGAACACCTCGACGTCGGGCACGTCCTCGACGACGTTCCGGATCTTCTGGGCGCGCGTCTTCACCATCCGCTCGTGGTTCATGCCGTCGTACGACACCATGCCGGTGAGCGAGTCCTTCTCCAGGCCGCCCACGCGGTGCTCGAGGCCGGCGGTGCCGGGGATCGCCCAGGGCCGGATGAGCTTGGCGTCCCGGAGGTACGGCATGTAGGAGCCGTCCTGGTAGTTCGGCGCGGTCTGGTACTTCACCTCGAACCGGGGGAGCTCGCCGGGAGCCGGGATCTTGAACGGCTCGGAGCCGTTGCCCAGGTAGCCGTCGGTGAGCATCAGCACCGGCGTCATCCACTTGGCGGCGATCTTCATCGCCTCCATGGCGGTGTAGAAGCAGTCCGCCGGGCTCTGCGCCGCGATGATGGGCATGGGCGCCTCGCCGTGCCGCCCGAAGAGCGCCATGAGGAGGTCGGCCTGCTCGGTCTTGGTCGGCATGCCCGTGGACGGGCCGCCGCGCTGCACGTTCACGATGACGAGCGGCAGCTCCATGATGACGGCGAGGCCCATCATCTCCGACTTGAGCGCGAGGCCCGGGCCGGAGGTGGAGGTGCAGGCGAGCGCGCCGCCGAAGGCCGCGCCGATCGCCGACCCGATGCCGGCGATCTCGTCCTCGGCCTGGTACGTCACCACCCCGTGCTCCTTGAAGTGCGACATCTCCTGGAGGATCTCGGTGGCCGGCGTGATCGGGTAGCTGCCCAGGAACACCTGGCGGCCGGTGAGCCGCGCGACCGTGGCGAAGCCGAGCGCGGTGGCGAAGTTGCCGGTGACGCTGCGGTAGGTGCCGGCGGCGAGCTTCGACGCCGGCACGCTGTAGCGCGCGTAGAAGATCTCGCTCGTCTCGCCGAAGGCGTAGCCGGCCTTGAAGACCGTCTGGTTCGGGACGGCGAACTCCGGCTTCTTCGCGAACTTCGCCTTGATCGACTCGAGCTGCGGCTCGATGGGCTTCGAGTAGAGCCAGAACATGAGGCCGAGCGCGAAGTAGTTCTTGCAGCGCGCCACCTCCTTCGACGACAGGCCCGAGCCCTCCAGGGCGGACTCGGTGAGCTTGTTCATGTCGACGAGGAAGATCCGGTAGTTCGCCTTGACCGCGGGGTCCTCGAGCGGGTTCGACTTGTAGCCCGCCTTCTCGAAGTTCGACTCGGTGAACGCGCCCACGTTCACGAGCAGCATCCCGCCCTGCTTCAGATCGGCGAGGTTGGTCTTGAGCGCCGCCGGGTTCATGGCCACCAGGACGTCGGGCGCGTCGCCCGGCGTGTGGATCTCGCGCGATCCGAAGTTCACCTGGTAGCCGGAGACGCCGGCCAGCGAGCCCGCGGGCGCGCGGATCTCGGCGGGATAGTCCGGGAAGGTCGCGAGGTCGTTGCCGGTGAGGGCGCTCGCCTTGGTGAACTCGGTCCCGGTGAGCTGCATCCCGTCGCCCGAGTCGCCGACGAAGCGGATGGTGACGGTTTCGACCTGCTCGACCTTGTGCTTGGCCGCTTGAGTGGACATGTCGCCCTTCGTCTCCTTGAGTGGTGCGTCGACCGTGGAACGCCGACCGGGCGGCTTCTCTGCCCGGCCGATGAGGGATGGCTGCGCCGCGTGCCCGGCGCACTTGCGCCAGGACAAATCGAGAAAGGGCAGACTGTATGCCGCACTGCCACCTCGATTGTCAAGCCGCGAAGCGGGACAACTCCGCGAAAGGACTCGGTTTATTGTGGACCTGTTCCGTCCCCAATGGTCCGCGCGCCGCCGGTCGCGAAAGGAACCGAGTCATCACGCCCACTTGCTCTGGATCACGCGCCGGCGCCTCCGCGCCCAGCCCCAGAGCCGTCCTGCCCCGCGGGATCGAGCGCGCGAGACGTCCTCGTCGCCGCCATCAGGGCTCCGGGAAGATCTTCCCCGGGTTGAGGATGCCGAGCGGATCGAACACGGCCTTGATCCGCCGCTCCAGCGCCACCACCTCGCGCCCCTGCTCGTACTCGAGGAAGTCGCGCTTGGCGAGGCCGATGCCGTGCTCGCCGGTGAGGGTCCCGCCCAGGTCGACGGCGGCACGCAGGATCTCGCCCACGGCGGCCTCGACCTCCGGCTTCTCCTCGGCGCGGTCGAAGAGGACGTTGCAGTGGAGGTTCCCGTCGCCGGCGTGCCCGTAGGTGGCGACCGCGAAGCCGTGCGCCTCCCCGATCGCCTTGGCCCGCGCGATCATGTCCGGGATCCTCGAGCGCGGGACCGCCACGTCCTCGGAGAGCTTCATCGGGTGGACCGCCTTGAGGTTGAGCGACAGGTAGCGGCGGGTCTCCCAGACGTCGCGGCGCTGCGCCTCGTTCTGCGCGAGCACCACGTCGCCGCGCGCCTCGGCCGCGACCAGCGCCCCCACGCGGGCGATCTCGGCGAACACCTGCTCCTCGTCGTTGCCGTCGGTCTCCACCAGCAGCGCCGCCCCCGCCTCGGGCGGGAACCTGTACGGCGAGGTCTTGGCGGCCGCCTGGATCGACACGTCGTCGAGCAGCTCCAGGCAGCGCGGGATGACCCCGCCCTGGAGGACCCGGTTGACGGCGCGCGCCGCGTCGTCCACCGACGCGAACACCACCAGCGCGGTCGCGACGTGGCGCGGCCGCGGCAGGAGCTTGAGCGTGATCTCGGTGACGATCCCCAGCGTCCCCTCGCTGCCCACCAGCAGCGCGGTGAGGTCGTAGCCCGCCACGCCCTTGATCGACCGCTTCCCCACCCGCAGGATCTCGCCGGTGGGCACCACCACGGTGAGCCCGAGGACGTACTCGCGCGTCACCCCGTACTTGAGGGCGCGCGGACCGCCCGCGTTCTCGGCGACGTTCCCGCCCAGGCTGCACAGCTCCAGCGAGTTGGGATCGGGCGGGTAGAAGAGGCCGTGCTTCTCCACCTCGGCCTGCAGGTGGCCGGTGATGACGCCCGGCTCGACGCGCGCCACCAGGTCCTCGGCGGAGATCTCCAGGACCCGGTTCATCCGCTCGACCGAGACCGCGATGCCTCCGCGGAGCGCCAGCGAGCCGCCGGTCTTGCCGCTCCGCGCCGCCACCGGGACCACCGGGACGCGGTGGCGCGAGGCGATGGCGAAGACCTCGCGCACCTCCTCCGCCCGCGCCACCAGCACCGCCACGTCGGGCGGGAACGTCCCCAGGTCCGACTCGTCTCGGCCGTAGGGCTCGAGCTTCTCGCGGTCCACCACCAGCCGATCCGCCGGGATGGCGCGCGCGAGCTCCACCAGGGCCGCCTGGAGCGGGCTCACCCGTACACCTCCAGGTTGGCGCCGGTGACCGCGTCGGGCGCCTCTCCCGCCGCCCAGGCCACCACCCGGGCCACGTCCTCGGGCGTCATCTCCGGCTCGAAGGGCGTCTTCTTCAGCATGGCGGTGTCGGTGCTCCCCGGCGACACCGCGATGCACTGGACGCCGAACGGCCGCAGCTCCTCGGCGAGGCACCTGGTGAGCCCGATGAGCCCCCACTTGGACGCGTTGTAGGCGCTGGCGCCCCCGGTCCCGATCGTCCCCGAGATCGACGCCACGTTGACGATGCGCCCCCGCCGCCGCGCCTTCATGGCGGGGATCACCGCCCGCGCGCAGAGGAATGCGCCGGTGAGGTTCACCTCGAGGACGTCGCGCCACCGCGCGGGCGACAGCTCCTCGGCCAGCCCGCGCTCCAGGATCCCGGCGTTGTTCACCAGGACGTCCACCGCGCCGACGGCCCCCTGGTGCGCCGCGACCAGCGCGGCGACGTCCTCTTCCCGGCGGACGTCACCCGCGACCGCCAGCGCCGCGGACCCCTCCGCCACCACCCGGTCGACCTCGGCGCGCGTCCGCGCGAAGACGGTCACCCGCGCCCCTGCCGCGGTCAGCGCGCGCGCGATGGCCGCGCCGATGCCGCGCCCGCCGCCGGTGACGATGGCGGTGCGCCCCTCGAGGTTCACCTCCGGCTCCTTCCAGCCCGGGGGCCGCTCGCCCGGCCAGGCTTCGCCTCGGCCTCCCGCCGCATCCTCCGGAGCCGCGGAGCCTTCGCGCCGCTCCGCCCCCCGCTCGCACGCGGCGGCGCGCGCACGAGGTCGAGGAACCGCCGCTGCAGGCCCCGATCCCGCACCATCGTGCCGGCGAAGGCCTGCGCGTGCGCCCGGGCCCTGGGCCGCCGCGATCCCCGGACCGTCATGCAGAGCTGCTCGGCGTCGAGGACGCAGGCGGCGCCGCGGGCGCCCAGGTGGCGCACCAGCGCCTCCGCGATCTGCCGCGCCAGGTCCTCCTCCAGGACCAGCCGGTGCGCGAGGCAGTCGACCAGCTTCACGATCTGCCCGAAGCCGACCACGCGTCCGCCCGGCACGTACCCGACGTGCGCGAGGCCGCGCGAGGGGAGGAGGTGGTGCGGGCAGACGGAGTGGAAGTCGATCCCGGTCACCGCCACCAGCTCGCGGCCGGACGCGGGCATGGTCTCGGCGAGGATCTGGGCCGGGTCGCGGCCGTAGCCGTCCACCAGATCCTCGAGCCACGCCTCGGCCACGCGCCGCGCGGTGCCGCGGAGGCTCTCGCCGGCGCGCACGCCCTCCGGCAGCCCGAGCGCGTCGAGGAACTGCTCCACCGCGTCCGCGGCGGCGAGCCCGGGCGGGCGCGGCTTGCGCAGCGGCCGGATCCCCACTCACTCCCCCCGGTAGGTGACGCAGCAGTCCGGGATCTCGTAGAGCCGGACCTCGCAGAGGCCGGGGAGCGCCGGCTTCAGCGTCTCGAAGACCCAGCGCGCGATGTTCTCCGCGGTGGGGTTCTCCAGGAAGTCGTTGAGGGTGTGGTGGTCCACCCGCGACAGGACCCGCTCCTGGACCGTCGCCTTGATGACGCCGAAGTCGGCGATCATCCCGCTTCGCGGATCGGTCTCGCCCTCCACGGCGACGAACATCCGGTAGTTGTGACCGTGCATCCGGAAGCACGGACCGTCGTAGCGGGGCAGCCGGTGCGCGGCCGCGAAGTGGAACTCCACGTCGAGCCGCATGCGCCGCCGGTCCGTGTAGTCGAGCGTGGCCATCCGGCTCTTATAGCTCCACCAGCACGTCGCCGCCCTCGACGTGGACCGGGTAGGTCTCGACGGCCACGCCCTCGAACTCCGGGCACCTCCCGGTGGGGATCTCGAACCCCCACGCGTGCGCCGGGCAGTGCACCAGCTCCCCCCGGACTTCGCCGAAGGCGAGCGCGGCGCCGCGGTGGGGGCAGACGTTGTCGAGGGCGAAGACGCGGTCGCCGCGGCGGAAGAGGGCGAGCTCCCGGCCGCCGACGGTGACGAGCCACCCGCACCGCTCGGGGAGGTCGGCGAGGCGGGCGACCCGGTGGCGCACGGGAACTACGCCGCCGGCCCGCCCTGCGCGGCGGCGGCGACGGCGGACGCGTTGAGCGCGTTCTTCAGCACCTGGCTGGGCCGGAAGGTCAGCACCCGCCGCGCGGAGATCTCGATCTCCTCGCCCGTCTGCGGGTTGCGGCCGACGCGGGACTTCTTGTCCCGCACGATGAAGTTCCCGAAGCCGGAGATCTTGATCTTCTCGCCGCGCTCGAGCGTCTCCTTGATCGTGTCGAACACCATCTCGACGATCTCGGCGGCCTCCTTCTTGGAGAAGCCCACCTTCTCGTAGACGCTCTCGATGATATCGGCCTTGGTCACGATCGCTCCCGTCCCCGCTCGGTGCGTCCGATGCTAAGTCCTCAATCCGGTAGCTGATTTCCCAACGGGTGTCAACGTCCTGGCCCGCCGCCGGAGCGCCCGTGACGGCTCGCGCCGCCCGCCTGCGCGGTCGACGGCGGCTCGAGCGTGTCCAGCTCCTTGCGCGCCCGCTCGCGGGCCTCTCGGGACTCGGCCGCCGCGGCGTCGAGGGCCCTGCGGACCTCCCCGGCGGAGGGAGCCTCGACGATGGGGCTGCCCCCGCCGCGCCCCACGCCCGCGGTCATGCCGAGGACGGCGCCGCTCGCGGCGATGGCCACGAGCGAGGCCGCGAACGCCGCGCGCCCCATCCGGCGCGCCCCTCCGGCGGCCAGGACGCGGACCGAGAGGAACGCGGCGGCGAGCCCCACGACGAGGCCGAACGGCGCCGACAGCGGGTTCCAGGAGGCCACCAGCGCCGCGAGGGCGAAGCCCAGCGCGACCCAGGCCCTCCCGCCCGCGCCGCCGCCGGCCCCGGCGTCCGCCACGGCGGCCTAGCCCCGCAGCTCGGCGCCGAGCTTCTCGCCGAGCCGCTTCACGATGCGTGCGTGGGCGGCGTCCGCCTCGGCGTCCGTGAGCGTGCGATCGGGGGCGCGGTAGCGGATGGCGACCGCCACGTTCTTCTTGCCCTCCGGGAGCGGCTTCCCCCGGTAGACGTCGAAGACGGCGGCCTCCTCGACCAGCGGCTCCTCGTGGATCGCCGCGAGGGCGTCCGCCACCTGGATCCGCTCCTCCAGGACGACGGCGAGGTCGCGGAGGACGGCCGGGAAGCGCGGGATGGAGTGGTACTGGGGGACGAGGGCCGCGCGGGACAGGAGCGCGTCCATCGAGAGCGTGAAGGCGAGGACGCCGCGCGGGAGATCGAACGCCGCCGCGGTGCGCGGGTGGAGCTCGCCGGCGACGCCGACGACGTCCTCCCCCCCGCCCGGCGCGATCGCCACCAGCGTCGCCGAGTGCCGCGGGT
>DATIWK010000245.1:0-2211 GCA_035519395.1 Anaeromyxobacteraceae bacterium | reverse complement strand
GAGGTCAGGTCAGATGGCTCACAAAAAGGGACAGGGCTCGTCGCGCAACGGCCGTGACTCTCCCGGTCAACACCGAGGAGTGAAGGTCTACGGCTCGGAGAAGGTGAAGGCGGGGCGGATCATCGTCCGCCAGGTCGGCACCAAGATCCACGCCGGCCCGAACGTCGGCCAGGGCAAGGACTTCACGCTCTTCGCGCTCGTCGACGGCACGGTGAAGTACTCGACGACCCGCGGCGATCGCCGGGTCGTCTCGATCGTCCCAGTGGCCTAGCGGCCGGGGTCGACGCTCTCGCGCGCCGCGGGCCCACCGGGTTCGCGGCGCGTCGCATTTCGGGGGACGGTACCGCCATGAAGTTCGTCGACGAGGTCCAGATCCACGTGAAGGCCGGCGACGGCGGCGACGGCGCCGTGGCCTGGCGGCGGGAGAAGTTCATCCCGCGGGGCGGTCCGGCGGGCGGCGACGGCGGCGACGGCGGCGACGTGGTGCTGGAGGTCGATCCACAGCTGCTGACGCTCCTCGACTACCGGTTCGTCCGGGAGCACCGGGCCAGGAACGGCGAGGACGGCCGGGGCCGCGACCAGAACGGCCACGCCGGTCCGCCGCTCGCCCTCCGCGTGCCACCCGGTACCCTGGTGAAGGACGCCGGCAGCGGCGAGATCGTGGCGGACCTGGCGGCGCCGGGCACGCGCTTCGTCGTCGCCCGAGGAGGCCGGGGCGGCCTCGGCAACATGAACTTCGCGACCTCCACCAACCAGGCGCCGCGCTACGCCGAGGACGGGACGCCGGGCGAGGAGCGGGACCTCGTCCTCGAGCTGAAGCTCCTCGCCGACGTGGGGATCGTCGGGTATCCGAACGCCGGCAAGTCGACGCTCATCTCGCGCATCAGCCGGGCCCGCCCCAAGATCGCGGACTACCCGTTCACCACCCTCACGCCGAACCTGGGCGTCGTCTCCTGGCGCGACCGGAGCTTCGTGGTCGCGGACATCCCCGGGCTCATCGAGGGCGCCCACGCCGGCGCCGGGCTCGGCCACCAGTTCCTGCGCCACGTGGAGCGGTGCCGGGTGCTCGTCCACCTCGTCGAGGGCGCGAACCCGGGCGAGGGGCGGAGCCCGAAGGCCGACTTCGACGCCATCAACCGCGAGCTGGCGCTCCACTCGCCCGAGCTGGCGAGGAAGCCGCAGGTGGTCGCCGTCACGAAGATCGACATCCCGGACGCGCGCGCCGCGGGCGTGAAGTTCCAGAAGCTCCTCGGCCGGCGCAAGAAGCCGATCCCGGTGCACCTGGTGTCGGCGGTGACCGGCGAGGGCATGGACCGGCTCATGGACGCGGTGGGGCGCGTCCTCTACCCCGCCGTCGCGCCGGAGCGCGCGGGGCGCGGGCGCCGGCTCGGCAAGCCGCGCGGCGGCAAGGAGGCGGCGCGGTGACGCGGGCGGGACGCCCCCGGGGCGAGGTCCCACCGGGTGAACCCGCGGCGCCGGAGCCCGGCGCTCCCGGCTTCCTGCTCCCGGAGCGCCGGGCGCGCATCGACGAGGTGGTCGCGAACCGCACGCGCACGCTCACGGTGGTGATGGAGGCGTTCTGCGATCCCCAGAACGTGAACGCCGTGCTTCGCACCTGCGAGGCCTTCGGGATCCAGGAGCTCCACGCGATCGAGGGGCCCATGAAGCCCTACGACCGCAACAAGAAGATCTCGCAGAACGCGGACAAGTGGCTCGACGTCCGCCGCTGGCCCTCGACGCGCACCTGCCTGGAGCACCTCCGGGCCGAGGGGTTCACCCTCTACGCGACGCACCTCGGGGACGGCTCCGTCGGCCTCGACGGGCTGTCGTTCGGCGGCAAGGTGGCGCTCGTCTTCGGGAACGAGCACCGGGGCGTGTCGGCCGACGCGCTCGCGCTCGCCGACGCGCGTTACGCCATCCCCATGCGCGGGTTCGTGCAGTCGCTCAACGTCTCGGTGGCGGCGGCGGTCTCGCTCGCCAAGGCGGTGGAGCGGCGCGTGGCGGAGCGCGGCCGTCACGGCGACCTCGGCGAGGCCGACGCCGCGGCGCTGCGCGAGCGGTTCTACCTGCTGGCGGTGAAGCAGCGCGCGCGGATCGCCAAGGCGGCGCGGGCGGCGGAGCGGGCCGCCGGGCGGGCGCGGCGCGGCGGGCCGGGGTAGCGGGCCTCGACCCCTCGCCGCCCGGCGGCGAGCGGCCCCGGATCGCGGGCGG
>DATIWK010000244.1:0-3599 GCA_035519395.1 Anaeromyxobacteraceae bacterium | reverse complement strand
CGCCGTTGTCGGTGGAGTACATGACGATGGTGTTTTCCTCGACGCCGAGCTTCTTCAGCTCGTCCAGGAGCTGGCCGACCATGGCGTCGTGCTCGACCATCCCGTCGGCGTAGAGGCCCATTCCGGTCTTCCCGTGCGACTCCTTCTTCAGATGGGTGAAGACGTGCATCCGGCTGGAGTTCCACCAGACGAAGAACGGCTTGTCGGCCTTCACCGCCCTGTCCATGAACTTGAGGGCGGCGGTGGTGACCTCCTCGTCCACCGTCTCCATCCGCTTCCTCGAGAGCGGGCCGGTGTCCTGGCAGGTCTGCTTGCCCATCTTGCCGAAGCGCGGGTCGTCGGTCGGGTCGTCCTTGTCCGACGCGAAGCAGTGCATCACGCCGCGAGGGCCGAACTTCGCCTTGAAGGCCGGGTCCTTCGGGTAGTCGACGTTCTCCGGCTCCTCCTCCGCGTTCAGGTGGTAGAGGTTGCCGAGCCACTCATCGAACCCGTGGGCGGTCGGCAGCATGTCATTCCGGTCGCCGAGGTGGTTCTTGCCGAACTGGCCGGTCGCGTAGCCGAGGGGCTTCAGCAGCTCGGCGAGGGTCGGGTCGTCCCTGGTCAGGCCTTCCTTCGCGCCGGGCAGACCGACCTTGGTGAGCCCGGTGCGGATGGGGGACTGCCCGGTGATGAAGGCGGCCCGGCCGGCGGTGCAGCTCTGCTGGCCGTACCAGTCGGTGAAGACCGCGCCCTCCTTCCCAATCCGGTCGATGTGGGGCGTGCGGTAGCCCATCATCCCCATGTTGTAGGCGCTGATGTTGAACTGGCCGATGTCGTCGCCCCAGATGATGAGGATGTTGGGCTTCTTCTGCTTCGCCTGGGCGGCGGCCGATGTGCCGGCGCACGCGACCATCGCGACGACCAGGGCCTGCGTGAGGACTCTCATCGCTCTTCCTTCTCCGTTGACTTCGTCCAGATGTGTCGGCCCGCGGGCTTCGGTGACGCCGAGCGCGGCCCGTCTCGGGGACATTCCCCGGCGCCCGGCTCGTCGAGCCGGTTCCCGGCCACGGCGCGAAGAAACGAGCGGGCAGCCTAGGCCCGGGCGAGGGGCCAGTCATGCGCATTCGACATCCTTGTTGGGTTGGGCGGTGACCGATGCCCGGTCGACTCCCATCTGCCGCGGGCGGTAGGATGTGGCCCGTCCTCGGCACCGAATCGGCGGGGCACACGGAGAGAGCGGCACATGACGGGCGGGGACTCGACGACGGAGAGGGGCCGCCCGGCCTCGGCCGGGCGCAAGCCCTCCGGGTTCTCGAACCTCGTCCTCCACCTCCACCCCCGCGCCGTGCCGGCGGAGGCGCTGAGCCTGTCGCGTACCTTCGGCCTCGGCGGCGCGGCGCTCGTCTTCTTCCTCCTCCTCGCCGCGACCGGCGCGCTGCTGCTCGTGTCCTACGAGCCCTCGCCGGAGCGCGCCTACGGCACGGTGACGGCGCTCGTCGACGAGGTCCGCTTCGGCGCCTTCGTCCGCAACGCGCACCACTGGGCCGCGAACGGGCTCGTCCTCGTCGCCTTCCTCCACCTTCTGCGGGTCTTCTACCGGGGCGGGCACCTGCCGCCGCGGCGGGGGAACTGGCTGGTCGGGGTTGCGCTCCTCTTGCTCGTCGTGGCGAGCGCCTTCACCGGCTACCTCCTCCCCTGGGATCAGCTCGCCTACTGGGCGGTCACCATCAGCACCGGGATGCTCGAGTACATCCCGCTCGCGGGCGGCGCGCTCCTCCGGGCCGCGCGCGGCGGACCCGACATCGGGCCGGCCACGCTCGCCCGGTTCTTCGTGCTGCACGTGGCCATCCTGCCCATCGCGCTCTTCACGCTCGTCGCGTTCCACTTCTGGCTGGTGCGGAAGGTGGGAGGCGTGGTCCTGCCCGGCAGCGTGGGGGACGCCGCCGGGCCGCGCGGCGCGCTCGTCCCGACCTCCCCTGCGCTGACGCGACGCGAGGGCGTGGCGGCGCTCGTCGTGACGGCGGCCGTGCTGCTCCTCGCGGCCGTCGCCGATGCGCCGCTGCTCGCGCAGGCGAACCCGGGGCTCTCCCCGAACCCGGCCAAGGCGCCCTGGTACTTCATGGGCGTCCAGGAGCTCCTCGTCCACCTGCACCCGCTCTTCGCCGCCGTGATCGTGCCGGCGCTCGCGCTGGCGCTCGTCGCCGCGCTCCCCTCGCTCGGCGGGAGCGCGACGACGCCCGGTCGCTGGTTCGGGTCGCCGAGCGGCGCCCGGACCGCGATCGGCGCGGCCGTCGCGGGGGTGCTGCTCGCGGCCGGCGCGATCCTCGTGGACGAACCGCTCCGGCGGGCACCGCCGTGGTTCCCCGCGCTCGCGCCGGCGATCCGCGGCGGGCTCTTCCCCGTCGTCGCGGCGGCGGCGGCCGTCGTCGCCGCCGCCCTGCTCGCCCGGCGCCGGGGCGCGTCGCGCCTCGAGGCCGTCCAGGCCGCGTTCACCTTCGTCGTCGCCGCGTTCGCCGTCCTCACGGTCACCGGTGTCCTCTTCCGCGGCCAGGGGATGGCGCTCGCGTGGCCGTGGTCGCGCTCCTAGGAGAACTCATGACGACCCCGACCGCGCACGCGCCCGCCTCGCCCGAGCGCCGCACGTTCCTCGACCGGGTCTGGAAGGCGCTCGGGATCCTCGCCGGGGTGGAGCTCGTCGCGGTGGTGGCCGCGTACCTCGCCCCCAGGGAGGAGGGCGGCGCACGCGGCGCGGCGCTCGTCGCCGCCGGGCCGGTGGCGGAGTTCACGCCCGCCTCGGTGCGCCCGTTCCCGGCGGGGAGGTTCTACCTCGTGCGGCTCGCGGACGGAGGGTTCCTCGCCCTCTCCTCGCGCTGCACGCACCTCGGCTGCACGGTGCCCTGGAACGAGAAGGACAAGGTCTTCCCGTGCCCCTGCCACGCCTCGCGCTTCGACATGCGGGGCGAGGTGCTCTCGCCGCCCGCGCCACGCGCGCTCGACCTGTTCCCGGTCGTCATCGAGGCGGGCATCGTCAAGGTCGACACCGGCCGCCGCGTCGAGCGGAGCGGGTTCGAGGCGAGCCAGGTGACGTATCTGTAGCCCGGACGATTCGTGAACGGCTCCCGGACCCCCGCCGCGGCTGGCCAAGGCGAGCGCGACGCGCTCCGCCGCTGGCGCGCCGCCGGCGTCGCCGCGACCGCGGCGATCGTCCTCGCCATCCCGCTCCATGTCGCCGTCCGCGCGTGGCGGGGCCCGCGCACCACCCCGCCCGGCGAGGCCACGTACGTCGGGAGCGAGCGCTGCAGGGCGTGCCACGAGAAGGCCTACGACGGCTGGAAGGGCTCGAACCACGCGAAGGCCATGCAGGCCGCGCGCGACGGCACCGTGCTCGGGGACTTCGGCGACGCCGCGTTCCAGCATCGCGGGAAGACGTGGCGCTTCTTCCGCCAGGCCGGGAAGTTCGTGGTGAACGCCGAAGGTCCCGACGGCGCGATGCGCGACTACGAGGTCGCGTACACCTTCGGCCTCGATCCCCTGCAGCAGTACCTCGTGGTCTTTCCCGGGGGACGGCTCCAGGCGCTCTCCGCGGCCTGGGACACGAAGGCGCGGCGCTGGTTCTACGT
>DATIWK010000243.1:0-28913 GCA_035519395.1 Anaeromyxobacteraceae bacterium | reverse complement strand
GCCGCCCGGCGGCGAGTGGCCCCGGATCGCGCGCGGCCAGGCTACGGCGGGGCGCCGCCGCTGGACGCCCCGGCGCCTCCGCCGCCGGCCGGCGGCGCGCCTCGCGGCGAGCGCGCTGCCGGCCCCCGCCTGCGGCCCACCATGGCCGCGAGCACCACCCCGGCCGCGACCGCGGTCGCCGCGTACGGCACCGCCAGCGCGTCGACGCGCTCGCCGCGGAAGGGCCCGTGGTCGGCGAGGTACACGAGGGCGGCCCCGGCGGCGGCCTCGACGGCGGCGAAGAGGAGCGCTGCCAGCGCGCGGCGCCGCGCGACCGGCCGGCGCGCGAACGCGGCCGCCGCGAGCAGCGCCGAGCCGCCCACCACCGCGCCGACGCCCACCAGCCCGAGCGCGACGGCGGCGGCGAGGACGCCGGGGAGGCTCACCGCTCCGCCTTCGCGGCGGCGCAGGCGTCCCAGAACGCCCGCAGGTCGAGCGCGAGCGGGACCTCCAGCGCGATCCGCTCGCGGGTGACCGGGTGGGCGATGGCGAGGCGCCAGGCGTGCAGCGCGTGCCGCGGCAGCCGCAGCGCGGCTCGGTCCGCGTCGGTCATCTCGCGCCGGGTGAACCGGTCGAAGATCAGCTCGTCCGGGCCGTAGATCTTGTCCCCGACCATGGGCAGGCCGGCGTGGAGGAGGTGCGCGCGGATCTGGTGCTGCCGGCCGGTGTGCGGGCGGCAGGCCAGCATCGCCACCGGGACGCCGTCGGGCGCGACGCGGCGGCCCAGGACCTCGAAGGCGGTCCGGGAGGGGAGGCCGCTCGCGTGCACGTGCATGCGGACACGGACCTCGCTCGCCAGCGTGAGGCCGAGGGGCGCGTCCACCTCGAAGCGATCGTCCGCCGGCGAGCCGATGGCGAGCGCCAAGTAGGTCTTCTCCACCTGGCCGAGCGCGAACTCGCGCTTGAGCCGCTTGGTGTGCTCTGGCGCGCCGCCGCAGGCGAGCAGCCCCGAGGTCTCGCGGTCGAGCCGGTGCGCAGGGTCGATCTTGCGCCCGGGGAAGCGGGCCTTCGCTGCGGAGGTGAAGGTGTTCGCGGAGTAGCGGGCGGTCGGGTGCACGGGGAGGCCGGCAGGCTTGTCCACCACCACCAGCGCCCCGTCGTCGTGGACGACGGCGAAGTCGAGCGGCGCGTCGGGCTCCGGCTCCGCGTCCTTCAGGAGCGAGAAGGACAGGCCGGGCGGCACCCGCGTCGACGCCTTGAGCCGGCGGCCGTCGTCCGTCTCCAGCCGGTTCTCGATGAGGAACTGGACGCGTTCGCGCGAGAGCCGGCGGATCTTCTCTTGCAGGTAGCGGTCCAGACGCCACCCGGCGTAGTTCTCCTCGACGGTGAATCGGACCCGGACGACCGCGGCCACGCCAGGAAGATAGCACTTGCCCCCGGGGGGACGGTTGCTACGATCCCCCGGCTTGCGCGTCCATCTCCTCCCCGCGCTCCTCCTCGCCGCGGCGCTTCCCGCCCGCGCCGACTCCGTTCGCGTCGCCGTGGTGGCGCTCTCCGCGCCGCCCGAGCTGACCTTCATGGGCAGGAGCGTCGCGGCCACCGTCGCCGAGAGCGCCGCGCGCGAGCCCGGCCTCGAGGTGCTCACCCCCGACGCCGTCGAGCGCTCGCTGGGCCGCAGCGATCGCGAGGCGCTGGTGCGCTGCGCGGACGACGCGAGGTGCCTCGCCACCCGCGCCAGGCCGCTCGGCGTGGACCGCGTGATCGGCGGCTGGATCGCCAAGGCCGGCGGCGCCTACCGCGTCGTGCTGGTGCAGGTCGACGTGAAGACGGGCGCGCCGCTGTCGCGGATCGATCGCGCCATCCCCATCGCCGCCCGGCGCCTGCAGGCGGACGTGGCGGCCGCGGCGCCGGTGCTGGTGCGCGGCGAGGCCGAGCTGCGCGGCGTGCTGGTGGTGGTGGCGGACGTGGCCGGGGCCGACGTGGCCATCGACGACGCGCCGGCCGGGATCGCGCCGGTGCAGCGGGAGCTGAAGCCGGGCAAGCACAAGGTCCAGGTCTCCAAGGCCGGCTACATCCTGCAGGACCCGGTCTGGGTGGAGGTCCCCGCGCTGGCCGAGATCACGCACCGGGCGAGGCTGCGCGAGATCCCCGCGCGCAACCGGCCCGGCGGCGAGACCCGGGTCGAGGTCATGAAGTAGGCGGGCCGACCGGGGGGGCGGCGGTCCCCTCGGTGCGTCCCCCGGCCGCGGTTCGCGCGCCGGCATTGACGTCGGGGATCCATCGCGGTACGTAGTGGCCCCGGCTTGAGACGTGTTGCCGTCATCATTCCGGCCCGGTTCGGAGCGACCCGCTTCCCCGGGAAGCCGCTCGCGGACCTCGGCGGCAAGCCCCTCATCTCCCATGTGGTCGAGCGTGCCCGCCGGGCGCGGGGCGTGGAGATCGTCGCGGTGGCGACGGACGACGAGCGGATCGCCCGCGCGGCCGAGCGCGCCGGCGCCCGGGCGATCATGACCGGGCCGGCGGCGACCGGGACCGACCGGGTGGCGGCGGCCGCCCGCCTGCTCGCCCCCCCGCCCGAGATCGTGGTGAACCTCCAGGGAGACGAGCCGCTCATCGAGCCCGCCGCCATCGAGGCGCTGGTCTCGGCGATGGAGGCGAGCGGCGCCGGCATGGCGACCCTGGCGCGCCCGCTCGAGGACGGCGAGCTGGAGCGGCCGCAGGTGGTGAAGGTGGTGACCGGCCTGTCCGGGGACGCGCTCTACTTCTCGCGCGCCGCCATCCCGCACCGCCGCGCCGGCGGAGCGAGCCCGCTCGCGCGCGCGCACGTCGGCATCTACGCCTTCACGGCCGAGTTCCTCCAGGCGTTCGCGGCGCTGCCCGCCGGGCGGCTGGAGGCCGAGGAGTCCCTCGAGCAGCTGCGGGCCCTCGAGCACGGCCACCGGATCCGGGTGGCCGACACCGGCTACCGCGGGTTCGGCATCGACACGCCGGAGGACCTGGCGCGCGCGCGCGCCCTCCTCGCGGCGGGAGCGTGAGCGGCGGTGGGCGGCGTCCTACAGGAAGGGGGCGGAGAACCATGGTGAAGCGCGGCAAGAAGACCAAGTACCTGTTCGTCACCGGCGGCGTGGTGAGCTCGCTCGGCAAGGGGCTGGCGGCGGCCTCGGTCGGCGCGCTGCTCGAGAACCGCGGCCTCGAGGTCTCGCACCTGAAGCTCGACCCGTACATCAACGTGGATCCGGGCACCATGAGCCCGTTCCAGCACGGCGAGGTCTACGTCACCGACGACGGCGCCGAGACGGACCTCGACCTCGGGCACTACGAGCGCTTCACCAGCGCCAAGATGACCCGGAAGAACAACTACACCACCGGTCGAATCTACAACAACGTCATCCAGAAGGAGCGGCGCGGCGAGTACCTGGGCAAGACCGTGCAGGTCATCCCCCACATCACCGACGAGATCAAGGCGGTGATCCGCGAGGCGGCCGGCGGCGCCGACATCCTCATCGTCGAGGTGGGCGGCACCGTGGGCGACATCGAGTCGCTCCCCTTCCTGGAGGCCATCCGGCAGATGAAGTACGACGTCGGCGAGGAGAACGCGCTCTACCTCCACCTCACCCTGGTGCCGTTCATCGCCGCGGCGGGCGAGCTCAAGACCAAGCCCACCCAGCACAGCGTGAAGGAGCTGCGCGAGATCGGCATCCAGCCCGACATCCTGCTCTGCCGCTCCGACCGCGAGATCCCGCGCGACATGAAGGACAAGATCGCGCTCTTCTGCAACGTCGACGGGGGCGCGGTCTTCACCGCCAAGGACGTCCCGTCCATCTACGAGGTGCCGCTGGCGCTCCACGCCGAGGGGCTCGACGACAAGCTGGCCGAGCTGCTCAACATCTGGAGCCGGGCGCCGCGGCTGGAGCGCTGGGAGACCATCGTCGAGAAGGTGAAGAACCCGAGGTACGGCGAGGTCCGCATCGGCGTGGTCGGCAAGTACGTGGAGCTGCAGGAGAGCTACAAGAGCCTCAACGAGGCGCTGGTCCACGGCGGCATCGCCAACGACGTGAAGGTGAACCAGGTCTTCATCGACTCGCAGAAGCTGGAGGAGGGCGATCTCTCGGCGCTCGACCAGGTGGACGCGGTGCTGGTGCCCGGCGGCTTCGGCGTCCGCGGGACCGAGGGGAAGATCCTGGCGGCGCGCTACGCCCGCGAGAAGAAGGTGCCCTTCTTCGGCATCTGCCTGGGACTGCAGATGGCGGTGATCGAGTTCGGCCGCGACGTGCTCGGCCTCGAGCGCGCCAACTCGCTGGAGTTCGACGACCAGACGCCGCACCCGGTGGTCACGCTCATGGAGGCGCAGAAGGGCGTGGTGGACAAGGGCGGCACCATGCGGCTCGGCACCTATCCCTGCCAGCTCAAGGACGGCACCAAGGCGCGCGAGATGTACGGTCAGGAGCTCATCGCCGAGCGCCACCGCCACCGCTTCGAGTTCAACAACGCCTACCGCCCGCAGTACGAGGCGGCGGGGATGGTGTTCTCCGGCGTGAACCCCGACCTGGGGCTGGTCGAGATGATCGAGCTCAACAACCACCCGCACTTCGTGGGCTGCCAGTTCCACCCGGAGTTCAAGTCGAAGCCGTTCGCGCCGCATCCGCTCTTCGCCGGGTTCGTCGCGGCGGCGCGCCAGCACCGCGACGCGACGCAGCGGCTGCCGACCGCCGAGGTGAAGAAGCTCCCGGTGGGGAAGAGCGGCTAGCGCCGGACGCGCCGCGGCCCGCGCCCGCGCGGCGGCCCTTCGCGGGCCGGGTCCACCGCCTGGCCACTTGCCGGGGGCCCCGGATTGTCGTTGCCTCCGGCGCCGCGCCCCGGCAGGTCTCCGGCCTCCGCAGCCGCGGAGCGAGGAGGTCCAGGATGGTCACGGAAGCGCTGTTCGTGAAGCTGGAGGCGAAGCCGGGAAAGGAGGAGGCGGTCGCCAGCTTCCTCCGAGACGCCCTGCCGGTGGTGGAGGCGGAACCCCGCACCGAGGCGTGGTTCGCGATCCGCATGGGTCCGTCCACCTTCGGCATCTTCGACGCGTTCCCCGACGAGCCCGCGCGCCAGGCGCACCTCGCCGGCCGCGTCGCCGACGCGCTGAAGCAGAGGGCGGGCGAGCTGCTGGCGAAGCCGCCGTCCATCGATCCGGTAGACGTGCTCGCGGCCAAGCTTCCGCACTGAACCGCCGGGCGGCACCCGGCCCCCGCGCCGCGGGCGTTCGACAGCCCATCCGGCCCGGTGTATGGATCCGGGCGCCCGCGGCGGCCACGGCGGCCGGCGACGGGCAAGGAGCGCAGGGCGAGGCGGATGAGCCTCGCCCGGAGCGACCGGGGGTGTGGGGGGCAGACGCCCCCCACCGACACGGAGGAGAGCGCGGTGGCACAGGTCCTCGCCCGCATCGGCGGGCATCCGGTCGGAGACGGCCAGAAGCTGCTCCTCATCGCCGGCCCGTGCGTGATGGAGGGCGAGGCCCACGGCCTCGCCCACGCGCGGCGCGTGAAGGCGCTCGCGGAACGGCACGGCCTCCCGGCCATCTTCAAGGCGAGCTTCGACAAGGCGAACCGCTCGTCGGGGAAGAGCTACCGCGGCCCCGGCCTGGAGAAGGGGCTGGCCGCGTTCCAGGCGGTGAAGCGCGAGACCGGCCTCCCCTGCCTCACCGACGTCCACGAGACCTGGCAGGCGGAGCCGGCCGGGGAGGTGGTGGACGTGATCCAGGTGCCGGCCTTCCTGTGCCGGCAGACCGACCTGGTCATGGCCTGCGCGCGCGCTGCGAAGGCGGTGAACGTGAAGAAGGGCCAGTTCCTGGCGCCCCGGGAGATGCGCCACGCGGTCGCCAAGTGCCGCGAGGCGGGCCAGGAGAACGTGCTCCTCACCGAGCGCGGCGCCACCTTCGGCTACGGAAACCTGGTCGTGGACATGCGGGCGCTCGTGCAGATGCGCGAGCTGGGCGTGCCGGTGTGCATGGACGCGACCCACAGCGTCCAGATGCCCGGCTCCGGCGGCGACACCACCGCCGGCGACCGCCAGTTCGTGGCGCCGCTGGCGCGCGCCGCGGCGGCGGTCGGGATCGACGCGATCTTCATGGAGATCCACGAGGATCCCTCCGTCGCGAAGTCGGACGGTCCGAACTCGCTCGACTTCGACGCCGCGGAGCGGGTGCTCCGCGACGTCCTCGCCATCCGCCACGCGCTCGGCCAGCCATGAGCGGCGGTCCGCGGTCCTCGACCTCGCGCCGCCCCGGGCGCCACGCCCGGGGCGAGCGGGAGACGCCGCGCTCGCGGAGCCGCATCGCCCCCCAGGAGCTGCTGCGCCGGGCCGCGGCGATCCGGCTCGTGCTCCTCGACGTCGACGGGGTCATGACCGACGGCCGGATCTGGTACGGGCCGGAGGGCGAGGCCCTCAAGGCGTTCGACGTGCGGGATGGGCACGGGATCGTCCTGCTGCGCGACCACGTCGACTTCGGCGTCATCTCCGGGCGCCCCGGGAAGGCGACGGAGCGCCGGCTCGCCGAGCTCCGCTTCAAGCACGCCGTCTTCGGGCAGCGGGACAAGCTCGCCGCCTACGCGCAGCTCGCGGCCCTCGGGGTCGCCGACGCGCAGGTCGCGTACATGGGAGACGACGTGAACGACCTGGGGCTGCTCGCGCGGGTCGGGCTCTCGGCCTGCCCGGCGGACGCGCGGCCGGAGGTGCGCGAGCGCGTTCACTTCGTCACCGGGGGGCGCGGCGGACGGGGCGCGGTCCGGGAGCTGTGCGATCTGATCCTGAAGGCGAAGGGGATCGCGGTGCCGTGAGCGCGGGCGGGAGACCGCGCGCTCCTCCGCTCGTCCCGAGCGTGGCGCTCGCGGAGCGCGCGCGAAGTCGAGGGACGAAGTCAATCCCCGCGGGCCCTGCCCACGTTGCCGACCCCGTGCTAGCGTCGCGCGCCATGGCGGTCCCGCTCCGCAAGCGGATCAAGAGGAGCATCCGGTCGTCGCTCATCGTGGGCGGGATCCGGCTCCTCTCCCTGGTCCCGCTCGGCGCCGCCCTCCGGCTCGGCGCGGCGGGCGGCGCGCTCGCCTTCCACCTCTTCCCGAGGACTCGCCGCCTCGCGCTCGCGCACCTCGCGACGGCGTTCCCGGAGCTCAGCGAGGCCGAACGCCGCGCCATCGCGCGCGCCATGTTCGTCCACCTCGGCCGCTCGGCGTTCGAGCTCATCGCCATCCGGCGCTACGACGCCCGGCTCGACAGCTACGTGGAGTTCGCGCAGCCGCGCCTCCTCGCCGAGGTGATGGCCCGCGGCGCCGGCATGGTGTTCGTGACGGGCCACGTCGGGAGCTGGGAGCTGCTGGCGCGGGCCATCGCCCGCGCCGGGGTCCCCAACGCCGTCATCGCCAAGCGCAACGTGGACGACGGCCTCAACCGGCTCGCCGAGAAGTTCCGCGCCGGGGGTGGCGTCACCACCCTGTGGCGCGAGGACGAGTCTACCGGCCGCGCCATCATCAAGACGCTCCGCGGAGGGCGGGCGCTCGGGCTGCTCATCGATCAGGACACCAGCGTGCAGGGCGTGTTCGTGCCGTTCTTCGGCCGGCCCGCCTGGACGCCACGCGCCGCCGCCGACCTCGCGCTCCGCTTCGGCGCGCCGGTGGTGGTCGGCACCATCCACCGCAAGGGCCCGCGCCCGGGCGACGGCCACCTGCTCGAGCTCGTCGAGATCGCCTACGACCAACGCCCCGCCGACAAGGAGGCGGAGGTGGTCCGCCTCACCGCCGCCTGCTCCGCGGTCCTCGAGGCGGCGATCCGCCGCCACCCCGCCGAGTGGGTATGGATGCACGAGCGCTGGAGGACGGTGCCAGGGCCCGGAGCAAGTACGGTGCCGAAAAGCATTGAAGTGACGAGCGCCTAGGTCCGGGACGACCTAAGCAAGCATCGTGCCGGTTGGAACCCACATGGCAAAGAGTGCTATGGTTAAGCGACTTTGGAAGCGGACGCCGGCCTGGTTCGTGGCCCTCGTCTGCGCCGTCCCCGCGGTGGGGTGCGGTCCGGCCAGGCCCAGGGAGACACGCCAGGTGGTGCCGCAACTCGAGCTCGGGGGCGTCCGGTTCCGGATCTACCGGGGCGCGACGCTGCGCGCGCGCGGTGAGGCCGTCGCCGTGACCTACCGCCGCGACACGACCGACGTGGCCGTCCGCGACGTCCGCGCGACGCTGTTCGGCGGCGCCACGCCCGTCGAGATCGCCGCGCCGGAGGGCCACGGCGTCGTCTCCGACCGCACCTTCGAGGCGACCGGTGGCGTGGTGGCCCGGCGCGACGCGGACGTGGCGCGGACGCCGTCCGCACGGTTCGAGCCGCGCGAGGGCGGCGAGGGGCTCGTCCGCGGCGACGAGGCGGTCACCGTCGCCGGCAAGGGATACCGGCTGGAGGGGACCGGGTTCACGCTGGCGCCGTCCACCGGTGAGATCGTGCTCGGCGGACACCCCCGGCTCCTCGCCGGCCTCGGGGAGGCGCAGTGACGGGCCTGGTGGCGCTCGCCCTCGCGGCGCTCGGCGCCCAGCCGGCCGGCGTGCCCGGGAAGACCGGCCCGGTGCGCGTGGACGCCGCGGAGGTGAAGTACCTCTACCCCAAGCGGCAGGCGATCTTCAGCGGCGCGCCGGTGCGGCTCACCCGCGACGACGCCGTCCTCACCTGCAGGCGGCTGGTGGCGACCAACGACGAGGCGGGCCGGATCGTGCGCGCGGTCTGCTCGGGCGACGTGCACCTCACCCGCGGCCCCCGCGTGGTCAGCTGCGACACCGCCGTCTACGAGGACGCGGCGGCGCGCGTCACCTGCGACGGGTCACCGGTCGTCCTCAAGGACGGCGAGACCGAGGCGCGCGGCGAGCGGCTCGTCTACGACCTCGGCACCGACGAGGTGACGCTGGGGAAGGCGAGCGCCCAGAGCGGGAGCAGCGTCGTCATCACCGCCCCCGGCGACGAGATCGAGCAGCGGCAGAAGGAGCTGGAGCAGCGGCGCGGCAAGGCGCCGGCCGTGCAGGCGGTCCCGCCCGCGAAGGAGCACCGGCCGTGACGGGTCGAGACGGCCAGGGACCGGATCTCGCCATCCGCCCGCTCCTCGAGGCCGAGGGGCTCGTCAAGACCTACCGCCGGCGCCGCGTGGTGGACGGCGTCTCGTTCCACGTCGCGCCCGGCGAGGTGGTCGGGCTCCTCGGGCCGAACGGCGCCGGCAAGACCACCTCGTTCAACATGGTGGTGGGGCTGGTGACGCCGGAGGCAGGTCAGGTCCGGCTCGGCGACGTCGACCTCACGGACCTCCCCATGCACCGGCGCGCGAAGCTCGGCGTCGGCTACCTCCCGCAGGAGGCGTCGATCTTCCGCAAGCTCACGGTGCGGAAGAACTTCACCGGGATCCTCCAGGCCCTCGGTGTCGGACACCGCGACCGGGAGGCTCGGGCCGCCGCGCTCCTCGCGGAGTACCGGCTGGAGAACGTCGCGGAAAGCCTGGGCGAGCAGCTCTCGGGCGGCGAGCGGCGGCGCGCCGAGGTGGCCCGCAGCCTCCTCTCCAACCCCAAGTTCATCCTCTTCGACGAGCCGTTCGCGGGCGTCGATCCCATCGCGGTGGGCGAGCTGCAGCGGCTCATCGGCGGCCTGCGCGACCGCGGCATCGGCGTCCTCATCACCGACCACAACGTCCGCGAGGCGCTCGGCATCTGCAACCGGGCCTACATCCTGTCGTCGGGGACGATCCTGGAGGCCGGGACGCCGGCCGAGATCGCCGCGAGCCCCAAGGCGCGCGCGGTCTACCTGGGGGAGAAGTTCCGCCTGGACGACCACGCGGTGGAGCAGCGATGAGCCTCGAGCTGAAGCAGCACCTCAAGATGACCCAGCAGCTGGTGATGACGCCCCAGCTGCAGCAGGCCATCAAGCTCCTCCAGCTCTCGCGCATGGAGCTGGTGGACCTGGTCCGCACCGAGATGCAGGAGAACCCGCTCCTGGAGGGGGCGGACGAGAACGAGGAGGAGGCGGTCCCCGACGGCGCCAGCCCGGCGGAGGCGGCGCAGATCGAGCAGGCGCCCACGCACAAGGAGGCGGAGCGGAACGAGGAGGTGAAGGGCGAGGAGGGCGCCAACGAGATCGACTGGGACCAGTACCTCGACCACTACCAGCTCCAGGGCCACACCGCCCCGTCGAACCGGGGGCTCGCCGACGAGGAGCTCCCCGGCTACGAGGCGACGCTCACCAAGAAGACCGACCTGCAGGATCACCTCACCTGGCAGCTCCGGCTCGCCGGCATGACCCCGGAAGAGGAGCGGGTGGCGATGCTCGTCATCGGCAACCTCGACGACGACGGCTACTTCAAGATGCCGCCGGTGGAGGGCGAGGCCGAGGAGTCGGCCACCCGCGATCCGCTGGTCCGGGTGGCGTTCGAGGCGGGCGTCGGGATCGAGTTCGCCGAGGCCGTGCTCAAGAAGGTGCAACAGCTCGATCCGGTGAGCATCGCGGCCCGCGATCTGCGCGAGTGCCTCCTCCTCCAGGTCCGGCACATCAACGCCGACACCCCCGAGATCGTGGCGATCATCGAGCGCCACCTGAAGCATCTCGAGTCGAAGAACTACGCCGCGATCGCCAAGGACCTGAAGGTCCCCATCGAGGAGGTCGTGAAGGCGGTGAAGGTGATCAGCCGCCTCGAGCCCAAGCCGGGTCGGGCCTACTCGGGAGACGAGCCGCAATACATCACGCCGGACGTCTACGTCTACAAGATGGGCGATCGGTACGTGACGGTGCTGAACGACGACGGCCTCTCCAAGCTCCGCATCAGCGGCATGTACCGCGCCGCCCTCAAGAACGGACAGGCGGGCAAGGCGAAGGAGTACATCCAGGAGAAGCTGCGGAGCGCCGTGTGGCTCATCCGCTCCATCCACCAGCGGCAGCGGACCATCTACAAGGTCACCGACTCGATCGTGAAGTTCCAGCGCGACTTCCTCGACAAGGGCATCGCGCACCTCAAGCCGCTCATCCTGCGCGACGTGGCCGAGGACATCGGGATGCACGAGTCCACGGTCTCCCGCGTCACCACCAACAAGTACGTCCACACGCCGCAGGGGATCTACGAGCTCAAGTTCTTCTTCAACTCGGCGATCAACAAGACCGGCGGCGACGAGATCGCGAGCGAGGCGGTCAAGAACCACATCAAGCAGATCGTGGCCGCGGAGGACCCGAAGCACCCGCACTCCGACCAGCGCATCGTCGAGATCCTGAAGGGCCAGGGGATCGAGATCGCGCGGCGCACCGTCGCGAAGTACCGCGAGGTGCTGGGCATCCTGCCGAGCTCGAAGCGCAAGAAGTACTTCTGAGCTCCTCCGGAGGGGCCCGAGGCGCGGGCGCCGTGCAGGCGGGCTCGGGCGCGGCTTCCGCGGGCGCCGGGCCTGCCTCGCTCCGCCCGGCCGCCATCCGCGAACGGCGGGGCGGACACACCTTCCGGCGCACGGCCTCGCCGCGACCCTCCCCGATCCGATCTGTACCCTGGCCGCCGCCCGGGCGCCAGCCCGGACGCGCTCCCGCGCCCTGCGCCCGGGGGACGCCCCGAGAGAGCGCGCGCGTCCCGAGATCTGGGTCGGGTCGCGCGGCCGGGGCCTCGGCTATACTCGGTTCGAGCATGTTGCCACCCGGCAACATCAATCGGCCGCGGATCCGGCGGGGTTCTCAGAAACCCGCTGGCCGCGGCCGAAGCATTTCGTCCTGACCTCCCAGGAGGCGGTTCATGCAGCTGAACATCACCTTCCGGCATCTCGATCCCACCGAGGCCCTCAAGACGCATGTGCGCGAGCGCGTGGAGCACGTCCAGCGCTACATCGACCGGCCCACCGAGGCGCACGCGGTCCTGCACGTGGAGAACCTCCATCACCACGCCGAGATCACCGTGAAGGCGGGGCGGTTCCTGCTCCGAGGCTGCGCGAAGACGCCGGACATGTACGCGTCGATCGACGCCGCCGCGGACAAGATCGAGAAGCAGCTCAAGAAGCACAAGGAGAAGATCCACACGCAGCACAAGACCAACGGCCACGCCGCCAAGGCCGGCGCGCCGCTGGCGGTGCGCCACGACGTGCTCGACGTGATCGAGCACCCGGAGAAGTCCAGCCACCGCGTGGTGAAGAGCACCCGGTTCGAGGCGAGGCCCATGACCGTCGACGAGGCCATCCTCCAGCTCGACCTCCTCGACGCGAGCTTCTACGTCTTCCAGAACGACAAGGACCTCGCCATCAACGTGGTGTTCAGGCGCGACGACGGGAACTTCGGCCTCATCGAGGCGCGGGCGGGGTGACCGGGCCGCCGATCGCTGCGGCGCGCGGGCCGCGGCGGCCGCCGGCCGCCGCCCCGCCCCGGGTTCGCCGGATGGCGCGTCTCCGGGGACGGCCTCCCGCCCGCCGCGCAGCTTGCCTTCTTGAACCTGCATTGCCACCTGTGTTAGCTGACGCCGGTCGCCCATGAACATCGTCGAGTTCCTCCGGCCGGACGCGGTGATCGCGAGCCTCAGCGGACAGACGGCCCAGGCCGTCCTGGCGGAGCTGTCGGGTCCGCTCGCCGCGATTTACCGGGTGGACGCCCAGAAGCTCCTCGACACCCTGCTCGAGCGCGAGAAGCTGGGCTCGACCGGCATCGGCGAGGGCGTGGCGATCCCGCACGGCAAGGTGCCGGGCCTGCCCGCGCTCATGGCGAGCTTCGGCCGCACCGCGGCGGGCATCGACTTCCGGGCCATCGACGGGAAGCCCACCCACCTGTTCTTCACGCTCTTCGCGCCCGAGAACAGCGCGGGGGCGCACCTCAAGGCGCTGGCCCGCATCAGCCGGATCTTCAAGAACCCGGCGTTCCGCGAGGCGATCATGCGGGCCCCGGACGCCGCCGAGATCTACCGGCTCATCGAGACCGAGGACGCGAAGTACTGACGGCGGCCGCCGGCCGCGCCCTGCCCGGGCGACGGCCGCCGCGAGGCGCGCCGAGACGGGATCGCCCGTCGGGCCGCCCGTTTGACGGCCCCCGAACCCGTCCGATAATGTGGGCGGGCCGCCGGGATGTGCGCCGGCTCCGGCGCGCGTTCCCGCGGCCCGAGCCTCTGGGTCTCCCCGGGCCCGGAACTCCGAAGGAGAAGCCGAACGTGGGACTCAACATCATGCGCATCGACTGCGCCGGCATGCGCTGCCCACAGCCCGTGCTGAAGCTCGCCGTGGAGACGGCGGAGACGCCTCCCGGCACCGTGGTCGAGATCGTCGGCGACTGCCCCACCTTCGAGAAGGACATCCGCACGTTCTGCGAGCGGCGGAAGAAGACCCTCCTGTCGATCCAGTCGGAAGGATCGAAGACGGTCATCCAGATCCAGTACTGACCCGACGGGCCGCAGGGCGAGGCGGACGGCCTCGCCCGGAGCGCGCGGAGGTCTTGGGGGCGGAAGGCCCCCCAACATGATGAAGACCGAGCGCAGGGCGAGGCGGATGAGCCTCGCCCGGAGCGACCGGGGGTCTGGGGGGCGGAACGCCCCCCAGCGAGAATGGCAGGCGTGAGCGCGGCATCCAAGCCCGGAGGGTCGAGCGTCGCGGCCGAAGGCCGCACGGGCCTCTTCTTCTGCCGCTGCGGCCCGAACCTCGGCCACGTGGTCGCCCTCCGGGAGCTGGAGGAGTCGGGCGCCTGGCCGCAGGCCGGCTGCGTGGCGACGCACGAGGTCCTGTGCTCCGAGGAGGGCAAGGCCTGGCTCGCGGAGCGGATCCGCGGAGAGGGGCTGGAGCGGGTCGTGATCGCCGCCTGCTCGCCCAAGGAGCACGAGGCGACGTTCCGCAAGGTGATGGCGCGTGAAGGGCGCTCGCCCTTCCTCCTGCAGATGGTGAACCTGCGCGAGCAGGTGGAGTGGGCCGGCGGCGCGGCCGAGCTCGCCACCGAGCGCGCTCGCCGCCTGGTCCGCGGCGCCCTCGCGCGGGTGGCGCTCCACCGGCCGCTGGAGGAGAGCTCGGTTCCCGCCCAGGGCGGCGTGCTCGTGGTCGGCGGCGGCGCGGCCGGCATCTCGGCGGCGCTGGCGCTGGCACGGCGGGGCCGCAGCGTGATCCTGGCGGAGCGCGAGTTCGCGCTGGGGGGGCTCGCCGCCCAGCTCGACGAGATCTTCCCGGACCTGGCCTGCGCGAGCTGCTTCATGGAGCCGGCCCTCGACCAGGTGCTCCACCACGAGCACGTCGAGGTCGTGACCGGCGCCGAGGTGACGCGGGTTCGCGGCGCGGCGGGCCGGTTCGCCGTCGAGCTGGCGGTGCGCCCGAGGCGGGTGAACGCCGCCGCCTGCCTCGGCTGCGGCCAGTGCGCGGCCGCCTGCCCCGTCGAGGTCGCCGGTCCCTGGCCGGGAAGTGGAGACCGCCGCAAGGCCATCCACCTGCCCTACGTCGGCTGCCTGCCGCACGCGTCGGTGGTGGACGAGGGCGCCTGCCTTCGCTTCCAGGGCCGCACCTGCGAGGCCTGCGCGGCCGCCTGCGCGTTCGGCGCGGTCCAGCTCGACCAGCGACCGGCGACGCGCGAGCTCGAGGTCGGGGCCATCGTGATCGCGACCGGGCTGCGCCCCGGCGAGGTGGACGGTCCGGAGGGAGTGGTGTCGAGCTACCAGCTCGAGCGGATGCTGCACCCGAACGGCCCGACCGGCGGCCGCATCGTCGGGCCGGGCGGGAAGGTCCCGCGGGACGTGCTGCTCGCCTCGGCGGCGGGCCCGGGCGCCGACGCCGAGCTGGGCGCGCGCGAGATCCTGAAGCTCGCGCACCTCGTGAAGGCGCGCCTCCCAGGGGCGTGCGTGGCGGTGGCGGGCGGACTCGACCGGGCCCCCGCGCTCGCGGCCTCGGCGGGCCGGCTGGCCCGCGAGGGGATCGAGCTGCTCGCCGCCTCGGTCGTCCCCGGCGACATCGCGCCCGACGGCGACCGGGTCCTGGTGCGGCTCTCGGAGGGCAGCGTCGAGGGCGTCCGCGCCGCCGACCTGGTCGTCCTCCACGCGCCGGCCAGGCCGGCCTCCGGTGCGGCGGCGCTCGGGGACCTGCTCCGGATCGCGCGCGACGGCGGCGGCTTCCTGGAGGACGGAGCGAGCCCGTTCCAGCCGACCGCGACCCGGGTGCCCGGCGTCTTCGTGGCCGGCGCAGCGGCCGGGCCGCGCCCCATCGCGCAGGCGATCCGCGACGGAACCGCGGCCGCGGGCATGGTCCTCTCGCTGCTCGCGCCGGGGGAGCCCGTTCCCGTCGAGCCGCTCGGCGCGGAGGTGGACCTCGCGCTCTGCGGCGGGTGTGGCGTGTGCGCGAGCGTCTGCCCGTTCGGCGCCGTGACCGTGACGATCGAGGCGGGGCGGCGCCGCGCCCGTGTCGAGCCGGTCCACTGCCGCGGCTGCGGGACCTGCGCCGCCGCCTGCCCGACCGGCGCCGCCGGCGCGCGCCACTTCACGCGTGCCCAGATCTCGGCCGAGATCTCGGCCCTCCTCCGTCCGGCCGCGTCGCGGGGCTGAGCGTGGACGGCGGCCGCGATCCGCAGGGCGAAGGCGCCCCGCCCGCGTTCCAGCCGCGCATCGTCGCGTTCCTCTGCAACTGGTGCGCGTACAGCGCCGCGGACCAGGCCGGCCGGGCCAGGCTCGAGGTGCCGCACTCCCTCCTGGCCGTGCGCGTCATGTGCACGGGGCGGGTGGAGGCGGCCTTCGTCCTCCAGGCGTTCCGCGAGGGCGCGGACGGCGTGCTCGTCGCCGGCTGCCACCCCGGCGACTGCCACTACGTCGACGGCAACCTCCGCGCCGCGGCCCGCTTCGCGGTGCTGGCCCGGGCGCTGGAGCAGGCCGGGATCGAGCCGGCGCGGCTCCGCCTCGAGTGGGCGAGCGCGGCCGAGGGGGAGAGGTTCGCGGCCGTGGTCCGGGAGATGACGGCGGCCCTCTCGGCGCTGGGCCCGCTCGACTACGAGCGCCGCTCCCTGCACGCCGTCGAGGACGCGATCCGGCTCGCCCCGCACCGCCTCCACGAGATCGAGGACCGCGCCCTGCCGCCGCGCGCGCCGGGCAAGCCGCGCCTGGCGTTCTACTGGAACGCCTCCTGCGGCGGGTGCGAGGAGGCGGTGGTGGATCTCGGCCCGGCGCTCGCGGACCTGCTGGGCAAGGTCGAGGTGGTGCTCTGGCCGGTGGCGCTCGACTTCAAGAAGAAGGACGTGGAGGCGCTCCCGGACGGAGGCATCGACGTCGCCTTCGTGAACGGCGCGGTGCGCCTCACCGAGCAGGACGAGTGGGCCCAGCTCCTGCGGCGCAAGGCCCGAACGCTGGTGGCCTTCGGCGCCTGCGCCCACATGGGCGGCGTGGTCGGGCTCGGGAACCTCTCCGAGAACGCGGAGGTCCTCGACGCCGCCTACCGGCTCGCGCCGTCCATCTCGAATCGCGACGCGGTGCTGCCCGGGCGGCCCGTCACTGCCGTCGGCCACGACCTGACCTTGCCGGTGCTCCTCGACCGGACGCTTCCGCTCGCCGAGGTGGTCCCGGTCGACTGCACCATCCCCGGCTGTCCGCCCTCCCCCGCGGTGATCGCGGCCGCGGTGGAGCGCCTCCTCTCGGCGGAGCCGCCGGCCCGCGGGGAGGTGCTCGCGCCCAACGCCTCGCTCTGCGACGCCTGCCCGCGCCGCGACTCCAGGCCGGAGCAGATCGAGCTGCGGGCGCTCCGGCGCCTCGCCACCACCGCCATCGACGAGCGCTGCTTCCTCGCGCAGGGGCTCGTCTGCCTGGGTCCCGGCACGCGCCAGGGCTGCCAGCCCGGGTGCGTCGAGGTGGGGATGCCCTGCCGCGGCTGCTTCGGACCGCTCGACGGGGTCCGGGACGCCGGCGCGGCGATGCTCTCGGCGTTCGCGTCGCTCCTGCGGGGCGGCGAGGGCGACGTCCGGGCGCTCGCGGCCGAGGTGGCGGATCCGGTGGGTACGTTCTGGCGGTACAGCTACGCGGCCGGGCTGGTGCCCCGGCGCGTGCGCCGGGAGCCCGCATGAGCCGGCGGATCACGATCGATCCCATCACCCGCCTCGAGGGGCACGGGCGCATCGAGGTGCTCCTCGACGAGCGGGGCGACGCCCAGGCCGCCTTCCTCCAGGTCCCGGAGCTGCGCGGGTTCGAGCGGTTCTGCCTGGGCCGGCCCGCCGAGGAGATGCCGCAGCTCACCGCGCACGTGTGCGGCGTCTGCCCGGCGGCGCACCACCTCGCCTCGGTGCAGGCGCTCGACGCGCTCTGGGGATCGGCGCCGCCCGACGCGGCGCGGAAGATCCGCGCCCTCTACTACCACCTCTTCATCTTCGAGGATCACCTCCTCCACTACTGGTACATGGGCGGGCCCGACTTCTACGCAGGGCCGAGGGCGCCCGCGCCCATGCGGTCCATCCTGGGCGTGCTGGCGCGCGTCGGCGCCGACCTGGGGAAGCGGATCCTGGCCGTTCGCAAGGAAGCGCGCGACCTGATGGCGGAGATGGCGGGCCGGACCATCCACCCGGTCTTCGCGCTGCCGGGCGGCATCTCGAAGCCGCTCGCCCCCGAGACGCTGGCCCGCGCCCGCGCCGCAGGCCCGCGCCTGGTCGCCTTCGCGCAGGACACGCTCGCCTCGTTCCACGAGGCGGTCCTGGCCGTGCCCGAGTACACGCAGGCGATCGGGAGCGAGATCTTCCGGGTCCGGGCGCACTCCATGGGGATGGTGGACGCGGCCGGGCGGCTCGCCTTCCTCGACGGCGAGCTGCGCGTGGTCGACCCATCCGGCGCCGAGCTGGCGCGCTTCGCGCCGGAGCGGTACCTCGATCACCTGGCCGAGCGCGTCGAGCCCTGGACCTACGCCAAGCTCACCTTCCTCAAGGCGCGGGGGTGGAAGGGGCTCGTGGACGGCCCCGACAGCGGCATCTACCGCGTCGGCCCGCTCGCGCGCCTCAACGCGGCCCGGACCATGGCGACCCCGCGGGCCGAGGCCGAGCGGCAGCGGCTCTTCGAGAGGCTGGGGTGGCCGGCCCACCAGACGCTCGCCTTCCACTGGGCGCGCCTGATCGAGGCGCTGCAGGCGGCGGAGGTCGTGCAGGCGCTCGCCGCCGATCCAGATCTGGAAGCGCAGGACGTCCGGAACGTGCCCGCCCCGCTCTCCGGGAAGAGCGAGGGCATCGGCGCGGTCGAGGCGCCGCGCGGTACGCTCATCCACCACTACGCCACGGGCGCCGACGGCCTCCTCACCTCCGTGAACCTCATCGTCGCCTCGCAGCACAACGCCGCGCCGGTGCAGATCTCGATCCGCAAGGCGGCGCGCGGCCTCATCAAGGGCGGCAAGGTGGACGACGGCCTGCTCAACCTGCTGGAGATGGCCTTCCGGGCGTACGACCCGTGCAACGCCTGCGCGTCGCACGCCCTCCCGGGGGAGCTGCCGCTGGTGGTGACCCTCCGCGGCCCGGGCGGCGACGTGCGGCAGGTGATCCGGCGGCGGGTCCCCGAGGACGCGGGGTGATGAGCGGCCGCCGGGAGGGACCGGTGTCCCCCGTTCGCCCCGAGGGTGGGGCGCGCCGGGCGCGCCCGGAGTCGAGGGGCGCCGGATGAAGGTGCTGGTCCTCTGCCTCGGGAACCCCCTGCGCCGGGACGACGCCGTCGCGCTGCGCGTCGCGGACGCGCTCGAGTCGTCGCCGGCCCCCGGCGTCGAGGTCCGGCGCAGCGCCCGGGCGGGCCTCTACCTGCTCGACGACATGGAGGGCTTCGATCGCGTGGTGGTCGTGGACGCGGTGCGCACCGGCGCGTCGGCCCCGGGCGCGGTCCACTCCCTCGCCCTCGAGGACCTGCGCGCCCCCGAGGGTCCGTCCCCGCACGCCATCGGCCTGCCCTCGGCGGTGGCGCGGGCCCGCGCCGCGGGCGCGGCGGTGCCTTCGCACATCCACCTCGTCCTCGTCGAGGCGGAGATCCTCGACGAGGTGGGAGAGGGGCTGACGCCGGCGGTGGCGGCGGCGGTGCCCGACGCGGTCGACGCGGCGAGGAAGGCGGCCGCGGCGTTCGCCGCGGGCTCGGACCTCTAGTGCTTCACCCCGTGGAAGAACCTGCCCCAGCGCGGCCCGCTCGGGCCCCACGACACGAGCGCCACCGCGGCGCGCCCCTTGATGCGCCCGACGGGCACCGGTCCGAAGACGCGGCTGTCGGCGGAGTGGTCGCGGTGGTCGCCCGCGAGCCACACCATCCCCGGGGGCACCTTCTGCGGCGGGACGTCGTTGCAGGGGTACGAGGGCGTGCAGTAGGTGTGGTACGCGTGGCCGTCGAGGCGCTCGACGAAGTCCACGCAGGACTCCTCGCGCCACCCGTCGTCCTCGATCCGGTTCCAGTAGGCGCAGGGACCCGCGATCCGCTCGTACGGCGCGGGCCGGCCGTTCACGACGAGGTGGCCGTCCTGGATCTCGACCGTGTCGCCGGCGACGCCGACGACGCGCTTGATGAGGTCGTCGTTGCGCGCGTTCCCCGGCGGCGCGAGCAGCACCACGATGTCGCCGCGCCGGGGCGTGGCCCACTGGACCTGCGCCGTCGCCGTGAACGGCAGGCGCGCGCCGTAGGCCCACTTCTCGACCACGACGTAGTCGCCGATCTGGAGGGTCGGGATCATCGAGCCCGACGGGATGTACACGGCCTCGTAGAGGAACGTGCGGAACGCCAGCACCGCGAGGATCGTGAACGTCCACCCCCGCACCTCACGCCAGAACTTCGCCCGGTCCACGCGCCTCGGCTCCCCTATTCGGTCCGCATCGCCTCCACGGGGTCGAGCTTCGACGCCCGGGCCGCCGGGTAGATGCCGAACACCAGGCCGGCCCCGACGGCGGAGGCGAGGGAGACTACCACCGCCCAGGCCGGGATGCTCGCCGGAACTTCGACCAGCGCGCGGGCCGCGGCGGCGGCGCCCGCGCCGAGCAGCACGCCCAGCACCCCGCCCAGCAGCGACAGCGCCACCGCCTCCGCCAGGAACTGGGAGAGGATGCGGCGGCGGCGGGCGCCGAGCGCCATGCGCACGCCGATCTCGCGCGTCCGCTCGGTCACCGAGACCAGCATGATGTTCATGATCCCGATGCCGCCCACCAGCAGCGACAGCAGGCAGACGCCGAACGTCGCCGCGCCGACGACGCGTCCCAGGTTGTCGAACACCTCGGCGAGCGACGCGTTGGTGAAGATCTCGAAGTCGTTCTCCTGCCAGGCGCGCACGCCGCGCATCCGCCGGAGGGTGGCGATGACGCGGTCGAGCACCACCGGCATCCGGTCGGGCGAGGCGGCCTGCACCACGATGTTCACGTTGGTCGCCTTGCCGCACACCTGCTCGAACGCGGGCCAGGGGAGGGCCACGAACCCGTCCTTCGACTCCAGGCCGAAGATGCTCCCCATGCGCGCGGCGACGCCGATCACCTCGAAGGGCCGGCCGCGCACCCGGAGCTCCTGGCCGACGGCGTCCCCGCCGGGGAAGAGCACGTCGGCCACGTCGGCGCCGATGACCGCGACCCGTCGCCCCAGCGCGACGTCCACGTCGGAGAGGAACCGGCCCGCGGCCAGGACGAAGGCGTTCGCGTACTCGAAGTCGGGCACCGCCCCGAACACCGACACGTTCTGCCGGGTCTGGCGTTCGCGGGTGGCCACGCGCTCCGCGTTGTGGTGGTACTCCTCGATCGAGACGTGCGCCACGTCGGCCAGGGCCCGGAGGGCCTCGCCCTGCTCGCGGGTCAGGTCGCGGCGCTTCGCGTACTTCTGCCGGTCCACGTCGCCGAGCTGGAGCGCCGGAAACTTCTGCACCTGGAAGGCGCCCGCCCCCAGCATGGCGAGGTCGCCGGTGGCCCGGAGGCGGAGCCCCTCGGTGAGCGCCATCATGGCCACCACCGTCGCGGCGCCGATGACGATGCCGAGCAGGGTCAGCGCGGAGCGGAGCGGGTTGGCGCGCAGCGTCGCGAGCGCCATCGCCAGCGTGTCGAGGAAGGCGGTCATTCGTAGCGCAGCGCCTCCACCGGGTCGAGCCGCGCCGCGCGCCAGGCGGGCCAGGAGCCGAAGAGCAGCCCGACGGCGGCCGAGAACCCGAGGCCGAGCCCGACGGCGCCGGGCGTCACCGCCGCGGCGAGGGGGGTGGTGAGCGCCACCAGCTGGGCGGCGCCGAGCCCGAGCACCGTCCCCGCCGCCCCTCCGAGCGCGGCGACCAGCGAGGACTCCACCAGGAACTGGAGGAGGATGGTGCGGCGCCTCGCGCCCAGGGCGCGCCGCACGCCGATCTCGCGCGTCCGCTCGGTGACGGACACCAGCATGATGTTCATGATGCCGATCCCGCCCACCACCAGCGTGAGGAGACCGACGCCGATGGCCACGCCGTAGAGGGCGCCGGTGAGCTGGTTGTAGACGCGCAGCATCTGGTCCTGGCGGTTGAGCGCGAAGTCGTCGCGCTTCCCGGGCGGGACCTGGCGCACGCGCCGCAGGATGGCCACCAGCTCGTCCTCCAGGGCCGGGACGCCGCCCGGCGAGGCGGCCACCGCGATGGTGAGCGAGCGCTTGGCGCCGAGCGCGCGGGCGAAGGTCGTGAACGGGACGATGACGCGCGCGTCCATGTTCATCCCCAGCATCTGGCCGCGGCGGGTGAGGATCCCCACCACCTGGAACGGCCGGCCGCCCACCAGCACGCGCCGCCCCAGGGCCTGGCCCGCCTCCCAGCGGGGGAAGAGCTGGTCGAGCACCGCCGCGCCCAGCACCACCGACGGCCGGGCCAGGTCCACGTCCGGCGTCCCCAGGAACCGCCCCGCCGCCACGTCCGCCCCGCCCGTCTCCAGGAACCGGTCGTTGGTCCCGATGACCGTCACCGAGGTCGCCTCGCGGTCGCCGTACCCCACCGCGGCCCGCGTCATGGCCATGGGGGCCACCGCCACCGCGTGGGCGGCGTCGCGCTGGACGGCCTCCAGCTCCCTGGTCCCGATGGGGCGGCGGTTCCGCATCTCCCACCACTCGTCCTGGCTCGCGAACCACTGCCACCGGTTCAGGTACAGGGTGTGGGCGCCCAGGTTCCCGATCTGCGCCTCGAAGCTCCGGTCGAGCCCCTGGATGATCGCCACGATGGCGATCACCGTCATGACGCCGATGACGATGCCGAGGGTGGTGAGGAGGCTGCGCAGCCGGTGGCCGGCGAGCGCCCCCAGGGCGATGCGCATCCCCTCGGCGAACTCCGCCGCCAGGCGGCGGGAGGAGCCCCCGGAGCTCACGCCCGCACCCCCCGCGCCGCCGCGCCGATCTCCGCTCCCGGGCCGTCGCTCACCACCCGGCCGTCCACCAGCCGGATGGCGCGCGGGCAGCGGGCGGCGAGCCGGGCCTCGTGGGTGACGAGGAGGAGGGTGTGGCCGCGCCGGTGGAGCTCGGCGAAGAGCCGCATGATCTCCTCGCCGGTCGCCGAGTCGAGGTTGCCGGTGGGCTCGTCCGCGAGCAGCAGCGACGGCTCGCCCACCAGCGCCCGGGCGATGGCGACGCGCTGGCGCTGCCCGCCGGACAGCTCGTTGGGCCGGTGGTGCATGCGGTTCCCGAGCCCCACCGAGCGCAGCGCCTCCTCGGCGCGCGCCCGCCGCTCGCGCCGCGGCTCGCCGCGGTAGACGAGGGGCAGCTCCACGTTGGCGAGGGCGGTGGCGCGCGGCAGGAGCTGGAACGTCTGGAACACGAACCCGATCTCGCGGTTGCGCAGGTCGGCGAGCGCGTCGTCGGCGAGCCCCTGCACGTCGGCGCCGGCGAGCCGGTAGCTGCCGGCGGTGGGCGTGTCCAGGCAGCCGAGCAGGTTCATGAGCGTGGACTTGCCCGATCCGGACTGACCGACGATGGCGACCCACTCCCCGCGGGCGATGGAGAAGGTGACGCCGTCGAGCGCGCGCACCACCTCGCCGCCGAGGAGGTAGTGGCGGGCGAGGCGGTCCACGGCGATGAGCGGCTCCGCGTTCACCGCTTCTCCCCGGCGCCCGCCCCCGGCGGCTCCTCCTCCTTGACGCGCTTGCCGTCGGCCAGCTCCTTCGAGACCACGCGATAGGGCCCGTCGATCACCCGCTCCCCGGCCGCCAGGCCCGAGACGATCTCGATCTCGGTGTCGCTGGCGAGCCCGGTCTCGACCGGCCGAGGGCGTGCGACGCCGTTCTCCATCACGAACACGATCTTCCGCATCGGCTCGCGCCGCGCCTTCCTCCCGGCGGGCTGCGGCGCCGGGGGGTCCGCCGCCGCGCCGCCCGCGAGGTCCTTCTGCGCCCGGACCGTGACCGCCTGGATGGGCACCACCACCGCGTCCTCGCGGGTGTCGGTCGAGACCGTCGCCTCGGCGCTCATCCCCGGCAGGGCGCCCGGCACCGGCGTCGCCAGCGCCATGCGTACGTAGAAGGTGGTGGTCTCCGCCTCGGTGCCCGCGTTCTTCACGGTGGCGTTGCGCGCCACCTCGATCACCTGCGCCGGGAACTTCCGGTCCGGGAAGGCGTCGATCTCCACGTCGGCAGGGTCGCCCTCCTTCACGTAGACGACCTCGTGCTCGCCGACCTCGACCTTCACCTCCATCTTCGAGAGCGTCGACACGACGACGATGACGTCCTCCCCCAGGTCGGAGCCGCGAACCCGCTCGCCCACCTGCTTCTCGCGCTTGGTCACGACGCCGTCGATGGGGGCGACCAGCACCGTGAGCGACTGGAGGTGCCGCGCCTCGCGCAGCGCCGCCTCCGCCTGCGCCACCCGCTGCTCGGCGGCGGCCCGTCGGGCCCGTTCCGCGTCGAGGTTGGCGCGCGCGGTGTCCACCTCCGCGGCGCTCGCGTTGTCCGACGAGGCGAGCCGCAGCACCCGCCCCAGCTCGGCCTCGAGCTGGGCCACCCGCACCCGCTCCAGCTCCACGTCGGCGGCAACGCTGGCGCGCAGCGCGTCCTGCTGGCGGACCTGCTCGTCGTAGCGGCGCGAGTCGATGCGCCCGAGCGTCTGCCCGCGGTGCACCCGGTCGCCCTCCTTCACCTCCAGCGCCAGGAGGTCGCCGGAGATGTTGGAGGAGAGCTTCACCTCGGTGGCGGCGGCGAGCTTCCCGGCGGCGGTGACGAGCCGGGTGATGGGACCGCGCCGCGCCGGCGCGCTGTGGATCCCCACGGGGGGCTCGGGGCGCGGGCGGAGCGAGGCCGTCACCACGGCGGCGGCCGCGAGCACCGCCAGCGCCGCCGCGATGCGGCGCGGGGTGCTCATGCGCGCCGGCGGCGGCAGCGACGAGAGGACCGGCGCGGCGGGCGGCGCCTCGGGGGGGGCGAGGGCGGGATCGGGAGCGGGCATCAGAGGGCACCTCCCACGGCGCGGTTCAGGTCGGCGATCGCGACCTGATGGTCGATGCGGGCCTGCACCAGCGAGAGCTGCGCCTGGGTGAGCTTGAGGTTCGCGTCGCGCAGCTCGAGCTGGGTGGCGAGGCCCGCCTCCAGGCGCTGGCGCGCGAGCGCGAGCCCCTGCTCCGCGGCGGCGAGGTTCTCCGCGGAGAGGGCCACCTGCCGCGCCAGCGCGACCGCCGTCTCGCGGGCGTCGGAGATCTCGCGGACCACCTCGTCCGCCGTCCTCGCGGCGGTCGCCTCGGCGCGGCGCACCCCCACCTCGGCCTTCTCCACGCCGCTCAGGGTCTGCCGGCCGGAGAACAGGTTCCAGGTGACGACCACCTGGCCGATGGCGGCGTAGTTCCGGGACGGATCGCCGTAGACGCCGTCCTCGCCCGAGGCCTTGGCGCTCTGGCGCGTGTAGCTCCCGCTCAGGCCCACGGTGGGCCAGTACCCCGCCTGCGCCACGCCGACCTGCGCGCGGGCCGCGTCGAGGAGCGCGGCCTGGGCCGCGAGCGCGGGGCGCCGCGCCCGCGCCGCCCCCACGAGCGCGTCGAGCGGCGGGAGGACCGCGTCGGGCACCCGCGCGGCGTCCACCGCGGCGGGCGCGACCACCTCGAGCGGCGCGTCGGGCGCGCGGCCGAGCACGACGGCCAGGCTCGCCCGCGCCCGCGCCACCGCGGCGCGCTGCGCCTCGACGGCGATCCGGTCGTTCCCGAGGTTGACGCGCGCCTGGAACACGTCGGCCCTGGGAGCGCGCGCGGCCGCGAAGAGCGCGTCCGCCCGGGCCACCAGCTCCTCGCTCCGCCGCACCGTGTCTCCCAGCACCGCGAAGGTGCGCTGCGCCTTGACGAGCTCGTAGAAGCGCTGCGTCACGGCGAACGCGACCGAGAGCATCGCCTCGTCGAGCTGCCGCCCGGCGGCGCGCTCCTGGGCGTGCGCCGACTCCACCTCGCGCACGTTCCGCAGGCCGTCGAAGATCGGCTGCTGCAGCTGGACCTGCGCGAAGTAGGCCTCCTGATCGGTCGCGCCCTGCGCGGGGACGGCGACGGGCACGCCTCCCAGCACGTACGTCTGCGCCGCCTGCGGCCCCGAGACCTGACGGCCGAGGGTGGTGGTGAGGTCGAGGCGCGGCAGGAAGCCGGCCCAGCTCGCGCCGGCGTCCGCGCGCGCGGCGGCCGCGTCGGCCCGCGCGATGGCGAGATCGCGGCTGTCGCGGGCAGCCGCCGTGAGCGCTTCGTCGAGCGTGAGCGGCGCCTCGGCCCGCGCCGCGGCGCCGAACGCGGCGAGCGCCGCCGCCCATGCCAGGGGGCGGCTCATCTAGGGTCCTCCCGGCGCGAGCGCGACGCCGAGCGTCCCGACGTAGCCGACCCAGAGGAGCGACGTCGCCGCGAGCGCGCGCGCCCTGCTCGCGCCCGAGGCGCTCGCCATTCCGCCGGCGACGAGCACGACCGCCCAGAGCGCGAAGAGGTCGAGCCCCCCCAGCGCTGCCACCAGCGGCGCGGGCGCGCCCGGCGGGAGGAGCGACGCGGCGCTCGACGGGAGGAGGAGCGCCGGCGAGAAGGGCAGCCGTCCGCCCAGGTCCGACGGCCGGAGCGGCGCGTGCGCCAGGGCGGCCGGGATGGCGAGCAGCCGTCCCACCGCGCCGGGGAGCATCCCGTGCGCGGCCACGGCGAACGTCGCCCGGAAGGCCGGGCGGGCGCCGGCGAGGCGGAAGGCTGCCCACAGCGCCCCCGCGACTGCCGCCGCGGCCAGGGCCGTCCCGAGCGAGGCGTCGGTCCAGAGCCGCATCCGCCCGAGCTTCGCCGCGAGGGCGAGGGCCTCCTCCCGGTCGTGCGGCGTCATCTCGGCGGCCTTTGGCGAGCGGTCGAGCGCGAGGGCCGCGGCGGCGGCGAAGTCGGTGCGCGGCGCTGCGACAGCGGCGAACGCGACGGCGGCGACCACGGCCAGCCCGAGCGCCGTGAGCGGGCGGCCCCGCCCGGCGGCACCGGCCACCGGATCGACGAGCGCCTCGCCGGCGAGGGAGGCGTCCCTGGCGATGTCGGCGAGGAGCATGCGCGCGTGCCTGTCCCGGGACCTCCCGAGCTGGATCGGGCGGCGTCGAGGCGGGGATCGCCCGTTCTTACGCCTGGTGCAGCGCGCTATTTCACGCCTGGCCGGCCGGATGTCAATGAGGGAGGGGGCCGGGGGCCGGACGTGACGGCACTCTCGACCCTACATCCGCGGTGGCGGCGGCAGCGCGGCAGGGCCGGAGGGCTGCGGCCCGGGCGGGCGACCGGCCGCCTGCGCCGCGGCCGCGAGCGCCGCGACGCGGGCCCGGTTGTCGAGGACCGAGAGGAACGCGAGCCCCGAGACCCGCCAGCGCATCGCGCGCTGCTGCGCCCGCAGGAACCGGGCCAGCGGCTCCTCGACGACCCGCATCACCCCCGCCGCCGAGGACGCGTGGCGCACCCACCGCGACCCGTCGGGCCGGACGACCACCAGCCCCGCGTGCGAGACGCGGGTCGAGCGATCGGGGAGGTCTTCCCGGACCACCAGCGCGATGGCACCCTCGGGGATGCGCCGCTCCACGGCCCCGAGGTCGGCGGGCGCCACCATCCCCACGGCGAACCTGCCCTCGGGCAGGCGATCGCGGGCGAGCCCGGGGATGGCGTGTCCGGCGCGCGCCACCGCGTCCCAGCGCGCCGCAGAGTACTCCACCGCGGCATCCTGGGCCCGCGGCCCCGCGATCTCGGCCGCCGCGTCGGCGATCCAGCCCTTGCCGCCGTTGGCGGGAACCCACTGTGAGAGGACCTCGTGGTTGCGGTGGCCGTAGTCGACCGCGCCGGAGTAGCGCACGTCGTCCAGCGCCAGGCGCGCCTCGTCGAGCGACGCGGCGCTGCCGAGCGCGACCGCCGTCTCGACGAACGTCCAGCAGTCGAAGGCGTCCAGCCGGAAGCGGGGATCGGGATCGAACCCCCCGCCCTCCCCCAGCGGATTCAGGACATACGGGCGACCCACCAGCGGCGCCGTCGCGGCCACGGCGCGGCGGGCGCCGGCCGGGAAACCCTCGAGCGCCCGGACGAGGCCAGGGGGCGCGGCCGGGGCGGCGGCACCGCGGACCGCATCCGGCGAGGGCTGCGCGGCCAGGGCGACCAGGAGTGCGAGGGGACGATGCATGAGGCGGCCGGGGCGCGCCCGAGCGTCGAAGCGTACGCCGCGCGGCGCTGCCGCAGCAAGCCACCCCCGCCCGGCCGCATTTCCTCGGGATCGACGAGCATGCCCTTCCGCCCGGTCGTCCAGTGAGGTACAAAATCCGCCTCCCCCGGCGGCGGACGGCCGCATGGCGAGGCGCCCAGGCGGCCTGAACGCGGCGTCGTCACGACGCGGTCACCACCTGCCCACGCGGTTGACGCTTTCGTGGCGAGGGACTAGATGGGGGCCCGCTCGGCAGCACGGGAACCTCGAGGTGATCATGAAAGTCGGTCTGAAGCCGGTGGTGAAGGGCGAGAAGCTCGCGGTCCTGCTGCCTGGGATGGGCGCCGTCGCCACGACGGCGATCGCCGGCGTCGAGGCGGTCAAGGCGAGGCTGGCGCAGCCGGTCGGCTCGATCACGCAGCTCGGGCACCTCGTGGACAAGGACGGGCGGCACGAAGCGATGCTCCGCGACGTGCTCCCCCTCGCGGCGTTCGAGGACCTCGTCTTCGGCGGCTGGGATCCGATCCCCGACGACGCCTACGCCGCGGCGCTCCGCGCCAAGGTGCTCGAGCGACGCCACCTCGATCCCATCCGCGAGCGGCTCGAGGTGGTGAAGCCCATGCCCGCGCTGTTCGACACCGCCTGGGTCCGCCGGCTCGACGGCCCCAACGTGAAGCGGGGGACGCTGCGCCAGAAGGCCGAGGCGCTGGTGGAGGACATCCGGGGCTTCATGCAGAAGCACCGCTGCGGCCGCGGTGTCATGGTGTGGACCGGCTCGACCGAGGTGTACGCGGAGATCGGCCCCGCGCACCAGTCGCTGAAGTCGTTCGAGGCCGCGCTCGACAGGGGCGACGCCTCGATCGCGCCGTCGATGGTCTACGCCTGGGCCGCGCTGAGGGCGCGCGTGCCGTTCCTGAACGGCGCGCCGAACCTGTCGCAGGACATCCCGGCGCTCCGCGAGCTGGCGGAGCGCGAGGGGATCGCCACGGGCGGCAAGGACTTCAAGACCGGCCAGACGCTCATGAAGACCACCATCGCGCCCATGCTGCACGCGCGGCTGCTCGGGCTCGACGGCTGGTTCTCGACCAACATCCTGGGCAATCGCGACGGCGAGGTGCTCGACGACGAGCTCTCCTTCAAGACCAAGGAGGTCTCGAAGCTCGGGGTCCTCGACCAGATCCTCAACCCCGCCCAGCACCCCGAGCTCTACGGGGACATCGACCACAAGGTCACCATCCACTACTACCCGCCCCGCGGCGACAACAAGGAGGGCTGGGACGCGATCGACATCTTCGGGTGGCTCGGCTACCCGATGCAGATCAAGATCAACTTCCTGTGTAGAGATTCAATTCTCGCTGCTCCGGTCGTGTTGGATGTAGCTTTGTTCATGGATCTTGCTCAGCGAAGCGGCATGAAAGGAATCCAAGAAT
>DATIWK010000242.1:0-2814 GCA_035519395.1 Anaeromyxobacteraceae bacterium | reverse complement strand
CGAGATCGCGCTCACCCCCCAGCTGGCCGGCCGCTTCCGGGCCCGCTTCGGCGACGACGTGGCCCTCCTCCACTCCGGCCTCTCCCACGCCGAGCGTCACGGGGAGTGGAACCGCCTGCGCTCCGGGGACGCCCGGATCTGCGTGGGGGTGCGGAGCGCGATCTTCGCCCCGGTGGAAGACCTCGGCGTCATCGCCGTGGACGAGGAGCACGACCCCAGCTTCAAGCAGGAGGACGGCCCTGCGTACCACGCACGCGACCTTGCGGTCGTGCGCGGGCGCATCGAGGACGCGGTGGTGGTGCTCGGCTCGGCGACGCCCTCGCTCGAGACGCTCGAGAACGCGACGCGCGGCCGCTACCGGAGGCTGGAGCTGCCCGCGCGCATCGACGACCGGCCCCTGCCCGACGTGCGGCTCGTGGACCTCTCGCGGCTGCGGCGCGGCGGAAAGGACGTGGGTCCCGGCCTCGTCTCACCCGAGCTCGCCGACGCGCTTGCCTCGACCGTGGAGGCCGGCCAGCAGGCGATCCTCTTCCTCAACCGCCGCGGCTACCAGACGCTCGTCCTCTGCGAGACGTGTGGCGAGGAGGCCCACTGCACCGAATGCTCGGTGTCGCTCACGCACCACGCGCGGCGCGGGATCCTGCTCTGCCACACCTGCGGCCACACCGAGCGGATGACGACCGCCTGCCCGTCGTGCGGCGGCGTCCGGCTCGGCCTCGGCGTGGGGACCGAGCAGGTGGAGGAGGCGGTTCGCGCCGCGGTCCCGCGCGCGCGGGTGGCCCGGCTGGACCGTGACGCCGTGTCGTCCGCCGACGACACCGCGGCGCTGCTCGCCCGGTTTGCGCGCCGCGAGCTCGACGTGCTCGTCGGCACGCAGATGGTGACGAAGGGCCACGACTTCCCGGGTGTGACGCTCGTGGGCGTCGTGCTCGCGGACACCGCGCTCTCCCTCCCCGACTTCCGCGCCGCCGAGCGGACCTTCCAGCTGCTCACGCAGGTCGCTGGCCGGGCGGGCCGCGGCAAGGACCCGGGGCGCGTGCTCGTGCAGACGTTTCACCCGTCCACGCCGGCCATCTCCTTCGCGGCGGCCCACGACTACGCGTCCTTTGCGGCGAACGAGCTCGAGAAGCGGCGCCGCTGGGGGTTCCCACCCTACGCGCGCCTGCTCGCGGTCCGGATCGAGGGGTCGGACGACGGGGCGCGCCGGGCCGCCGAGGCGCTGGCGCTCGCCGCCCGGCCGCTGCTCGGGCCGGAGCTGTCGATGCTGGGACCGGCCCCGGCGCCCATCGAGCGCATCAGGGGGCGGAGCCGCTGGCAGGTCCTCTTCCGCGCCGCGGCCGCCCCCGCGCTCTTCCAGGTGCACGGCGCGCTCGCACGGGTCGCCCGGCGGCCGCCGGGAGGCGCGAGCATCCGGTTCGACATGGACCCGCACGCGATGATGTGAGGGCCCGGGGCGACGACCGCGCTTCTCCGGGCAGGGCGGGCGGACGCGCCGCGGACCATCGCACGAACGGCGGAACTCTGGGTCGGGTCGCTTGGGACGGGCGCGGCGCCCCGGATTCCGGGCGATATCGCCAAATTCTGTCGTTGGGTCGCGTGCTTGGTGCCCCAGAGGGGCCGATCCATAATCCGCCCGCGTGCCCAGGATCCTGCTCGTAGACGACGACATCGCCGAGATCTCCGCGGTGAAGCGCGTCCTCGCGCGGGCCGGGCACCAGCCCGTCCTCGCCACGAACGCGTCCGACGCCATGGCCGCGATCGGCCAGGCGCCGCCCGACCTGCTCGTGGTCGGCTCGACCTGCGAGAACGGCGAGGCGCTCGCCATGGCGGTGCGCGTCGCCTCGGGCGAGGCTGGCGTGGCGCCGATGCCGACCGTCGTCCTGGGCGAGGCCCCCGGTACGCCCGAGGGCGCCGCGGTGGTGCGCCGGCCGCTCGACCCGGCGCAGCTCACCGAGGAGGTCGCGAAAGCCCTCCAGGGCGTGGCGCCCGCCGAGCCGCCCGCGCCGCCGCAGTCGACGGGCCCCGGGGGGACCGCTCCGTGGGGCGTGCCGGTGGCGAAGATCGCCACCGGCAAGGCGCCAGCCCTCCGCCCGCCGCCGGCCCAGGCGGCGACGAAGGCGCGGACCGCGGCGATCATACCGCCCCCTCCTCCGCCGGAGTCCCCCGCCTCGGCGCGCCATCACGCGCCTGCGGCCCAGCCGCGGCCGGCGCTCAGCGTGGACGTCACCGCTGCGCTCGAGCCGGTGGACCCTCGCCGCCCCGCCGGGCGCCCCTCGACGGCCCGGGGCGCCCAGCCGACCGCTTCCGCGCCCCAGGACCCGGGCGCCCGGCGCGCCGCCGCCGCCGAGGCGCTGCGCGCGCGCGCCGAGGAGCTGCGCCGCGGCGCAGTCACCTCCACCGGTCGCTCGCCGATATCGGAGGAGGTGGTGGACGACGAGCTCGACGCCCTGCTCGAGCACGTGGGCGAGGACGACGACGCCCCCTCGTCCGGCGCGGCCATCGCGACCAGGCCCCGCCCGGCCCCGGCCACGCGCTCGCCCCCGCCCGCCCCGGCCCCGCCTGCGCCGGCCGCGAAGGACGCCGCTGCCGAGCGCCGCGTGGCCGAGGCGCGCGCCGACGCCGACGAGGGCCGCCGCCGGGCCCAGGAGTCCGCCGAGGAGGGGGCGCGCCGGGCGCGCGCGGCCGAGGCCCGCGCGCAGACCGAGGCCGAGGCGCGCCGGAAGCTCGAGGGCGAGCTCGAGGCGCTGCGCCGGCAGATGGACGAGGAGCGCCGCAGCGCGGCCGAGCAGCTCGCGGGCGCCACCGCGGAGCGAG
>DATIWK010000241.1:0-39108 GCA_035519395.1 Anaeromyxobacteraceae bacterium | reverse complement strand
TTTGCTGCGCTTTTGCTGAGGGTGGGGTGGCTCGCGCGGTTGTTGGGGAGGATTTGGCGCGCTTCGCGGCGGAAATTGGGAGGTTGCACGACCTGGTTATCTCGTATGAGGAGGCGGCCTCGACGGCCGATTCGGCCGAGGTCGCGGAGCGCGCCCAGGACCCGCGCGCCCGCGCCGAGCTGCGCCGCCGCGTCGCCCACCTCACGGCGCGCGCCGGCGACGCCGCCCGCACGGCGGAGGCCTGGGCGCGGCTCCTCGAGCTCGCCCCCGACGACGCCGAGGCGCTGGAGGCCCTGGAGCGGCTGTACGCACGCGCCGCCTCGGCGCGCGACCTGCTGGACGTCTCCCGGCGCCGCGCCGCCCTGGCGCGCGGCCCCGAGCGCGTCGCCCAGCTCCTCAAGGTGGCGGAGCTGGCCGATACCCTCGCCGACGCCGGCGGCGCCATCGCGGCCTACTCGGAGGTGCGCGCCCTCGACCCCGGGAACCTCGCGGCGCTGGAGGGACTCTCCCGCCTCCTGGCGCGGGAGCGGCGCGGCGCGGAGCGCGCCGACGTCCTCGCCGCGATCGCCGCCGCCGTCCGCGAGGCGGATCCCGCCCGCCGGCTCGCCGCGCTGGTGGAGCGCGCCACGGTGCTCGAGGCCGACGCCGACGTGCGCCGGCCCATCGAGGCGTGGGCGGACGTGCTGGCGGAGAGCCCGCGCGAGGCGGCGGCCCTGGCCGGCCTGGAGCGGCTGCTGGCGCGCCCCGAGGCGCGGGCGGGGGCGGCGCGACTCCTCGAGGACGTCCACCGGCTGGCGGGAGACGCGCGCCGGCTCGCCGCCGTGCTGGAGATCCGGCTCGAGGCGGCCGACCAGGCGGAGCGCGCGCCCCTCCTCGCCGAGCTGGCGGCGCTGCGCGAGCGGCTGGGCGAGCCCGGGCCGGCCTTCGCGGCCAAGCTCCGGCACTACCGCGAGACGCTCCGGGACGGGGCCGACGATCCCGGCGTGCGCGCCGAGCTGGAGCGGCTCGCCAACGAGACCGGGGGGTTCGAGGAGCTGGCGGGCGCGCTCGAGGACGCGCTCGCGGCCGGCCTCGGGCCCGCCGCGGCGCTCGAGGTGAAGCGGCGGCTCGGCGCCATCTGCGCCGAGCGGCTGGGGCGGCTCGACGCGGCGGCGGCGTGGTGGGAGGACGTGGCCGCGGCCGCGCCCGCTCCCGAGGCGCTCGGCGCGCTGGCCCGCATCTACCGGCGCCAGGGGGCGCACCGCGACCTGGCGCGCACGCTGGCGCGGCTCGCCGAGGTCTCGGCGGCGCCGGACGTACGCAAGGAACTCCTGCTCGAGGTGGCGAAGATCATGGACGAGCACCTCAAAGATCGCGACGGCGCGGTGGACGCCTATCGCCGGATCCTGGCGGTGGACCCCGAGGACCCGAACGCGCTGCGCCTGCTCGGGAACCTCCTCGGCGCCGCCGAGCGATGGGAGGACCTGGTCGAGGTCCTCGGCCACGAGGTCGCCATCGCCGACCGCCGGCCCGACTTCGTGGCCGAGGCCGCCGAGCTGCGCTTCCGGCTGGGACGGATCCGGCACCTGCGCCTCTCCGATCCGGAGGGGGCGCTCCGCTGCTACCAGGAGATCCTGGCCAGCGTGCCGCGCCACCCGGCGGCCCTCGCCGCGCTCGAGGACCTGGCCCGCTCCTCCGGACCGGTGGCGCTCGAGGCCGCCGCCATCCTCGAGCCGGTGTACGCCGCCGAGGGCGAGCACGCCAAGCTCATCGACACCCTCGAGGCGCGCGCCGGGAACGAGACGCAGCCGCAGGTTCGCGCGGCCCTGCTGCGCCGCGTCTCCGACGTCTACGGCGGCGCGCTGCGCAACGCCGACATGGCCTTCCTGGCGGCGAGCCGCGCCCTGGCGGCAGACCCCGACGCGCGCGAGTCGCTTGCGCTCGCCGTGAAGTGGTCGACCGAGGCGGGGACCGCCGAGGAGCTGCAGGGGCTGCTCCTCGAGAACGCGGACCGCGCCCGCGACCCGGCCGCGCGCGCGGAGTACCAGCGCTGGATCGCGCGGACCTCGGGCGCCGACCCGGCCCGCGCCGGGGAGGCCTGGCAGCGGCTCCTCGACCTCGCGCCCGACGACCGGGAGGCCATCGCCGGCCTCGCCGGCGCCCTGCGGGCCGGGGGCGACGCGCCGGCGCTCGCCCAGGCCCTGCGCCGGGCCCTGGCCGTGGAGGAGGCGCCCGCGGCCCGGGCGCGGCTCCTCGCCGAGCTGGCCCAGCTCCTGGAGGAGCGCCTCGGCGACCCCGCCGGCGCGATCCAGGCGCTCAAGCGGCAGCTCGAGCTGGAGCCCGCGAGCCGCGAGGCGCTCTTCCGCCTCGATCGCCTCTGCGTGAAGAGCGAGAAGTGGGTCGAGCTGGCCGACGTGCTCTCCCGCGAGATCGCCGCCGCCGACGCGGCAGGCGACGCGGCCGCGGCCCTCGCCCACCGCTACCGGCTCGCCGAGCTGAAGGAGGGGAGGCTCCTCGACAAGGACGGCGCGCTGTCGCTGTTCGAGGAGGTCCTCGGCGGGCGGCCCGATCACCCGGAGACCATCGCGCGGCTGGAGGGGCTCCTGCAGCGCGATCCGGGCAACGCCCGCGCCGCGGCGCTGCTCGAGGGCGCGTACGCCTCGGGCGGCTCGTGGGCGAAGAAGGCGGCGGTGCTCGAGGTGCGCGCCGGCGAGCGCCCCGACCCGGTCGAGCGCAAGGCGCTCTGGATGGAGCTGGCCGAGATCCGGGAGCAGCGGCTGGGCGCTCCCGAGCTCGCCTTCCTCGCGCTCTGCAAGGCCTTCCGCGAGGATCCGGCGGACGCGGCGGTGCGGGAGCGCCTGGAGGCCCTCGCCGTCTCGAGCGGCCACCTGGAGGAGCTGGGCGCCATCTACGAGGACGAGATCGAGCGGCTGCCCCCCGCCGACACCGCGGTGGTGGCGATGAAGCTGGGCGCCCTCTACGAGGGCGAGCTGGCCGATCCGGCCAAGGCCGCGGGGTTCCTGCGCCGCGCCCTGGCGCTCGATCCGGGCGTGGCCGGCGAGGCCCTCGCCGCGCTGGAGCGGGTGGACCAGCGCATCGAGGCGTGGCCCGAGCTGGCCGACGTGCTCCAGGCGCGCGCCGACGCGTCGTCCGGCGCCGACAAGGTGGGCCTGCTCTTTCGCCTCGGGCAGCTCTGCGAGGAGCGCCTGGGGACGCCCGACCGCGCCGCGCAGGCCTACGAGGCCGCGCTGGTGGAGGATCCGCAGCACCCGGGCGCGCTCCGCGCCCTGGAGTCGCTCTACGAGGGCGCCGGCCGCAAGCAGGACCTGTACCGGAACCTCGAGGCGCAGAAGGCCATCACGGCCGACGCGCCGGCGCGGGAGCGCATCGTGGTGAAGATGGCGCAGGTCGCCTCCGATCTGGACCGGGGCGACGAGGCGGTGGCGCTCTGGAAGGAGCTGCTCGCCGCCAAGCCGCGCCACGAGCAGGCGCTGGCGGCGCTGGAGGAGCTGTACGAGCGGCTGGAGAGGTGGCAGGAGCTGGCGCAGCACCTGCGCGTCCGGATCCAGGCGACGGTGGACCGCCGCGAGATCGCGCGCCTCAACGACAAGCTGGGCTCGCTGCTCGGCAGCCGCCTCGGGGACGCGCCGCAGGCCATCGCCTCGTTCAAGGCCGTCCTCGACTCCGATCCGCGGAACCGGCGCGCCCTGGAGTCGCTGCGCGACATCTACGGCGCGCAGGGGGACCTCGACGGGCTGGCCGCCACCTACCGCCGGCTCGTTCCGCTGCAGGAGGACGCGGCCGGCGTGAAGCACGTCCGGCTGGAGCTGGCGGACGTGCTCCTCCGGGCCGGCCACCGGCAGGAGGCGACCGAGCAGGCCAAGCGCGCCTTCGACATCGAGCCCCACACCGTCGAGGACCTGGTGCGGGTCGAGGAGATCTTCCGGGCCGCCGGCGCGGCCGCCGACGGCGTTCGCGCCGCCGAGGCCCGCGCCGCGCTGCTCGCGGCGCAGGGCGGTCCGGCCGAGGCGGTCCCGGCCTGGCTGGCGGTGGCCGACCTGTGGCGGAGCCACAAGCGGCCCGACGCGGCCGGCGCCGCGCTGGAGAAGGTGCTGGAGCTGGATCCGGCCAACCGCACCGCCTACGAGCAGCTCCGCGAGCTGCACGCCGGCGCCGGGAACTGGCGCGCCTACACCCGCGTCTGCGACCTGTTCGCCCCGCACCTGGTCGATCCCGCCGAGAAGCTCGCCGTGCTGAAGGAGGTGGCGGGCATCCACGAGAAGAAGCTGGGGCAGAAGGAGATGAGCTTCCTCGCCTGGTGCCGCGCCCTGGCGGAGGCGCCGGGGGACGACGAGGCGATGGCCGAGGCCGAGCGGCTCTCGGTCGAGACCGAGGCCGAGGACGAGTGGGCGGCGGTGCTGGAGCAGGTGGCCGACGACGCCCGCGGCAGCGTCAAGGCGAAGCTGCTGCTGCGGCTCGGTCGGCTCCGCGACGAGCGGCTCGACGAGCTGGAGGGCGCGGAGCAGGCGTTCCGGCGCGCCCTGGAGGCGGATCCGGCCAGCCCCGAGGCCCTCGACGCACTGACCCGGCTCTTCAAGCGGCGGGGCCGCGTCCGCGACCTGGTCATCACCCTCGAGCAGAAGCTCGAGGCGGCGGCCGGGCTCGACGAGAAGAAGGCGACGCTGGTCGAGGTCGCCAAGATCTACGACGCCGAGCTGAAGGACGTGGAGGAGGCGATCTCCGCGCTGCGGCGCGTGCTGGAGCTCGACGGCGGCGACGCGGCGGCGCTGGAGGCGCTCTCGGCGCTCTTCCGCCGCGAGCAGCGCTGGGCCGACCTGGCCGGCGTGCTGGCCCGCGCCCGGGACCTGGCGCCCTCGGAGGCCGCGCGCATCGGGTTCCAGCTCCAGCTCGCCGCGCTCCACGAGAACGAGATCGGAGACGACGAGGCGGCGGTGGAGGGCTACCGCACCGTGCTGGGCATGGACGACCGGAGCCGCGACGCGCTCGCCGGGCTGGAGCGGCTCTACACCAAGCTCGATCGCTTCCTGGAGCTGAACGGCGTCTACGAGCGCGAGGCGGCGCTGGCGGAGGAGCCGCGCGAGCAGGTGCGCATCCTCGCCAAGAGCGCCGGCATCTTCGAGGAGAAGATGCACGACCCGGGGCGCGCCACCGAGCGCTACGAGCAGATCCTCGGGCTGGACGGCGGGAACCTGTCCGCGGTGCGGGCGCTGGAGCGCCTCTACCGGGAGCAGGGGCTGTGGGACAAGTTCATCAGCGTCACGCAGCACCACCTCACCCTGGTGCAGGACCGGCGCGAGACCGTCGCGCTGGAGGTGGCGATCGGCGAGGTCTGGTGGAAGGAGATGTCGCGGGTCGACCGCGCCGAGGGGATCTTCAACCACGCCCTGCAGCTCGACCCCGACTCGCGCGAGGCGGTGTCGGCGCTGGGCCGGCTCTACGAGCGGAGCGGCAACTGGAACCTGGCGCTCGACATGCTGAAGCGCGAGGCGCGCGTGGCCGGCGCCTCGAAGGAGGCGGTCGAGGTCTACGTGCGCACCGGCCGCATCCAGGAGGAGATGCTCCAGGACCTCGGCGCCGCGAAGGAGGCCTACGGCCGGGCGCTGCAGCTCGACCCGGGCTGCCTCGACGCCATCCGCGCCATGAAGGGGATCCACGAGCGCGAGCGGAACCGCGACGGCTTCCTGGAGATGCTGGTCGCCGAGGCGCGGTACGCGGAGGATCCGGCCGAGCGCACCCGCCTCTTCACCGAGGTCGGGCGCGTCTACCAGGAGGAGCGCGACGACCGCGAGGGCGCGGCCCGCTTCTACGAGGAGGCGCTCAAGCGGGCGCCGGGCCATCTCCCCGCGGCGCGGCCGCTCTCCGACATCTACGTCGCGACCACCCGCTGGGAGGAGGCGGAGCGGATCCTCGACGCCATCGTGGAGACGCTCGCCACCGAGGGGGAGGCCAAGGAGCTGTGCCGCCAGGCCTACCGGCTCGGCTACGTGGCCGAGAAGCTCGGCAACCGCGAGAAGGCGCTGCGGATGTACCGGCGCGCCTACGAGCTGGACTCCACCTACCTCCCCGCCCTGGAGGGGCTGGGCAACCTCCTGGTGGAGCAGGAGCAGTGGGAGGAGGCGCTCAGGATCTACACCGCCATCCTCATCCACCACCGCGACGGCCTCACCGACCTCGAGGTGGTCGAGACGCACTGGCAGATCGGCGAGGTCTCCCGGCGTCTCGGGCAGGTGGAGCGCGCCGCCAACAGCTTCAAGAAGGCGCTCGAGATCGACGGCAGCCACGAGCCGTCGCGGCGCAGCCTCATCGGCATCATGGAGGCTGCGGGCGACTGGGACGGCGCGGTGGAGCAGCGGCAGCGGCTGCTGCCCATCCTGGACGGCCCTGCCAAGCTCGAGATGTACGTCGCCATCGGCGAGGCCTGCCGCGACCGGCTCAAGGACGCCTACCAGGCCATCGACGCCTACCTGGGCGCCTCGCGCATCGACCCGACCGCGCTGCCGGAGACCGAGGCCCTCCTCGGCCTCTACCGCGAGACGCGGCAGGGGCAGAAGGCGGCCGACGTCCTGGGCCAGATCCTGGCGCGCCCGGAGGTGCAGGCCGACACGGCGCGCAGCGCCCAGCTGCACCTGGCGCTCGGCGAGGTCCTGCGCGACGAGGTGAAGGACGAGGCAGGGGCCGCCGCCGAGTTCGAGCGAGCCCTGGACGCGAATCCACGCCTGGTGAAGGCGTTCGCCGCCGAGGAGGAGATCCTCACCAACGGCAAGCGCTGGACCGAGCTGGAGCAGGCCTACGTCCGCATGATCCAGCGGCTCCCCAAGACGCCCGACGCCGCGCAGGCGCGGCTCGGCCTGTGGAAGACGCTGGGCGAGCTCTACCGGAACGTCCTCGGCAACGACGACGGCGCGCGGATGGCGTACCAGGTCGTCGCCAAGGCGGATCCCGACGACGCGGCCGCGGTGGAGGTGTACGCGGACCTGGCGGCGAAGAAGCCGGGCGAGGAGGCGGAGGCCATCGCGGCGTACCGCCACCTGTTGCGGGCCGGCGCCCGGGCGCAGAAGGCCGCCTCTGCGCTGGTGGGGCTGCACGCGGCCCGCAGGGAGTACGACCAGGCCTACTCGGCGGCGCAGGTGCTGGTGCACCTGGTGGGAGGCGCCGGGCCGCAGGAGGTGCAGGTGGTGGGGCGCCTGCGCAAGTTCGCGCGCGACCAGGCGAGCCGCGCCATGAACGACGAGCTGTGGCCGCTCGCGCTGCACGACCGGGTGAAGGGTCCGCTCGCCGACATCATGACCCTCCTCGCCCTGCACGCCCGCTCGATGTTCACGCAGGCACCGAAGGAGCTGGGCCTCAATCCCAAGAAGGAGGAGCTGGACGTCGCGGGCTCGATGCTCTTCTTCGTCAACATGTTCAAGTACGTGGCCCGGACGTTCGGCCTGGAGGGCGTGCGGCTCTTCCGCAAGGAGGACGCGGGCAGCCGCCTGCAGCTGGTGCCCACCGATCCGCCGGCGCTGCTCGCGGGCGGCGAGGTGTTCGCCGAGCGACCGAAGAAGGAGCTCTGGTTCGCGATCGGCAAGGCGCTCGCCTTCCGGCGCCCGGAGCTGTTCATGGCGCGCCTCATGCCGCACGACCAGCTCGACCAGGTGTTCCAGGCGGCCTGCTCGGTCGGGACCTCGAAGTTCGTCGTCACCGCCGACCCCCACATGGTCGAGAAGCTCAAGCACGGCCTGGAGAAGGCCCTGCCCGAGAACGTCCGCAAGAACACCCTCAAGCTCCTCGCCCGCAAGTACACGGAGGTGCAGCACCCGGGCGACGTGCGCGCCTACCTCGACGGCGCGGAGCTGACCTCCAACCGCGTCGGGGCGCTCCTCGCGGGCGACCTCGAGGTGGTGAAGAGGGGGGCGATGTCGGAGCGGCCTCAGGTCTCGAAGCTGCGCGACGACAGCAAGATCAAGGACCTCGCGCTCTTCTGCATCTCGGAGGAATACGCGCTCCTCCGCGAGAAGCTCGGGCTCTCGTGCGTCGTCCCGGCGTGAGCGAGCGCGGCGCGCGGACCCGGCCCGGTGGCGCCCGGCCTGGCCGCGCGCGGCGCGTGCCCGCAGTGGAAGCCATTTCCCGGGGGGACCGTAACCTTGACGCTGCTCCGCCGCGGACCCTAGGATCGACGCGGGTTTCCGCCGCCCGGCGCCGTCCGCAGCCAGTCGCCCCGCGGGAGATCTCGATGCGCCCCGGAGCGTTTCAATCGCCATGAAATTCGCCTGCGACCGCTGCAACGCGCAGTACATGATCTCCGACGAGAAGGTCGGGCCGAACGGCGTCAAGGTCCGCTGCAAGAAGTGCGGCAACGTCGTGCTGGTCCGGCGCCCGCCGGGGGCCGCCGAGGCAGCCAAGCCCGTCGCGCCGGCCGCCGCGCCCGCCACCCCGTCGCCCAAGCCCGGCGGACTCGACGCCGAGCTGGGCCAGGCGTTCGACAACGCCTTCGGCGACGCGAAGAAGCCCGACGCGGCGGCGCCCGCCCCCAAGCCTGCGTCCGACATGGGCTCGACGCAGCTCATGTCCGAGGAGGACGCGAAGAAGATCGCCCAGGGCGGCGCGGCGCCCGCGCCGGCCGCCACCGAGTGGTACGTCGCCATCGGGGAGGCGCAGGTCGGCCCGCTGCCGCTGCCGGAGGTGAAGCGCAAGTGGGAGGGCGGCGACGTCGGCCCCGACTCGCTGGTGTGGCGCCCCGGGATGGCGGACTGGAAGCCGCTCTCGTCCGTCGCGGACCTGGCCGCCTACCTCGCCCCGGTGCCGCAGGCCGCCTCGCGCAAGGCGAGCGAGGGCGCGCGAGGCACCCCGGCCCGCGGGGTGGACGCGGCGCCCGCGCCGGACGCCCCCGCCGCCGCGAAGCCGGACGCCACCTGGAAGCCGATGGGCGCGAGCGCCCTCGCCGCGCTCGCGAGCGAGGAGATCGCGGTGCGCGCCGCGCCGGAGCCGAAGCCGGCCGCGGCCAGGGCTCACGCCGGTGGCGTGCGCTCGCTGGTGGACGACCTGCCCGACTCGGGCGGAGTCGATCCGACCGGCGCGATCCCGCTCGCCATCAAGGGGCTCGAGCCGTCCGCCGAGCGGCGGCTGCAGCCGCGCACCTCCGTGGCCCGCGGCGCCGAGGAGCTCCGCCAGCGGCGGAGCGCGACCCGCGCGGTCGGCATCGGCGTGGTGACGGCGCTCCTCGTCGTCGGCGCCGGCGGCACCGCCCTCTACCTCACGCTCGGCCGGCGGCCCGACGCGCCTGCCACGGCCGGGGCCACGCCGCCCGCGGCCGCGGCGCCGCCGTCCGTCCCCGCGCCCGCCCCGGCGGCTCCGCCCGCCGCCGCAGCGCCTGTGCTGGCCGCCGCTGCGGCACCGCCCGCCGCCACGCCCCCTGCCGCCGAGGCGAAGGCGGAGCCCGCCCCCGAGCCGCGGCCAGAGCCCGCCCGCGCCGCGGAGCCGGCGCCGCACCGCCGCGAGGCCACCAAGCGCGCCAAGGCGCCCGCCCCCGAGCCGCGCCCCCGCGTGGCCCGCAACGACGCGGCGGCCGCGGCGGCCGCCGGGACCCCGCCCCCGGCCGCGCCGGCCGCACCCGCGCCGGCTCCCGGCGGCGCGAAGCGGAAGGACTCGCTCCTCGACTTCGAGTCCTCCGGGTCGTCGGACGCGGCGCTCGACGAGGCGCTCGGCGGCGGCGGCGGATCGGGAGGGCGATCCGTGTACGTTCCGCCCAGGCCCGGCGGCGACGTGCCCGAGAAGCTCTCGTCCAGCCAGATCCAGGAGGCGGTGCAGACGCGCGTCGACTCGCTGCGCCGGTGCCTCTCGGAGCAGAAGGGGCGCGACGCCGACGCCACCGGGACGCTCAAGATGCGCTGGGTCATCAACGGCGACGGCAGCGTCCGCGACGTGAAGTGCCTGACGCCGGAGCTGGCGGCCTCCCCGTTCGCCCAGTGCATCAGCGGGGTGGTCCGGACCATCCGGTTCCCCCGATCGGCGACCAAGGGGCAGGAAGTCACCTTCCCGTTTGCCTTCTAGGCGGCCTCCGCCCGCCGCCTTGACCGGGAGCGGAGCCGCTGTCATCTTCTGCCCGCCGGCCGCAGCCGGCTTTCCGGAATCACGCCGGGGGAGAGCATCGGTGGCCGTCGAGGCGAAGGGTGCGACGACCGCGGGCGGCTGGCGCCCGCTGGAGCGCATGGGCGTCGAGGAGCTGGAGGCGCTGCGCCTCGTGCTCCGCGGCGGGTCGGTCATCGACTGGCGCCGGCTCGACTTCCGGGACGCCCGCGACGTGGACGCGTTCCTGCGCCTCAACCTCTTCGACCTCGAGGACCCGCGCGACGAGCGCCGCCTGCGCAGCGTCGTCGCCCAGGCGGTCGAGTACCTCCGCACCGCCTTCGGCTACCGCGTGGCCGACGCGGTGGCGCGCCCCGACGACGTGCGCGAGCTGTTCCTGGTGGCGAGCGGCGTCGCCGAGCCCCGCAAGTACCGCCGCATCGCCTGCGTGGTGCTCAAGGTGATGCACGTCATCCACCACCTCGAGGCGCGGGAGCTGCTGTTCCGCACCGCCATCCGCGAGGTCGACCTCGCCGAGCGCGTCCACCGGCGCGTGATGGCGGAGGCGGAGCGGATGAAGGCGGCGGGCCTGCCGGTGCGGGAGATGGGCGGCAGCACCAAGACCCGCCCGTCGCTGGTGACCAAGCTCCTCGCCAAGCGCGAGGCGGTGGCCGCGCAGATCTTCGACCGGGTCCGCTACCGCATCGTGGTCGAGGAGCGCGACCACGTCGCGCCGGTGGTCTGGTGGATGATGCAGCACCTCTTCCCCTTCAACTACGCGGTCCCCGGCCAGACCCAGAACAGCCTGGTGCGCTTCGCCGACCTCCTCGGCGAGCACCCCGGCGGCGAGGAGCTGGCCGCTCGCCTGCAGCTCCCCCCCGACGCCGAGAAGCGCGACCCCTCGACGCCGCGCAACGAGTTCAGCGGGAAGGGCTTCAAGATGCTGAACTTCGTCGTCGACCTCCCGGTGCGGATCGACGAGCTGCTCCCGCCCCTCGATCCCATGGCCGACGAGCTGGGACGCGTCGTCTTCGCCCTGGTCGAGTTCCAGGTGGTGGACCAGGAGACGGCGCGGCGAAACGAGCAGGGGGACTCCTCCCACGAGCGGTACAAGCGGCGGCAGCTCAAGCGCGTGCTGCGGCGCCTCTCGCGTGGCCTGGTCGTTCCCAAGCGGAAGCGCGGTGACACGTGAGGAGCTCCACCCGACGTCACCTCGGGCCCGGCGCACGCGACGCCGCGTGACGCCGGGGATCCCGGCAGCGTCCAGCCCGGGCGCGGACCGGCGTCACCCCATCGGCGCGTCGGGCGGCACGTGCGGCGGAACCAGCACGTACGCCGTGGCCAGCACGATCACGGCGGCCTGCGCGACGCCGAAGAACGCCAGGATCCGCACCGCGCCCGGATCGTCCACGACCACGATCGCGGCCGCCGTGGCGAGGGCGATGACCGCGAGCGAGGCGACCGCGGTGACGCCGATGGCGAGCGCCTTGCGGTCGGTGAAGCCCTTGAGGAGCTTCGCGACCGTACCGCCGTAGAGGAGCCCGGCCCCGGCGCCCGCCATCGCGCAGAAGGCGAGCTCTGCGCGGATGCCCTGGACGCGCGCCGCCCCCGCGGCGCCCGCCGCCGCGAGGACGGCGCCCAGCGCGACGAGCCCCCGGCGCGGGCGCAGATCCCCCAGCCACCCCTCCAGCGGCACGAACAGGATCTCCGCCAGGATGAACGCCGCGAACGCGTTCTCCGCGCCGGCCAGCGCGCGGCCCAGCGGCAGGACGGGCGAGACGCGGAGCAGGGGCCAGGGGAGGAGCACGCCGCCCAGCACCAGGGTGAGGGCGACCATCGCCGCGAGGAGCCGGAGCCACCGCCGGGAAGGGTGGCCGGCGGCGTGCGGCGCCATGCCGGCGGCGCTCACCCCGCGCCCCGCGCGGCCGCGCTCACCGGCGCGGTGGCGCCCTCCTGATCGATCCGCCGGATGGTCCGCTCCGCCAGCGGCTTCAGCCAGAGGAGCGCCAGCACCGCGGCGACGACGTCGCAGCCGATCATGGCCCAGAAGACCGGGACCCAGGTGCCGGAGCGCGCCGAGGCGAGCGCCGCGACCGGACCGGCGAAGATCGAGGCGACCCCCTTGGCGGTGTAGAGGATGCCGTAGTTGGTGGTGGCCCACTTCTTCCCGAAGAGATCGCCGGTGATGGAGGGGAACAGCGAGAAGATCTCTCCCCAGGCGAAGAAGCAGAGGCCGGAGAGCACGATGAACCAGACGGGCCGGTCCACCAGCCGCAGCAGCGCGAACACCGACGCGGCCTCCATCATGAAGGCGATGAACATGGTGTTCTCGCGCCCGATGTGGTCGGAGACCCAGCCCCAGAACGGCCGGGTGAAGCCGTTGAGGACCCGGTCGATCTCGATGGCGAGGACCACCGCGGACATCCCGAACGCCATGGTCACCGTGTCGACCTTGTAGAAGACGGCGATGGGGACGAGCTGCGCGGTCACCACCAGCCCGCCGAAGGCGAGCATGGTGAACATGAGGTAGGTGAGCCAGAACGGGCCGGTCCGCACCATCTGCAGCGGCGTGAGGTCGCGGTGCGCGTGGTGGACGTGGGCGAGGACCTTCGCCTCCTTCTCCTTCCAGTTGGGCGGCGCCCAGCCGTCGGGTGGCCTCACGATGAACGCGGCCGCCACCACCACCACCACGCCCTGGATGATCCCCCAGGTGATGAAGGTCTGGGCGTAGCCCGAGGACTTGATCATCGCGGCGATGGGCGCCACGGTGAGCGCGGTGCCGACGCCGTAGGCGCCCGCGGTGAGGCCGACGCAGAGGCCGCGGTGGTCCGGGAACCACTTCATCGCGTTCCCGACGGTGCCGCCGTAGACGACGCCCGCGCCGACGCCGCCCACGGTGTACCAGACGATGAGCTCGCGCACCGTGGTGGCGTGCCCGGTCATGATCCAGCCGAGGCCCACCAGCACGCCCCCCGCCGCGATGAGCTTGCGGGGTCCGAGCTTGTCCACCAGGTAGCCCTCGAAGGGGACCAGCCACGTCTCGGCCAAAATGAAGGCCGCGAAGGCGACCTGGATGGCGGGCAGCGACGCGTTGAGCGCCACGCCCAGCGGCTTGGTGAAGAGCGTCCAGGCGTACTGGAGGTTGGCGATGGCCAGCATCGCCACCATCCCGGCGGCGAGCTGGACCCAGCGGTTGATGACGTGCTCCTCCGAGTGGGTGGAGTGGAAGACCGGGAAATGCGGGACGTGCACGGCCATGGAGAACCTCCCTGCCCTGCGCTCGAGCTCGCTTTCCTCCCGCGGACCGCGCGTGCCGGAGGCAGCGCGCCACACGCCGTGCGATCCGCCCCGCCGCTCGCCTAGGCGGGCGGCTGGTCGTGATCCAGCTCCTTCTTGAACGGGATGACGCCGGGGACCAGCCAGCGCTCCCACGACTCGTCCACCTTCGACTGGAAGTAGTCCACGTCCTCGTCGGTGAAGTGCGCGAACCGGCCCTGCCGGAGCAGGTAGTCGCGCACCGGGCGGCGCTTGACGCGGCCCGCGGCGATCTCCTTGGTCTTCCCGACCAGCTTGAGGACGCCCTCCTCCACCTCGTAGAGCGGCCAGATCCCGGTGAGCACCGCCAGCTCGCCCAGCTCGTGCGACTGGAGCGGGTCGTAGTCCCAGCCCTTGGGACAGGGATCGAGCGAGTGGATGAAGGTGGGCCCGCCGATGGAGAGGGCCTTGCGGATGGAGTTCATCGCCTGCAGCGAGTACGACATGCACACGGTGGACACGTAGCGGCAGGTGGGGTGCCCGGCCGCGATCATCCCGGCCATGTTCTTCTTCCACCGGTGGTGCATGATCCGGCGCGCCTTCCCGGGAGGGCTGAAGGTGGTGTGCGCGCCGTAGGGCGTGGACCCGGAGAGCTGGATGTCGGTGTTGGCGTACGACTCGTTGTCGTACATGAGGATGAGGACGTTGTAGTCGGGGTGGGTGAGGGTGGCGGAGATGGCGGAGAGCCCCATGTCCGCCCCGCCGCCGTCGCCGCAGAAGGCGATGACGTTGATGGGCTCCTGCTTCATCTTCCCCTTGCGCATGAGCGCCTTGAGGCCGGCCGCGGCGCCCAGGCCCGCCGAGCCCGACGAGCCGAGCTGGGTGTGCATCCAGGGCACCACCCAGGAGGTGCTGTAGTAGGTGGTGTTGGCCACGTACATGCAGCCGGTGGAGCCGAGCACGATGGTGCGCGGCCCGGCCGCCTTCACCATGAGCTTCATCACCAGGGCCGATTCGCAGCCCTGGCAGGTCCGGTGACCGGAGGTGAAGTATTCCTCCAGCGGCAGCTTCTTCACGCCCTTGATCGGGTCGAGGTGCTGCGGGACGTTGAGGCGGATCAGCTCGTTCTCGGGCATCGCCATGACCGTTCCTCCGTATCCTCGGGGGCGCTACTCGCGGAGCCCGATCCACTGCGACAGGGGCTGCGGGGCGCCCTCGGCCGCCCGGTACACGCCCTCCACCATCTTCTCGACGTCGGGCACGGTGATCTCCCGGCCGCCCAGCCCGGCGGTGAAGCCGACCACCGGCGGGCGCTTGGCGGCCTGGTACATCGCCGTCCGCACCTCGGTCGCGAGCACGCCGCCCATGAACGGTGACCCGAACGAGAAGTCGCGGTCCACCACGCCGACCGCCGCGAACCGCCCCAGGGTGCGCGCCAGCTCCTCGGCCGCGAAGGGCCTGAACCAGCGCATGCGGACGAAGCCGACCTTCTTGCCGCGCTGGCGCAGCCCCCGGATCGCCACCCGCACCGGGGTGGAGAGCGTCCCCATGCCCACCAGCACCACCTCGGCGTCGTCGGTCTCGTACTCCTCGAAGAAGGGGTTCCCGTAGCGCCGGCCGAAGATCCGCTCGAAGTCGGCGTAGGCCTCGCGGATCACCCCGGGCGACCGCTCCATGGCGGCGGCGCCCTGGCGGCGGATCTCCATCAGCCAGTCCTCGTTCGCCTGCGGCGCGACGGTGATGGGGTTGTCGGGGTGGAGGAGCAGGTCGCCGCGCTGGTAGGGCGGCAGGAAGGCCCTCACCTTCTCCGCCGACGGGATGCGCACCATCGCCTGCGAGTGGGTGAGGAAGGCGCCGTCGCAGCTGATGGCGCAGGGGAGGAAGATGCGCCGGTCCTCGGCCACCCGGTAGGCGATGAGCGCCGTGTCGAGCGCCTCCTGCGCGTTGTCCACCCAGACGAGCTGCCAGCCCAGGTCGCGCACCGCCAGGGCGTCGTTGTGCTCGACGCCGAAGGCGCCGGGGTCGTCGAGGGCCCGGTTGCCGACCATCGCCACCATGGGGATGCGCAGCGCCGGGGTGACGGTCAGGGCCTCGAAGGCGTACATCCAGCCCACGCCGGACGACCCGCAGAAGACCCGGGCCCCCACCGCGGAGGCGTGCTTCACGATCTCGAACTGCGAGTGCTCGCTCTCCGCGACGATGTACTCGCAGTCCAGCTCGCCGTTCGCCACCAGCTTGGCCACGTACTGCATCACCGTGTCGTAGGGCCGGATGGGGTAGGCGGTGATCACGTCCACGTCGGCCAGCTTGCAGGCGACCGCGATCGCCTCGCTGCCGGTGATGAGCGAGACCTCCTCGCCGGGGACCTGCTGCCGGGCCTGCGGGGCGCTCGCGACGGTCTGTGCCATGGCGTTCTCCTCCGCGCGTCACTCGCCGCGCGCGATGTCGAGCATCTGGGGGACCTGCGCCTCGTACTGCCCGCGCTGGCGGAACCCGTGCGACCGCTCCGGCCGGTCCGCCGTCACCTCGGCGACCCACGCCGGGTAGCCGGGGTCCCGCCGCCACCGCTCCCACTGGCTCTCGTTCTCGTGGAAGCGGGTCTCGGTCACCATGGTGATGCAGTGCTCCTCGGGGCAGACGGCCTCGCACACGCCGCAGCCGCAGCAGGCCTCCATGTTCGCGTCGTACATGCCGTCGGGCATGACGTCGAAGCAGGAGTCGGGGCACTGCAGCCAGCAGAGGGTGCACTTGATGCACTTGTCGAAGTCCACCACCGGCCGCATGGAACGGGTGGTGAACTTCTTGAAGGTGGGGTTGCGCGCCGGGCGGTAGCCGCCCGCGTCGCCCGACTGCACGTCGCGCACCGCCTCGCCCATCCGGATGCCGGGGATGGCGATGCCGTCGCGCATCTCCTGCCACTTCGGCAGGTCGAAGCGGTAGGGGGTCTCCGGGTTCCCCTGCGACGGCTCGACGGTGACGGTCTGGAGCCGCTCGTAGGCGCGCAGGGCGGAGGTGGCCTTCACCGGGTCCTTCCACTCCGCGGCGATGACCTCCTGCAGCGAGATCATCGAGTACAGCTCGGGCAGCACCTTGGCGATGGCGCCCAGGATGCGCACGTCGGTGTGGTCGTCCTTGTAGACCCAGAGCCCCGAGAAGCTGGGGATGCCCTTCAGGACGGCGAGCTGGTAGGGGTGCTCCTTGCGGTGCATCATCTCCACCAGCGCGGCCGGCTCCTCGCGCGAGGTGACGATGAGCGTGCCGTCCGGCTTGAGGAGCCGGTTGATGGGCTGCAGCCCGTACCACGCCCAGGACTCGACGCCCTTGCAGAGGGTGTCGTCCACCGCGATGGTGACGTCCACCTCCTTGGGCTCGTACTTCGCCATCCCCTCCTCGAGCGTGAGCTCGTCGGTGGCCACGATGGCGAAGCTCTTCGCCGGGATGCCGTTGCGCTCCGGGCTGTCGCCGTAGCGGCCGAAGGAGATGCCCGGCTTCCCCTCGCGGTGCGCCGCCAGCACGATGGCGCGCGAGAGGTTCTTGGCGAGCGTCTTCTGGAAGATGCCCCGGTACACGATCTCGACTGCGTATAGCCGGCCCATGCGACACCTCCGGTTTCAGAGCCGCTTCAGGATCATCCGCTCCACGTCCTCGAGGTGACGGCGCACCGCGCTCTCCGCCGCGGCGGAGTCGCCGCGCCGGATGGCGTCGAGCACGCGCCGGTGCCCCGTCAGCGAGCGCTGCGTCCGCCCCGCGACCTGAAGGGAGCGGGCGCGCGTCTCGCGCAGCAGGTCCATGAGGACGTCGAGCACCTTGCGCACCACGCTGTTCCCGGCGGCCAGCGCGATGCGGTAGTGGAACTCGGTGTCCTCCTCGACGGTCGGCTCGCCGCGCTCCATCTTCTGGCGCTGCCGCGTCAGGACCTCCTCCAGCTTCTCCACCTCGGCGGGGGTGGCCCTGGCCGCGGCGCGCGCCGCCAGCGCCGGCTCGATCATCTTGCGGACGTCGAGCAGCTCGGCGATGAGCTCGCGCTTGCGCACCAGCGCGCTGGCGATGGGGGCCACCAGCGCGTCCGCGGACACGTCGGCCACCACCGTGCCCTCGCCCTGGCGCGGGATGACGAGCCCGACCAGCTCCAGCACCCGGATGGCGTCGCGGACCGAGCTGCGGCTCACCCCGAAGCGCTCCACCAGCTCGCGCTCGGGAGGGAGCCGGTCGCCCGGCCGGAGCGCGCCGTCGGCGATGAGGCGCTGGATCTGCTGCGCCACGCCCTCGTAGACGCGCGTCTTCCGAACGGCCGTGAACACGATGCCGGATGCCACCGGGCCTCCGCGGTTCAATGGTCTGATGACCGGACCAACTGATGCCCGCGGTGCGCTGCCGCAACGTCCCGCGGCGCGGTCGTTGGGGGCCCAACCAAGGGTGGAACCTCGCGCGTTGGCGGGTTGCGTCGCGAGCGGGCGGCGCCACGGGCGCGACCGGCGCCCCGCCCGCTCAGCCCGCCATCACCGCGTACGAGACGCTGTCCACCCCGTCCGTCCACTGTCCGTAGTCGAGCAGCCGCGCCGCGCGGACGCCGCTGGCGCGCAGCGCCGCGTGGATGGGGGCCACCCCGCAGAGCCGCCGCCGCGCGTCGTCGCGGACCGCGTCCCGGTGGAACCCGTCCGCGTCTCCGGCCGCCGCGAACGCGAGGGTGCGGCGGTCGTCCGCCTCGAGCGCGCGCAGCTCGGCGGGCGTGGGCGGACGGGCGTCGCCGTAGCCGGGACCGACGTGCGCGAGGTCCGCCGCGGCGACGAAGCAGACCCGCCGCCCCGCCGTGGCCCGGGCGAGCGCCGCGTGGAAGCGGGACGTGGCGCCGCCCGGATCCGCGAGGCGGGAGATGGACGAGCAGAGCACCGGCACCACCGAGAAGGGGCGGGCGCGCAGGTGCTGGAGCCAGGGGAGCTGCAGCTCGCACGAGTGCTCGTCGCGGTGCACCAGCTCGTCCGCGAAGAGCTCCTCCTCGCCCAGGGCGCCGGCGAGCCCCTCCACCACCGATCGGTCCGTGGGCACCACGCCGAGCGGCGTCCGGTAGTCGAGCCGGGTGAGGGTGAAGAGCCGGGGAGGGGTCGCGTGCGCCGTGCCGAAGACGACGAAGAGGTCCACGTCCGAGGCGGCCGCCGCGCGGTAGGCCCGGGCGTAGGAGGCGCCGCCGCGCGCGTAGTCGATGTGCGGGGCGACGAGGAAGCGCAGCGGGGACGCCGGCGCCTCCTCACGCCCGCGGCCCGCGCCCCGGGCGGAGGGGGAGCCGGGCCGCGCCAGGTGCCGGTCGAGCGCACGGCGAAGCTCCGCGGCGTCCGCCGGGTAGACGCCCCCGGCGCACGACGGCGGACGGACCCCGGATCGGCGGAAGCGCTCGACCTCGACGAGCCAGCTCCTCGCGTCGTCCGCCACCACCGCACCTCGCGTCGCTCAGCGCCGGTTGCGCCGGCGAGCCTTCTTGCGCGCCTGGCGCTCCTGCTTCCGCTTCTTCTTGCGGGCGTCGCGCTCCGGGCCGCTCTCGACCGAGATCGGCTCGGGCGCGTAGCCCATGAGCCGCGCCCGCGCCATCGCGCCGGCGGGAAGCCGGGGGGTGTACCCCTTGGGCAGCCCGGCGGCGCGCGCCATCTCCTCCGGCGCGAGCCCGCCCTGCATGGCGCGCTCCACCGCGGCGGCGTCCTCGCCGAGCACGTCCTCCATCCCCTTGCCCTGGAGCCTGCGGAGCTGCGCGAGCTGCTTGATCCCCGGCAGCCGCCCGAGGAGGCCCGGCGCCGACCCGATGGTCTTCATGACGCCGCGCATCGAGTTGTACTGCTTGAGGAGGTCCCGGATCTCCTTCTCGCTCCGGCCCGAGCCCTTCGAGATGCGCTGGATGCGCCCGGGCGTGATCGAGTCGGGGCGGATCCGCTCGGCGCGGGTCATCGAGTCGACCATCGCCACGATCTTCCCGAGCGCCGCGTCGTCGAACTGGAAGTTCTCGGGCAGCTCGCCGAAGAGCGGGAACTTCTCCATCAGCTCGCCCAGCGGCCCCATCTTCCGGACCAGCCTGATCTGGTTGACGAAGTCCTCGAGCGTGAAGTCGCCGGAGAGGATCTTCTGCGCCTCCGCCTCGGCGGTCTCCTCGTCCACGTGCTGCTCGAAGTCCTTCACCAGGCCGACGATGTCGCCGAAGCCCAGGATGCGGCTGGCGAGCCCCTCGGGGCGGAACTCCTCGAGCCGGTCGAGGGCCTCCCCCATGCCCAGGAACTTGATCGGCTTCCCGGTCACCTCCTTGATGGAGAGGGCCGCGCCGCCGCGGGCGTCGCCGTCGAGCTTGGTGAGGATGAAGCCGTCGAGGTCGAGGCGCCGGTCGAACTCGGTGGCGGTCTTCACCGCGTCCTGGCCGATCATGGCGTCGGCGACGAGGAGGACGTTCTCGGGCGCGACCGCTCGCTTGATCTCCTCCAGCTCCGCCATGAGCGGCTCGTCCACGGCGAGGCGGCCGGCGGTGTCGTAGATGACGACGTCCGCCTTCTCCTGCTGCGCCCGCTCGAGCGCGTGCCGGCAGAGGTCCGGCGGCTTCGCCCCCGCCTCGTGGTGGACCGGGACGCCGAGCTGCCGCCCCAGGATCTGGAGCTGCTCGACGGCGGCCGGGCGGTAGACGTCGGCCGCGACGAGGAGCGGCTTTCGCCCCTCGCCGAGGAGGCGGCTCGCGATCTTCCCGGCGGTGGTCGTCTTGCCGGAGCCCTGCAGCCCCACCACCATGATCCCGGTGGGCCGCCGGTCGGCGAAGCGCAGCGAGGTGTCCACCGGGCCCATCAGGCTCTCCAGCTCGTCGTGGCAGATCTTGACGAACCGGTCCTGCGCGCTGACCTGGAGGGTCCCCTGCTCGGTCCGGAGCCGGGTCTGGACGACCTCGCCGACCGCCTTCTCGCGGACCCGGGCGACGAAGGTCTTCACCACGTCGAAGGAGACGTCGGCCTCGAGCAGCGACACGCGGATGTCGCGCAGCGCCTCGTCGACCACCTCCGGGGTGATCTCGGTTCGCCCCTTCAGCTTGTTGCGGGCGGCCTTGAACCCTTTGGATACCGTCTCGAGCACGCGGGACCTCCGCCGGCCGGTGCGGGCGCGCGCCGGCCGGGATCGGCGCTTATAACACGCCCATGACGAGGTTTCCGCCAGGGGAACAGGGACCACGGTTCTTCACGGTCGAGGAGGCGAACGAGCTGGTCGCGACGCTCGAGATCGAGTTCGGGCAGCTGGCCCGCTTCCGCGCGGAGCTGGGGCCGGTCATCGAGGCGGTCGGCGGAGGGGACGCCGCGGTGGCGGTCCTCGAGGACGACGGCGCGCCGGCGCCCGGCCGCGAGGAGGCGGCCGCGCGCCTGCGGCAGCTCGCCAGCGACATCAGCGCGGCGGTGGGGCGGGTGAACGCGCTCGGCTGCCTGGTGAAGGACATCGACGCCGGCCTGGTCGACTTCTACGCGATGCAGGAGGGGGAGGCCGTCTTCCTGTGCTGGCAGTTCGGGGAGCCGGCGGTGGCGCACTGGCACGCCGTCGAGGAGGGGTTCGCCGGCCGCAAGCCCATCGACGGCGTCGAGGTGACGCCCCCGGCGTTCGTGAACTAGGTCACGGGCCTGCCGAGAACGTCACGCGGCCGGGACGGCCGGGCGGGCCGTCCGGCCCGGCGGAGCCAGAGGGGCCGTCGGATCCGCGCGCGCCGTCCGAGCCGCCCGACAGCGTGGTGGTGTGTCCGTCCGCGTCGGTGCAGGTCGCGCCGGAACCTCCCGACCCGCCGCGGCCACCCGATCCGCCGGACCCGCCGCTGCCGCCGGAGCCTCCGCGGCCGCCCTCGCTGCGGACTGCCGTCCGCAGCGAGGCGAGGATGGCCTCGCGGGCGGCGCCGGGCGCGACGAGGGAGACGCGGATGTCGCCGCCTGGTCCGCCCGGTCCGCCCGCGCCGCCGTCTCCGCCCCGCCCGCCGTCTCCGCCGTTCGAGCCGCCCGAGCCGGAGAACGACGGGCACGAGGCGCTCGAGCCGTCGGAGCCTGCCAGGCCGTCCGAGCCGCTGGAGCCGCTCGCGCCGCCCTGCCCCGGCGCGCCGCGGCTGACGAGGTGAAACGCGCCCGCGTCGTCCCACTCGACGACCGCCTGGAGCTGCCGCCGCCCGTCGGCCAGCGACCAGACGAGCCGAGCCGGATCGCGGCCGTCCACCTGGACGTCGAGGTCGGGGCCCGCCTCTCCCGGCGCCCCTCCCGTGAGCACCAGGTCCGGAGGCGCCGCGAACGCGAGCGCCCACTGCAGCGTGGCCACGCGGCGGCCGGCGACGGTGAACGGCAGCGCGAGCTGCCGCCCCTGGCGGGCGAGCGCCACGGCAGCGGATTCGCGGATGGAGTCCTGGAAGTGGAGCACGCCACCGCCGTCGAGCGCGGCGAGGGCCGGGTCCACCTGGACGTCCCGGGGTGCGAGGCAGGGGGTCACGTCCAGCTCCGCCGCGGGCGCGCAGACGGTCAGCGGCGCGGACAGGCCCTCGACCTCGACGTGCAGGGTGCCGCGGGTCGGCAGCTCCGGCAGGACCGACGGCGTGGGCCGCTCGCTCGAGTAACCGAGGAGCCTCGCCGTCTGCTCCGGCAGGCGCTGCTCCACGACCACCTGGCGCGCCGACCCCAGCGACGGGTCCACCCATCCGCGCACGGGCGCATGGACCTCGAGCGAGATCGCGTTCGCGCCGGTCCGCACCACGAGGTCCTCGACCGCGGCGGCGTCCCTCTTCACCTCGGGGAAGGGGGAGGCGAGGACGTGAAGGCGGACGACCCGGCGCCGCGCCTCCGCGCGCAGCGCAGCGGAGGGGAGCCGATCGGCGGCCCAGCGGAGGGCGCGCTCGTCCCGCGCCTCCACGAGGGCGTCGAGCGCGGAGGTGTCCACCGGGCGGTCCCGCCAGCGGCCCGCCTCGAGCTGGAGCAGCGTGAAGAGGTCCGCGGCGCGCGGCCGGCCCGCCGGCCCCAGCCGAGTCCCCTCGAGGTCGGCCCGGAGCGCCGAGGCGACCTCGCTCGCCAGCCCGGCGGGCGGGGCGAGGTCCGGGTCGCGCTCGGCGTAGAGGTGCTGGACGGCGTCGAGGCGGGCCTGCTCGGCGGCGTCGTACTCCAGGTCGCGATCCTCGACCGTCTGGATCGCGGCCTGGAGGACGTCCCCCACGAGCGCGGTCGCGGCCGGCGCGTCGCCGCCGCGGAGCAGGCCCACCATGCAGCGCTGCCAGAGCGACGGCGCGACCTTGCCGTCGCGGAACGCCTTGGCGAGCGCGGCGCGCGTGTCCGCGTCCACGTGCGCGAGGTGCGGGCCGGGGGAGGCCGGATCGCAGACGGCGGCGCTGGCGTCGGGCTGGCTCAGGTACGCGACCAGCGCAGCGGGGTCGCCGTAGCCGCTCAGCTCCGCGGCGGTCATGGGCACGCGGTACTGCTTCCCGGCGCAGCCGGAGCCACCGGCGAGCGCTGCACACAGCGCGGCGGCGAGCTGCCGCGCGAGCCGCCTCGGCAGCGGATGTTCGCGAGCAAGCATCGAGGTGTCCTCCCCGAACCGGAGACCCGCCGCAGGGAGGCAGGTTAACCGGTGGGTGCGACGCGTCCTTGACGGGAGCGGCCGTGCTTCACGGTGTTCAGTGTCAGGGTGGCAGATACGAGGAGTGCAGTGCGGTCTCCGCCTGACGTTGCCGAGCCTCGCCGAGCATTGCCGGGGACCCGCGCGCATGGCGCCGGTGACTGCAAAGAACTACAATGAACACCATGGCGCGGCGAAAGACGACCAAGGAGAAGCACCTCTCGGTCCGGCTGGCAGGTTCCGACCTCGCCGCCCTGGAGCGCGCGGCGGACGCCGCGAAGCTCTCGGTGGCGACTTACGTCCGCCAGAAGGCGCTCCAGGCGGCGGAGCGTGACGACCCCGAGGCCCGCCGGCGTCGCACCGCCGATCTCATCAGGCGGATGCGTGCGCTGCCCAGCTTCGACCGGGGCGGCGACGAGTGACGCTGGCCGACACGACGGTCCTCGTGAACGTCGAGAAGGGCCAGCCGCTCGCGCTGGCGACGGTCGCGGAGCTGCTCGAGGCCGGCGAGCTCGCCGTCTCGACCGTGACCGCTCACGAGCTGCTCCGGTCGCCGCGGCTCCCCCCGCCGTGGCGGGCGTTCTGGCTCGACTTCCTCGCCAGCGTCGACGTACTCGACCTGGACCTCGCCGCTGCCGAGGCGGCGGCCGCCATCTGGGCGAGCCGGCGGAGCCAGAACGAGAAGCCTGACCTCGGCGACGTGCTGATCGCCGGGACCGCGCTCGCGGTCGGGTGCGACGCCATCACGGATGGCGAGGGGTTCGCGGCGCTCGTGGGAGCGCGACTCGTCCGGCCGAGCTGAGGCACCTGCATACGCGCGCTCACGGCTGCGCCCTCGCTTCGCGTCCACAGCCCTGAGAGCTCAGAGCTTCGCGGCGCCTGTCCTGCAACGATTCCAGTGAATAGGGCCGCCCGGACTCGAACCGGGACTCCGCTCGCGCGGAAGCGGATTTTAAGTCCACCGCGTCTGCCAGTTTCGCCACGGCCCCAGGGACGAAGCGCAAGAGCGTTCCGCATCCTACGGCCGCGCTCGGCAGGTGCACAACGGGCGCGTCGAAGGCGCACGATCCGCGCCGGCGAGGTCGCGAGACCGGATCAGCACCAGCGGTCCGAAGAACGCCTGACGAGAGGCCTCCGCCTACTTCTGGAGCGCGCCGTCGTAGACCGCTACCACCGTCGCCGACAGCACGTCGAACGCGAAGCTCGGGTTGTGCACGCCTCGCGAGCCGTCCAGGGCGAGCAGCTGCTGATTCCAGTTCGTCTTGGCGAAGGTCCCCTTCAGCACGTCGAAGGCGTGCGATGCAGAGCCGGCGCCGGCGTCGGTGTAGAAGTTGGCAATCGAGGCCGGGCTTCCGCTGGTTCCGAGAAAGGAGGTCGTGCCGCTGGTTGCGTTCGGGTCGTTGATCGGCGTGGGGAAGTTGAGCACGAAGCCCGCGGTGCGGCCGAAGACGAACGTCGCGGTGGCGTCGCCGGGGATCTGCACGGTCTGCCTGCTGCCCTTGTAGTACAGATTGCGCACCGTCGACTGACCGACCGAGCTGAGCGCACTCTGCAGATCGTTCATCGCCGAGTCGAACTGGCTCTGCAACGCCTCGCCGTCGACGGGGGCGATGACCCCACCGTGGCAGCTCGCACAGATCGTCGAGTCGACCTTCCAGGTGTGATTGGTGCTGGTGCCGACGAGGCCGGCGGGGAAGCTCTTCATGTGGCAGCCGACGCAGGTGTCCTGGACCGCCAGGTGGGCCGAAGGGTTGTAGACGCCGACGAAGAAGGCGTTGCGGCCGGCGACCACGTCGCCCTGGCAGGCCTCGTGCGGAACGCCGATCGAGGTGACCGGCGCCTTCGTGACTGGGTTGTCGTTGTTGGTGTAGACGCCGTTGTACTGGTCGCCGCGGGCACCGTTGCGGGAGTTGTGGCACACGAAGCAGATCGCGCCCGAGCCGGCGCCGGCGACACTGAAGCCGCCCGGAAGCATCGGCGTGTCACCTTCGACACGGAGCGTGGTGCTGTGCGGGTCGTGACAGGCCTGGCAGGTCTGCGGCTGCACTGCGTTGGCCGTGATGCCCAGGCCCTGGAGGTAGAAGGTGCCAGCGTTTTGCAGAGGAGAGGTGGACGGGTCGAGGATGACGCCCGGGTAGTTGCCAGCGATCGGCATGCCGTCGGGCGCCGTCAGGTTCCCGGTGAGCTGCGCGAGGTACTGCACGAAGCCCTGGGCCGAGTGACAGCGGTTGCAGCTGTTGGACGGGTTCCCGCCCCCAGCCCCCTCGGAGAGCGCGACCTCGAGGTTGGCGTGCCCCGACTGCCGCCAGAGGGAGACCTCGTCGTACTTGCTGGGCTCGTCGTGGCACACCGCGCAGGCGGCCACGTCGAACTCCCGCACCGGCTGCACGAGGGTGGTGCCGTCCAGCTTCATGGTGCCCGCGGCGTGGCCACCCAGCGGCCCGTGGCAGCCCTCGCACTGCACGCCGGCGTAGGCCTTGACGTTGTCCGGGACGGCGTTCCAGGCGGCGAAGTTCGGCGCGGCGGTGACCTGGCCGTAGCTGGTCGTGACGATCGTTCCGTTCACCACGGTCTGGAGCGAGGTCGCGCCGGTCAAGCTGGTGAAGATGGCGCCGAGGTTCGGGGGCGACCATCCGGCGAGACTCGCCACGTCGTCGAAGCCATTGTTGCCGGCGAGCGCGTCGTAGCCGGTGGTGTGGCAGGCGAGGCACGAGGCGCTGTAGTACGTGCCCTCGCCGCCGGCCATGCCGAACTGGAAGGTGGTCATCGCGCCCGGCGAGCTCCAGGAGACGGTCGGGTTGGCGGTGGGCGCCGGGACGGGGAGGCCGTAAGCGTCGGTGTTCCAGACCAGCGTGCCGCCGTTGTCATAGTGCATGTACTTGAAGAAGTGGTTGCCGTGCGCCGAGTTCGCCCAGTCCTTGAACTTGCGGGCGACGTCGTCCTTCTTGTACTGCGGGAGGAACGAGTGGCAGATCGTGCAGCTCGGGTTCGCGCTGGTGAAGGCGCTGGCGTTGAGCTCCAGGATGGTGGCGCCGGCGGTGATCGCGTAGTTGCCCTGCACGTCCGGGATGAACCACGGGTGGGGGGTGGCCGCGTCGCTCAGCGCCGCGGCGCTGCCGGCGGGTGCGGCGAGGGTTGCGGCGGTGGCGTTGCCCGGGATGTTGGCGATCACGATCCGGCCCAGCGGGACGACGCCGTTGCCCTGCGCCAGCGTCGCCGGCGGGACCGCCACGGCCGCGCTCTGAACGAACCCCGTCGCGTCGGTGACGGTGACGGTGAAGTGGTAGGTCATCTGCGAGAGCTGCTGCGCTGTGATGCCCAGGAACCCGATCTGCGGGTCCGCGATGAAGCTCGCCACCCCGTTCGAGACGAAGGTCGCCTGGCCGAAGCCGACCGCCTTGTTGCTGTCCATGACTGCGGCGAGCGAGCCCGTGGTGAACGTCGGCGACGCCGCGGAGCTGCTGCTCAGCGTGACCCCCGTCGGGTTCGCCGAGGCTGCCACCCACTTGTACAAGTACGGCGGCGTGCCGCCGCTCACGGTCACGCCCAGCGTCGCCTGGGCGTTGAATCCGGCGGGAGCGCTGGCGGCGACCGGCACGAGCACGATCGGGTCGATCGCGGTCAGCAGCCGGTCCACGACCGTGGACTTGGTCGCGAGCACCGAGATGCCGTCGACCTGGAGGGTGGCCCAGCCGCTGCCCGAGAACGTCAGGGAGTGGATGCCCGCGGGGACGCCGCTCAGGGTGAACGAGCCGGAGGCGCCGGTCGTCGTGGAGACGACCGAATCGGTGATGGAGATGTCGGTGACGGTGACACCGGCCGCAGGCAGCGCGGCCGGGAGCGGGATGGCCGCCGGATTGGGCTGATAGGTGAGCGTGCCCGTGATCGAGCCGGTGCTGACCCCGTCGCTGCCCGCGGAACCCGTGGCGCCGGTCGCCCCCGTCGCGCCGGTCGCTCCCGTCGCGCCGGTAGCCCCGGTGGCGCCCGTCGGCCCCGTTGCGCCCGTCGCTCCATTTCCGCCGGAGCACGCCGAGAAAGAAGCTGCCAGAAGAAGCGCATGAAGCGCTGCAACGAGCGAACGACGCAGGCGTCGAGTCATGGTATCCCCCCAGGATCGATGGCCTCTGCACGCCAGAGCCATCGCGAGCAGAGAGGCGCCGCTCGAGCGCACCCCCGCGCCGGCCTGGCGACGATGCCAAAAGCAATCGTAGCAGATTGCCCGAGACCCCTCGGATGGGCGACTTCGGCCGTACGGGGGCCGTCAACCGGGTGCGAAGATCGGCGCGGAGCGGTCGCGGAGGCGAAGCCGTGCCGGGCGGACCCGGCTCGCCATCACGGCGGCGACCGTCTCAGCGCCGCGGCGTGCGCGACGACGGGCCGGCGCGAAGCTCGCGCTCGGCGGCGAGCCAGTGCTCCAGATCGTGACCCTCCGGCCGGCCGCTCTCCAGCCAGATCTGGTAGGCGCGCACCGCGATGCGCTCGGCCCCGGGCGCGGCGGTCAGGAGCGCCGACGCGGCGGCCGGCGAGCGCTCCGGCGCCGGGCTGGATGCAGCGGGCTGGGTCTTCCGAACTGTGGCCATCGAACTCCCCCTGGAGTGGTTGCCTCGACTCCGCGTGTCTACCCCTGTACGGCGCGCCGCGCAACACCGCGCCGAGCGGCCCCGAGAAGGGAGGGCAGCGCTCGACCGCTCAGGTCTGCAGCGCGCCACCCGCGGCGACGCGCTCGACCGCCGCGATCAGCGTCGCCAGCTCGAACGGCTTGGTGAGGTGGACCGATGCGCCGATCGACCCGGGCGCGGAGGCCGACACGACGATCACGGGGATGCGCGCGAGCGCGGTGTCACGGAGCTGCGCCTCCCGGAACTGCCAGCCGTTCATCACCGGCATGAGCAGGTCGAGCACGATGGCGTCGGGAACGGGGCCGACGGCGAGGAGCGCCAGCGCCTCCTGCCCGTTCCTCGCGGCCTCGACCGCGTATCCCTCCGCGCGGAGCGCGTCCACGAGCACCTCGCGGACGTCGATGTCGTCCTCCACCACGAGCAGGCGGCGGCGCGGGGGCATCGGCATGGTCCCGGAATGGGGCTGGAGAGGCATCCTTCGTGGGTCCCTGAATCGTGTTACGCGCGCACTCCCGGAAGGGGATGACCAGGAGCGGCGCCGACTCGCTACGCGCGAATTGCAAACGCCCGGCCGTTTGACGCGCGGCGCGCCGTGACGGCCGCGCTGCAAAGTCGCACACCGGCAGGGGACTCGGCGGGACAGACGGTCGGGGTTCCAACCTTCGGAGGCGTGTCCGCAGTGACCCCGAGTCGAGAGGAACCGGACTCGCCGTCAGGGCCACACCGCGGAGTTCGCGTCAGCTTCCGTACCGCTGCTCGAAGAGCGCGCGCAGCCCTCGATGGCGGCGGAGGAGCCCGAGCGTGCGTTCTGCATGCCCGGGGACATAGCCATTGCCGATGAGGAGGGTCACGTCCTTCCCGACTCCCTCGGCGCCGAGGGCCGCCGCGGTGAACGACGTGGCCATCGAGAAGAAGACGGCCGTCCCGCCGTCGCGGACCGCGAGGATGGTGGCCATCTCCGTGCCGGGGACGGACGCGCAGTTGAAGGCGAGGTCGAACGGGCCGCCGGCCGACTCGACCGCGGCGAGCGTCGCGACCGCGTCGGTCGCATCCAGGCGGAGCGTCCGGTGGCAGAGCCCGGTGCCGGCCAGCGCCTCGAGCGCGGGGCCGGACCGGTCCGCCGCGACGACCTCGCCTCGCCCACCGAGGAGGTCGTGCGCCTCGGCGCAGACGAGCGCGCCGGACTTCCCGGCGCCGAGCACCAGGACCCGCATGCCGGGGCGCACCTGGCGCGCCGTGAGCGCGGGAGCGCCGCACACGTCGAGCGCCGCGAGGGCCAGGGTCTCCGGGAGGTCGGCCGGGAGCCTCGCCCAGAGCCCCGTCGCGAAGAGGATGGCCTCGCCGTCGCACTCGACCCGGTCGATCGCGGGGTGGACGGCGCGGACGCGGTCGAGCCGGAGCGGGGTGAGGGTGAGCGAGACCAGCGTCGCGATCCGGTCGCCGGGCGCGAGGGCTCCGGCGGCCGGGTGGCGTGGCCCGGCGGCACGCACCCGCCCGATGAGCATCCCGCCCGAACCGGTGACCGGGTTGTGGAGCTTCCCGCGGGCGCGGACGATCCGCTCGATCTCGGCGCCGATGCGCGCCGGGTCGCCGCCGGCGGCGGCCTCGATCTGGCGGAAGCTCGCGGCGTCCACGTTGAGCGCCTCGACCGAGATGGACACCTCGTCCTCTCCCAGGGGAAGGGCGGCGTCGAGCACGTCGGCGCGCTGCGGCAGCACGCCCTTCGGAGAGACCACGCGGCGCAGGCCGTAGGGGTCCATGGGTCCCTCAGACGTCCGCGTCCACCAGCACGAGCGCGTCGAGCGCGGCGACGGCGGGATCCGCCAGCGCGGCCGGCCCGCGCAGCCGCACCTCCAGGCGGGCCGCGCGCCCGGCCTCGTAGTCGAGGCCGGCGGCGGCGAGGGCGGCGCGGGCCTGGGCGAGCGCCGCGAGCGCCTCCCCCGGAGCGCCCGTCGCCGCCAGGACGCGTGCCCGGGCCGCCCGGGCCAGCGCGGCGACGCCGGCGCCGCCGCCCGACGCGGCGATGGCGTCGAGCTGCGCCGCCTCCGCGTCGGCCAGGTCCAGCCTCCCGCGGGCGAGCGCGATCCGGACCGCCTCCGGCCGGAAGATCGCGTCGCAGACCAGGCAGGATCCGTGGCGCGCCGCGATCTCGCTCGCCTCCCGCAGCGCCTCGCCTGCGGCGTTGAGCGCGCCGGCCGCGAACCGGTTGCGGGCCTCCGCGGCGTGGAGGCGCGTCAGCGCATGGCAGCGGAGCGGCGCCCGCTCGGCCGCGACCACGCCCTCCCCGAGCGCCTCCATGCCGGCGTCGAAGCGCCCGCTCATGCCGAGCAGCGTACCGAGCCGCTCCAGCGAGAGCGCCTCGCCCAGCGCCGAGCCCGCCGCGCGGTGGCGCGCGAGCGCCTCGCGCAGCACGGCGTTGGCCGCGTCGAGGCGCCCCGCGGCGAGCGCGAACGCGCCCTGGGCGTAGAGCGACGACGCGAGCGTGTCCTCCGCGCCGCGCTGCCTCGCGCGCTCCGCCAGGAAGGCGGCGGCCCGCTCCAGCTCCTGGCGAGGCCGCCCGGCGAGGAGGTCGCGCTCCCAGAGCACCAGGTGGACGTCGATGGGGTGCTCGGGCGCGGGGTCCTGCCGGCGCCGCTCCGCCGCGTCGGTCCGGTCGTCCACCGGCGCGAGCGGCTCGCCGAGCGAGGCGCGCGCCAGCGCGGCGAGGTCCCGGCTGCGCGCGAGGAGGTCCGCGTCGCCGGCGAGCTGGGCGGCGGCGCCGCACCCCTCGGCCGCCTCGACCGTCTCCCGATCGCGCCCCTGGTGCCAGCGGATCTGCGCCCGGAGGTGGAGGAGCGCCGGGACCTCGTCGCCGCTGCCCGCGGCACCCTCGGACATCGCCGCGTTGATCTGCGCGTCCGCGTCGCGGAGGCGTCCGCCTGCCACCAGCGCGAGCGCGCCGAGCCGGCGCGACCGCGCGCGCTCGTCCGGGGCCGGGCGGAAGTCGCCGTCGTGGAAGGACGCCGCCAGCGAGAAGGAGCGCTGGGCGTTCTCCAGCTCTCCGAGGGCGAGCTGGACGCGCGCCGTCGCGTCGATGATCTCGAGCCGCTCGTCGCCGGGCGCGCCGATCTGCTCGGCGACGCCCAGCGCCGTCCGGTAGAAGCCGAGGGCCTCGCCGAGGCCGGTCTGCGCGGCGGAGCGATGCCCGGCGGCGACGAGGTGGCGCAGCGCACGCTCGGGCTGGCCCGCCGCGAGCCGATGCCAGGCGAGCGACTCGGAGAGCGCGTCGCCCCCGGTGGAGGCCGCCCGCTCCTCGATCGCGTCGGCGATGGCGCCGTGCAGCTCCGCCGCGCGCGGAGGCGGCAGGCCGGCGAGGACGGCCTCCCGGGTCAGCGGGTGGTGGAAGTGGTGGCCTCGCCCGTCCTCGTCCAAGATCCGGGCCGCCGTGCAGTCGTCGAGCGCCGCGACCGCGTCGTGGCCGCCCAGGCCGCTGACCGCGCGGACCACCTCGAAGTCGAAGCGGGTGCCCGCGACCGCCGCCGCGGCGAGGAGCGACTCGGCGCCCGGCCCGAGCCGCGCCACCCGCGCCCGCACCGCGCTCACCGCGTCGGCGGGAACCGCCGCCGGCTGGCCGCCGTCGCCGCAGGCCCGCACCACCTCCTCGGTCGCGAAGGGGAGCCCGTCGGTCACGCGGTAGACCTGCCGCACCAGCGCGTCGGACGGCGGCGCGCCGAGGAGGTCGGCGGCCTGCTCGCGCGTCGCCGCCAGGCCGAGGCGCGGGAGGTGGACCCCGCGCGCCAGCCGCTCGAAATCGAGGTGCGCGAGCGTCATCTGGATGGGCGTGCCGGCGCGCACCTCCTCCTCGCGGCAGGTGGCGACGAGGAAGAGGCGGAGCTCCCGCGCCTGCCGCGCCAGGTAGTGCACCAGGTTGAGGCTCGACTCGTCGGCGGCGTGGAGCTCGTCGAGCAGGACGTAGAGGGGCCGTCCCTCCGCCGCGGCCGCGAGTCCGTCGCGCACGGCCTCGAACAGGGCGCGGCGCCGCTCCTGCCGCGGGCCGCCGTCGTGGGCCAGCATCTCCGCCAGCAGATCGGTGCGGCCGGTCGCGCGCGCCTCCTCGGCGAAGACGTCCGCGAAGAGCCCGTAGGGGGCGCCGGCGTGCGTCGCGCCGGGAACGCCGTGCAGGACCGCGGCGCCGCGCGCCAGCGCGAGCCGGGCGCCCTCCGCCGCGAGCCGGGTCTTGCCCACGCCGGCCTCGCCCAGCAGGACGAGCGCGCCCGAGCCCTGCTCCAGGAGCGCCTCGAAGAGCAGCAGGGCCGGGCCGCGCCCGCGCAGGCGCGGCGGCTCGGTGGTGCCGAGCAGGCGGCGGGCCGCGCGGCGCGCACCGTCGAGGGGAGGGCGCCCCTGGGCCGGACCCACCTCGCCACGCTGGACGGCGTCGCGCAGCGCGCGGGTCTCGTCGCCCGGCCCCCCCAGCCCGGCGGCGCGCAGGGAGGCCTCGCAGGCGTCGTAGAGCCGGAGGGCGTCGGCGCGGCGGCCGCCCTCCGCCAGGAGCCGGATGAGGAGCCGGTGCGCCTCCTCGTTGCCGACGTCGATCTCGAGCACGCGCCGCAGCAGCGGCACCGCCGCGGCGACGTCGCCGGACGCGGCCGCCGTCCGCGCCAGGGGGAAGGCGGCCTGCGCGAAGCGGCGGCGCAGCACGGCGCGCCGCGCCTGGAGCCAGGGGGACTCCCGGTCCTCGGGGGAGAGGTCGCCGCGGTAGAGGGACACCGCGTAGGCGACGTCCTCGGGGCCGCCCGCCGTCACGGCGGCCTCGAACGCGTCCACGTCGAGCCAGGCGTCGGAGCGCAGGACGAGCTGCCCGCGCTCGATGTCCACCCAGCGGCCGCCGAGCACCTGGCGCAGGTCGTAGAGGGCGCGGTGGAGGTTGTTGGCGCCGCTGGCCGGGTCCTTGTCCGGCCAGAGCGCCTCGATGGCCGCGTCGCGGGGGAGGCGCCGGTCGCGCGCCAGCCCGACGAGCTTGAGCAGGTCGGCGGGACGACGGCGGCGCCAGGCCTGGGCCGGGATCGGGGCGTCGGCGCGGACGACCTCGAAGCGGCCCAGGAGATGGATCCTCAGCAGGGCGGACGATCGGACGCCGCCCCGATGGACCTGGCTTTCCACCGGCTCCCCTCGCTCAGAGGTTATCAGGAAACCGGGTCGGCGCGACGCCTGCGCGGTACATTCGGGTTCGCCATGCGCTACCGGCTCTCGGTGCCCGATCCCCACGCACACGTCTTGCAAGTGGAGGCCACGCTGGAGCGGCCCGGCCCGGCCGCGGTGTTCGTCATGCCGGTGTGGACGCCGGGCAGCTACCTGATCCGCGAGTTCGCGCGGCACCTGGAGTCCGTCGGCGCCGAGGACGGCGCCGGCCGGCCGCTCGCGGTGGAGCGGCTCGACAAGCACCGGTTCCGCGTGGACGCGGGGGGCGCGGACCGGGTGGTGCTCCGCTACCGCGTCTACGCGAACGAGCTGACGGTCCGCACCTGCCACGTGGACGGGACCCACGCCTACCTGAACGGCGCGGCGGTGTTCGTCTCGGCGCGCGGCCGCGAGGCCGAGCCGCACGCCGTGGAGGTGGCGCCGCCCGCGGGCTGGCGCGTCTCGACGGGGCTGGACGGGGGCCCGGAGCTGTTCACGGCACGTGACTACGACGAGCTGGCCGACTCGCCCATGGAGATCGGGCTGCACCGGACGCTGCGGTTCACGGCGCTCGGCCAGGCGCACGAGATCGCGCTCTGGGGGCGCGCCCGGGTGGACGAGGGGCGGCTCGCGGAGGACGTGCGCCGGATCGTGGAGACCCTGGGGGCGCTCATGGGCGGCCTCCCCTACCAGCGCTACCTCTTCATCGTCCACCTCTCCGACAAGCGGCGCGGCGGCCTCGAGCACGCGCGCTCCACCACCCTCGCCGTGCCGCGGACCTCCTTCTTCCCGCGCGAGGCGTACGAGGAGACGCTGGGGCTCGTCGCGCACGAGTTCTTCCACGTGTGGAACGTGAAGCGGCTCCGGCCGGCGGCGTTCGTGCCCTTCGACTACGGGCGGGAGCAGTACACGCGGCTCCTGTGGTGGTTCGAGGGGGCGACCTCGTACTACGAGCAGCTCGCCCTGGTGCGCAGCGGGCTGGTGGAGCCGAAGCGGCACCTCCGGGCGCTCGGGCAGGCGCTCACGGCGCTGGCCCGCACCCCCGGCGCGCGGAAGATGAGCGTCGAGGAGGCGAGCTTCCTCGCCTGGGTGAAGCACTACCGGCCGGACGAGAACTCGCCCAACAGCGCGGTGTCGTACTACCTGAAGGGCGAGCTGGTGGCGCTCGCGCTCGACCTGGCGCTGCGGCGGACGGGGCATTCGCTCGACGAGCTGCTGCGGCTCCTGTACTCGCGGTACCCGCTCGACGCGCCGGGCGGGGCGCAGGGCGGCGGGGAGCGGGGCGTCCCCGAGGACGGCGTCGAGCGCGCCGCGGCGGAGCTGCTCGGCGCGCCGGCCGCCCGCGAGTTCTTCGACCGGCACGTCCGCGGGACCGCGGAGCTCGCCCTCGACCTCGACGTGGTGGGCCTGCGCCTGCGCCGCCGCGCCGCGTCCGGGCTCGACGACAAGGGCGGCTCGCCGCCCCGTCCCGACGAGAGCGGCGCGCCCGCCGGCTGGCTCGGCGCGGAGCTGCCGGTCGGGCCGAAGCTCACCGTCGCGTCGGTGCGGGAGGGGAGCCCGGCGCAGCGCGCCGGCCTCTACGCGGAGGACGAGATCGTGGCGGAGGACGGGTTCCGCATCGACCGGGCCCGCCTGTGGGAGCTGCTGCAGGAGCGCGGCCCGTCGGGCGCGCTGCGGCTCACCGTGTTCCGCCGCGACGAGCTGGTGGAGGTGCCGGTGGCGCTCGGGCCCCAGCCCGAGGAGGCGATCTGGCTCGAGCCCGTGCCCGAGCCGTCGCCGGAGCAGCGGGCGGCGTTCGAGGCGTGGACGGGGGCGAAGCTCCCGGGGCGGTGAGCAAGCGGGCGGTGGTGCGCGGGTGCGCGCCACCGGCCCGGCGTCGCTACTGCGCGTTCAGCTGGATGGTCGCCGTGCCGTGGAGCGTGCCGTCGGAGACGGTGAGGGTGAGCACGTAGAGGCCGGGCTGCGACGCGTTGAACCACGGGTTCGAGAGGCCGCTCATCGTGGGCGACGGGAATGCGGCGGGGTCGCCGTGCGGCACGACGACGAACCGCCAGTCGTAGGTCAGCACCTGCGGCAGCCCGCAGCCGGCCGGCGCGAGCAGCCCGTCGGCGTCGAAGCTCGACGAGGCATCGAGCTGTACATCCTGCCCGGCCAGCACGTTCGCGGTCGCGACCGGCGGCGGAAGCACGGCCGGTACCCTGAGCCCGATCTGCGCCACCGGCGCCGCGAGCCCGCACGCGTTCACCTCCACGAGCTGGCCGAACGACCGGGTCGTCGCGTGCCCGTCCTGGTCCGTGACGGTCAGCTCGAGCGCGTAGGTGCCCGGCAGGTCGGGCGTCAGGCTCGGGCTGGCGCGCGTCGGATCGTCGAGGGCCGCGAGGCTGCCCGCCGGGGCGCCCGCGACGTGCCACCGGTAGGAGATGAGCTGAGGCGCCCCGCAGCCGGGGGCCGAATCGGCGTCGGCCACCACGGCGGAGAGGGCGACCGGGTAGCCGGGGTAGAGGAGCGGGGGCGAGGCCGACGAGGCCGAGCGCAGGATCGAGAGGGTCTGAGGCCCCGAGGCGGTGAGCACGTCCGGCACCACCTGCTGCGCGGTGGCGTCCGAGACGACCGGGGCGTTCGACCCACACGTGCCCGCGGTCACGACCGCCTGGCCGTGGGGCCCCACGATCCCGCTCGCGGTGGTGGCCCACGCCTCCACGGTCCAGGCTCCCGGGAGGTCCGGGGTGAAAGACACCGCCGGGCCCGTCGCCGCGCTCAGCGTCGCCGCGCCGCCAGGGGGAGCGGCCGCGAGCGCCCAGTGCACCGTCAGGGGACCGGGGGCGAAGCGCGGCGGGCAGAGGGCGTCGGCGTCCGTCGCCGTCGCGGACAGCGTGGCGACGTCGAAGGTGTTCACCGCGCCGGGGCCGGAGATGTTCACGAAGGGTGGATTTGCGCCGCAGGCCGAGGCGGTCACCGTGACGTAGGCCGGCGCCGAGGCGTTGCCCGAAGCGTCGGTCGCGACGACAGCGAGCTGGTACGTGCCGCCGGGCACGTCCGGCACGAACGCCGGGGTCGCGGTGTCGGCGCCTGCGAGGACGGCGGCGCTGCCGGCTGGTTTCGCAAGGAGCGTCCACGCGAACGAGAGCGCGGGCGAGAGGGCGCACGCACCCGGGGCGGCGGCGACCGCGAGGGTGACCAGGTCGCCCGGGTCCGGTGTCCGAGCGAAGACCCCGTTCACGGTCCACGCCGGCATCCCGAGCGCGGGCGCGATGGTGCACGCGCCGACGAGGACCGTCAGCTCGGCGGTGGACGCGTACCCGCCCGCGTCGGTGGCGACCACGCGCACGACGTAGGCGCCAGGCAGGTCGGGGACCAGGACCCCGGTGACCGGATGCACGAACGCCGCGCTCCCCGCCGGCTGCGACGCGAGCGACCAGCGCACGTCGAACCCGAGCGCGCCCGCGACGCACACGTCGGTCACCAGGCCCGAGAGCGAGAGCGTGATGGGCGTGCCCGCGATCACGCCGGAGGCCGGCGCGACCGAGATCGGCGGGAGCTGCGGGCCGCACGGCCCGGTGGGCACGTCGACGACCCGGGGCGGCGAGCGGAGGCCCGTCGAGTCGTTCGCCACGACCGAGAACGTGAAGGTGCCCGCGACGTCGGGCGTGAAGGTGAGCCGGTCGGCGAGACCGGCGCCGGAGCTGGAGGTGTCGCTCGCGGAGACCGCGCTCCCGAGCGGCGCCGACACGAGCGACCACTCGTAGGCGAGCTGCTGGCCGAGGGCGCACCCGGCCGCGTCGTCCGGATCGGCCGACATGGCCGCGAGGGTGACGGACGCGCCGACCGCCGGCCTGCTCGTCGGCGAGAGGACGAGCGGCGTCCCCGGCGCCGCCGCGCCGCAGGCGCTCACCGTGAAGCTGGCCCGGGCCGGCGGGCTTGCCAGCCCGGTGGAGGACGTCACCGTCACCTCCACGGAGTAGGCGCCGGGCGTTCGCGCGAGGAGGACGGGGGCGGGAACGGTGGGGTCGGAGAGGGTGACGGTGCTCCCCGCGGGCGACGAGGCGATCCGCCAGGCGTACTGGTAGGTCCCGTTGCTGGCGAGCCACGTGGGGCACGCACTGGACGCGTCGGTCACGGCTGCGCTCAGGGGAACGGCCTCGTTCGCGTGGGCCGTTGAGGGCGCCTGGACGGTGACGTCCGGCGCCAGGGCTCCGCAGGCCGAGGTGAGCAGCGTCGCGAACACCGGCGGGCTGGTGTTCCCGGCCGAGTCCGTGACGCTCGCCATCACCTGGTACGCGCCGGCCGGGACGTCGGTCACGAGCAGGGCCTCGACCCCGTTCTGCGAGGCGAGGACGGCGGTGCTCGACGCGGGCTTCTGGAGGAGGTCCCAGTGCCAGACGAGGCCCTGCGCGCCGCAGGCCGCGGTGACGGATGCGGGCGAGAGCACGATCCGGTCGCCGGCGAAGGCCACCGCGCCACTCGTGCCGTCCGGGTGGAACGCGGTGAAGGTCAGGTCGCCGAGGCCGGGCGCGGTCGTGCAGGGCGCGGCCGGCGCGTCCGACTTCTTCGAGCATGCGGCGAGGACGAGCGCAGCGGCGAGCGCCGCGCGAGCGAGGCGAGCAGCCATGATGGACCCCCTGTCAGCGAAGGCCCACACGCTACGCCCCGGACCGAGGGTCCGCCGTCCCGCATCCGGTGGACAGGCTCGGCGCGATCGCTTCTGCCGCAGCCCCGCCCGGCCGTGCGGCCTCGGCCAGCGCCCGCACGCGGTGCAACCGACCGACCTCGCTCCGTTATATGAAGGTCGCCATGCCCTTCGAGCCCCAGGTCCACGCCGCCCGCCGCGCGCGCGTCTTCGCCGAGATGGAGCGGGCCGGCGGCGGCGTGATGCTGCTCCCCGCCGCCGAGGAGCGGATCCGCAACAACGACAACGAGTACCTGTTCCGGCAGGACTCGGACCACGCCTGGGTGACCGGGTTCGAGGAGCCGACCGGGTGCGCGGTGCTGGTCGCGCGCGCCGGCGAGCGGCGGTACCTGCTCTTCGTCCGGCCGCGCGACCGTGAGAAGGAGATCTGGACCGGGCGGCGCGCGGGCGTGGAAGGCGCGAAGGAGACCTTCGGCGCCGACGAGGCGTTCGTCGCGGGCGAGGTGGACGCGAAGCTCCCCGCGCTCCTCGACGGCGCGGCGAACCTCTGGTTCCGGCTCGGGCAGGACGCCGCCTGGGACGCGCGCCTGGTCCGCTTGCTCGGCGACCTGCGGGCGGCGGCGCGCGTCGGCAAGCACCCGCCCGACGCAGTGGTCGAGCCGGGGCGCATCCTGCACGAGCTTCGGCTCGTGAAGGGGCCCGAGGAGCTCGCGCGGCTCCGGCGCGCGGCCGAGATCACCGCCGAGGCGCACATGGCGGCGATGCGCGACGGCCGGCCCGGCATCCGCGAGTACCAGGTGCAGTCGGAGATCGAGTACGCGTTCCGGCGGCGCGGCGGGAGCGGGCCCGGGTACGGGACGATCGTGGCGGCGGGCGCGAACTCGACCATCCTGCACTACCGCGCCGGGGAGGCGCCGCTCGCCGACGGGCAGGTCTGCCTCGTGGACGCGGGGGGCGAGTACGACCTCTACACGGCGGACGTGACGCGGACGTTCCCGGTGTCGGGAGAGTTCACGAAGGCGCAGCGCGACCTGTACCAGCTCTGCCTCGCGGTGCAGAAGGAGGGGATCGCCGCGGTGCGGCCGGGGGTTTCGGTGGACGCGATCCACGACCTCACCGTTCGCCGGCTCGCCGAAGGGTTCGTGGCGCTCGGCCTGCTCGAGGGGCCGGCCGAGGCGCGGGTGGAGGACAAGTCGTACCGCCGGTACTACATGCACCGGACCAGCCACTGGCTCGGCATGGACGTGCACGACGTGGGCGACTACTACCCCGGCGGCAAGTCGCGCGCGCTCGCGCCCGGGATGGTGCTCACGGTGGAGCCCGGGATCTACGTGGCTGCGGACGACGCGGCCGCGCCGGCGGAGATGAGGGGCGTGGGGATCCGGATCGAGGACGACGTCCTCGTGACCGCGGATGGGCGGGACGTGCTGACCGCGGCGGTGCCGAAGGAGATCGAGGAGGTCGAGGCGGTCTGCGTGCGCTGAGGGAGCGGCAAGCCCCTTGACACCCTTCCGCGCGTCCAGTATCTACGCGGCCTTACGTCGGTCCGCCGCCATCCCGAGGCGCGGGTTCGCACGGCGCGCAGCAGCATCGGGGAGTGGCTCAGCCTGGTAGAGCACTTGGTTCGGGACCAAGGGGTCGCAGGTTCAAATCCTGTCTCCCCGATTCAACAAGCGCCCGTCATCGCAAGCAAAAAGCGATGACGGGCGTTTCGTTTCTAGGCTGTGCGGTGCGCTCTGCGGTGCGCTTTCGGGGGTCGGCTTTCGGTGTGCTTGCCGAAAAGTCGGTCCGCCAGATACGCCTTGGGCCACAGGGAGTTCA
>DATIWK010000240.1:0-55362 GCA_035519395.1 Anaeromyxobacteraceae bacterium | reverse complement strand
GGCAGCGCCGCATCGACGAGGCGCTTTCGCGGCTGCGCGACGCCGCGCCCGCCTGGGCGAGGGCGCCCTACCCGACCCGCATCGCGCTCGCCCGCTCGATGCTCGCGGGTACGGCCCGCACCGCGGCGCGGACGGTGGAGGCGTCGTGCGCCGCCAAGGGGCTCGCGCTCGACGGCCCGCAGGCCGGCGAGGAGTGGGTCTCGGGTCCCTACGTGGTCCTGCGCGCCCTGCGCCAGACCATCCGCTCCCTCGCGATGCTGGCGCGCAGGGGAAACACGCCCCTCGGACCGCTCGGGGAGACCGCCGACGGAAGGCTCACGGCGCGCGTGTTCCCGGCGAACCCCCTCGACCAGGCGCTGTTCATGGGCATCCGCGCCGAGGTGCACCTCGAGGCCGGCGTCGGCAGGCGCGAGCTGGACGAGTCCCGCGCCCTCTTCTACAAGCGGCCCGACCACGCCGGGAAGGTCTGCCTCGTCCTCGGCGCCGGGAACGTCAACTCGATCCCGCCCACCGACGTCATCACCAAGCTCTTCAACGAGGGGAAGGTCTGCGTCCTCAAGATGAACCCGGTGAACGCGTACCTCGGGCCGCTCGTCGAGGAGGCGTTCGCGGACGCGGTGCGGCAGGGCTGGCTGGCGGTGGTCTACGGCGGCGCCGAGGAGGGCGCCTACCTGGCGCAGCACCCGGCGGTGGACGAGGTGCACGTCACCGGCTCCGACCGGACCCACGACGCGATCGTGTGGGGTCCGCCCGGCCCCGAGCGCGCGGCGCGGATGGCGCGGAACGAGCCGCTCCTGCGCAAGGAGATCACGAGCGAGCTCGGCAACGTGTCGCCGGTGCTGGTGGTGCCGGGCGCGTGGGACGCGCGGACGCTGCGGTTCCAGGCGGAGGACGTCGCCGGGATGGTGACGCACAACGCCTCCTTCAACTGCAACGCCGCGAAGATGATCGTCACCGCCCGGGGATGGCCGCAGCGCGACGCCTTCCTGGCCGCGGTCGAGCACTTCATGGCGCTCGCCCCGGCGCGCCGGGCCTGGTACCCGGGCGCGCAGGACCGCTACCGCGCGCTCACCGAGGGACGCGCCGGCGTGCGGCGCGTCGGGCAGGGCGAGGGCACGCTGCCCTGGACGCTGGTGCCCGGCCTCGACGCCTCGCGCGCGGACGACCCCGCCTTCCGCACCGAGCCGTTCTGCTCCATCGTCTCCGAGACCTCGGTCGGCTCGGAGGACCCGCTCGAGTTCCTCGCCGCGGCCGTCCCCTTCGCGAACGACCGGCTGTGGGGGACGCTCTCGGCGCACCTCCTCGTGCCGCCGCGCGCGGACCCGGCGGTGCGCGCCGCCGTGGAGCGGGCCATCCGCGACCTGCGCTTCGGCACGGTCGCGGTGAACTGCTGGGCGGGGTACGGGTTCGCCTTCGGCACGACGCCCTGGGGCGCCTACCCGGGCGCGCCGCTCACCGACATCCAGAGCGGTCGCGGGTTCGTCCACAACACGCTCATGCTGGAGCGGGTCGAGAAGGCGGTGCTCCGCCACCCGGCGACCATCTTCCCCAAGCCGCCGTACTTCCCCTCCCACCGCACCGCGCACCAGGTCGGGCGCCGGCTGGTCCGCCTGGAGGAGAAGGGGAGCTGGCGGCACGTGCCCGGGCTCGTCGCCGCGGCCGTCCGCGGTTGACCCGTCGCCCGGGGGGTCTGCTAGCCTGGGAGGAGAGCGGACCTTGCGCAGCTACCTCTTGTCCTGGCTGTCGAAGAAGCACCGCGGCGCGACGCTCGAGGCGTTCGCCGCCGCCGAGCCGTCGTCCTGGGTGGTGTGGGAGGCGGGGCCGTGGCGTCCGCCCACGCGAAGCCGCGACACCATCGTCTCGCAGCCGGACATGCCCCGGCTCGAGTCGGGCGAGTCGCTCGCCATCCAGCTCGTGGCGCGCGACGGCGGCACCTCCGTGACGCTCGGGCGCGACGCGGAGAACGACGTGGTGATCGACGACGCCACCCTGTCCCGGGCGCACATGCGCTTCGAGCGCGCGGCCGGCGGCTCCTGGACCGTCCGCGACCTCGGCTCGTCGAACGGGACCCGCGTGGACGGGGTGAAGCTCCGCGAGGAGGCGGCGCCGGTGCGCAGCGGCTCCTCGATCGAGGCGGGCGCGGTGCGCCTCACCTTCTACGACCCGGCCGGTCTGCTGCTGCGCCTCCGCGCGGTGGCGTGAGCGCCGGTTCGCGCCTCGAGGTCCGCCTCGATCCGGGCGGCGCCTCAGCACCCCGGCGCCGAGCCGATGCCCTGCTTGAGCCTGGCGACCTCCTGGATCTCCTCGGCCAGCCTCAGCGTGCGCGCGACCGCGGCGCGGGCGCGCACCTGGTCCTCGGGCGTCACCGCGAAGCGCCGGAGCATCCGGCGCCCGAACCCGTGGTGAAAGACCTCGTCGGGGCCGATCACCTCGCGGTAGAGCCGCGCCGTCTCCGCGTCGCCCCTCGACTCGCAGAACGCCGCGAACACCTCGTTCCGGACCGTCGCCAGCCCCTCGCGCGCGTACGCCCCGGCCGCGATCCGCTCCGCAGGAGACGCCAGGGTCTTGAGGTACTTGAAGAGAGGCGTGTGGCCGCGGGCCATCGGGTCGAGCTTCGCCACGTCCACGCCGAGGGCGGCGAGCCGCTCCGCGATGAGGCGGTAGTGGCGCGCCTCGTCGCCGCACTGGCGCGCGAAGCCGAGCTTCAACTCCAGATCGGGCTCCCCCACGATCCAGAGCGCGGCCTCCTCGCTCGCCTCCAGCTCGTTCTTGAGCGCGACCAGGAGGAGGTCCGCGATCCCGATCTCCGGGGCGGGCGGCGCCTTCGCCGCATCCCCGATGCGCGCGAGCGCGTCGCGGAGCTGTCCGTCCAGTTCCTCGAGGAAGGCATCCACCTGCATCCCGGCACCTGTCCGGGATGGGTAAGAGGGCCAGGGTCGCGACGCCAGGACCGTGGTCGAGGGACGCCATCCAGGGGTCCGCCAGTCCCCGGCTCCGCACCTGGCTCCGACGACCCCGCTGGTGGCCCGCGGCGTCACCAGACCGAGCATCGCTCCGCGGCCGGACGCGCCATGGGGCTCCCCTCCCGGCATCCGAACGCCGCCGCGAACTCCGGCAGGTTCGAGAGCGGACCGTTGACCCGGAAGCGCGGCGGCGAGTGCGGGTCCACGGTGGCGAGCATGCGCACGTACTGCTCGCGCCCCTTGAAGCACCAGATCTGCGCCGCGCCCATGAAGAACTGCTGCTCGGCCGTGAAGCCCGCCACCGGCGCTCCCTCCGGCTGGCCCCCGCGCCCCCCCCGGAGCGCGGCGTGGGCGAGCTTGAGCCCGCCCAGGTCGGCGATGTTCTCGCCGAGGGTGAGCTTGCCGTTGAGGTGCACGCCGGGGAGCGCCTCGTACCCGTCGTACTGGGCGGCCACGCACTGCGCGCGGGCGTCGAACTCCTTCCCCACCGCGGGCGTCCACCAGTCGCGGAGGTTGCCGTCCGCGTCGAACTGGCGGCCCTGGTCGTCGAAGCCGTGCGTCAGCTCGTGCCCCACCACCATCCCCGTGCCCCCGTAGTTGACCGGCTCCGGCGCGGCCTTGTTGAAGAAGGGCGGCTGCAGGATCCCCGCCGGGAACACCATCTCGTTCCGGGTCGGCTCGTAGTAGGCGTTCACCGTCGGCGGAGTCATCAACCATTCGTTCCGGTCCACCGGCCCGCCCGCCTGCGAGAGGAGCCGGTTCACCTCGAACGCGTCGGCGGCGAGGACGTTCCGGAAATGGGAGGCGCGGGACACCTGCATGGTCGAGTAGTCGCGCCAGACGTCCGGGTAGCCGATCTTGTTGGCGACGCGCGCGAGCTTCTGCTCGGCGGCCGACCGCGTGGGCGGATCCATCCAGGGGAGCGCCTCGAGGTCGCGCTTCATCGCCGCCTCGATCTCGGCGACGAGCCGCGTGGTCCGCTCCTTCCCGTCGGCGCCGAAGTAGCGGCGCACGTAGGCCTGCCCGATCGCCTGGCCGAGCGCGCCGTCGGTCATGGCGACGCACCTCTTCCAGCGCGGCTCCAGCTCCTTCGCGCCGGTGAAGTTCTGGCTGGCGAAGGTGAAGGCGCGCTCCCCGACGGCGCGCGGCAGCGCGCGCGCCGACGCCATGCGGCGCAGCAGCTGCCACCTCAGATAGGCCCGCCACTGGTCGATCGGCGCGTTCGCGTAGAGCTGCCCGACGCGCTCCAGGAAGGGCGGGGTGGAGGCGTCCACGGCGTCGATGCCGGGGTGGCCGAGCCCTTCCAGCCAGGCGGGCCACGGGAACGCCGGCGCGAGCCGGGCCAGGCCGGCGCGGTCGAGCTTGTTGTACGTCTTGATCGGGTCGCGCATCGCCACCTTGTCGAAGTGCGACTCGGCGATGGCGCGCTCGAGGTCCTGGACGGACGCGGCCTGCGCCGCCGCGTCGGTGGCGGGGACGCCGGCCAGCTCCAGGAGCGCGCGGACGTAGGCGCCGTAGCTCTCGCGGATCGCCGCCATCTTCGGGTCTTCGGACAGGTAGTACTCGCGGTCGGGGAGGGACAGGCCGCCCTGCGGCAGCTCCGCGATCATCCGGGTCGCGTCGCGGGAGTCGGGGCCGGCGGTGAGGCCGAACGGCGCGGCGATCCCGGAGCGGGCCAGGCGCGCCATCTCCGCCGCGAGCGCCGGGCGGTCCTTCACGGCGTCGATCCGGCCCCACTCGGTCTGCAGGTCGGCGAGGCCGTGCGCCTCGACGGCGGCCTCGTCCATGCACGAGGCCCAGAAGTCCCCCACCTTGTCGGCGAACCGGTCGTCCTTCCCCATCTGGCCCGCGGCCGCCGCCTCGGCGAGGTCGCGCAGCTCGCGCAGGTTCCGCTCGCGCAGCTCGAAGAAGCCGCGGCTCCAGGCGGGCTTGTCGGCGGGGATCTCCGCGCGCGCGATCCAGCCGCCGCAGGCGAACTGGTAGAAGTCGTCGCACGGCGAGGCCGTCCGATCGAGCGCCGCCTCGTCGATGGGCGGGAGCGCCGCCGGCGACGCGGGGGTGCCGTCCGCGGGCTTGGGGGCCGGCGCGGTCCGGCAGGCGGCGAGCGCGATGCAGAGCGCCAGCAAGGGAGCGGAGGGCGTGGCAGAGGAGCCACGACCGGAGCGGACAGGGGGTTCGGGGGGGCGGGACACGGGACCTCCTCGGGCGTGCCGGCGGCTTGCCGGTCCGGCGCAATATGATCCCGGCCCCGGCGCCGCTCAAGCGGAATGCGCTCGCCTCCAGGCGCCTGCGCGGCGCGGCCGCCGCGATCCGCTCGCGTGCTCGCGCGCTGCGACGGACGGACGCACGGCGTCGCTCCTCGCCCGGCCGTCACCGGGAGTATCCTGTCGGGGGACTGCCGCGGAGGCCGCCCTTGCCCATCCGATGGACCGATGATCTCGCGACCGGGGTCGCGGAGATCGACGAGCAGCACCGGAACCTCTATGCGGCGGTCGCCGGGCTCCACGGGTCGATGCGCCAGGGCAGCGTCGATTCGGTGCCGGAGACGCTCGAGTTCCTCCGAAGCTACGCGCTCCAGCACTTCGCGACCGAGGAGCGCCACATGGTCGCCGCCGGGTACCCGGGGCTCGCCGAGCACCGGAGCGCGCACGAGGCCTTCGTGGCGGAGTTCACGCGGCTCGAGGCGGCCTTCGCGGAGCGCGGCGCGCAGCCCTCGTTGGTGGTGGAGCTCTCCGACTGGCTCGGCCAGTGGCTGCGGGATCACGTGCGCAGGGTGGACGGCGCGATGGGGCGCTTCCTGGCGTCGGTGCCGAAGCGGAAGTGAGCGCGCGGCGCGTGCCCGGCGGGTCGTCCCGGGCGGTGGAGGCCGTGCATGCGCCCGTGGGACCGCGGACGTATGATGCCTCGCTCACCCCCGGAGCACGAGATCATGCCGCTCGAGGTCACCCTCATCGACTACGCGCGAGATCCGCTGCAGAAGCTCTACGGCGCGTACCGGACCTGCTACACGCCGAAGACCCCCACCGAGGTCTGGACCGAGATCCGCGACGGGACCATCGCGCTGGCCAAGATCCGCGAGTTCATCGGGGAGCGGCTCAAGACCGGTCATGCCTCGCCCCTCGAGCAGGTGGTGTTCTGGTTCGGCATCAGCGGCGTCTCGCGGGCTCTCTCCCACCAGTTCGTCCGGCACCGGATCGGCATCTCCTTCGAGCAGCAGAGCCAGCGCTACGTCCGCTACCGCGAGGAGCGGCTCGACTACGTCATGCCGAAGACGTGGGAGAAGCTGGGCATGGCGGGGGAGTACGACGCGCTCATGAAGGAGATCACGCGCGTCTACGAGGCCGCGCTGGCGAAGGGGATCCCGGCGGAGGACGCGCGCTTCGTCCTGCCCAACGCCACGCCCACCAACTTCCAGGTGATGGTGAACTTCACCGAGCTCCTGCACATCGCCGACCTCCGGCTCTGCTGGCGCGCGCAGTGGGAGATCCGCCACATGGTCGCGCTCATGCGCCGCGAGGTGATGAAGGCGGTGCCCGAGATCGGCGGGTACCTGCAGCCCAAGTGCGGCGACAAGCGGATGGGGTACTGCGACGAGCCGGTGAAGGAGTGGGAGCAGTGCCCGCTCGGCAAGGTCCGGCCGCACAAGGAGCAGCTGCTCCAGGTCTTCCGCGAGTACCGGGCCGGGAACCTCGTGCCGCTCGGCGAGGAGCACCTGCGGCAGGTGGAGGACGCGGGGAACGAGGAGTGAGGGGCCACCCATCGCGCGCGGAGGCCCCATGAGACGCCACGTGAAGGTCGCCCTCGCGGCCGCCATCGCCCTCGCCGCGGCGCCCGCCGCCGCGCAGCTGGACAACGCCCTGGAGCGGATCGGCGGCGTGCCGGCCGGCCTGGCGGTCCCGGTGACCGGCGCCGCGGTGGCCGAGGAGCCTGACGCACCCAACGTGAATCCGGCGGGCATCGGGTTCGTCCGCGAGCCGGCGCTCCAGTACTTCCACGAGGGCCAGGTCACGCCCGGCTCGCAGGCGGACGGCGTCTGGGCCGCGACGGCGCTGGGCCCGCTGGGGCTGGGGTTCTCGATGGAGTGGCTCCGCCCCGGCGACGCCGGCGACGCCCTCTCCAGCCGCTACCAGCGCACCTCGCTCGCCCTCTCCCTCTCCGACGGCCGCCTCGCCTCCGCCGCGATCGCCTGGCACTGGATCGCCTCGCCCGATCCGTCGCTGCGCGACGCGGGCGGCTGGGACCTCGGCCTCACCCTGCGCCCGGCCCGCTGGCTCTCGGTCGGCGCAGCCGCCCTGGGGTTCGACGCGTCCCTCGCCGGCGCGCGGCTGCCGCGCCGCTACGACCTCGGCCTCGGCACGCGGTTCCTCGGGGACTCCGTGACGCTCTCCGCCGACCTGCTCGCCGACGACCGGGCCCGCGACGACTTCCACCTGACGCACCTGGTGGCCGGCGCCGGGGTGGAGCTGCACTCGGGCGTGGGCCTGGCCGCGCAGGTCGAGTTCCCGATCACCGGCGACCCGGCGGTGTCGCAGCGGACCACCGCGCTCCTCTCCCTGACCTGGAACGCGCCGCACGTCGGCTGGACGGGCGGCGCCGCCTCCCTGCCCGGCTCGACCGCGTGGCTGGCGGGTGTCCGCGTCTCGCAGGAGCGCTACCGCGCCGCGGCGGGCGGGGACGACGTCGCCGGCATCGACCTCGCCGGCGTGCTCTCGCCGCCGCGGACCCTCTTCCTCTCCCTGGGCGACCGCGATCCCTACGGCACGCTGCTGGCGCGCCTCGCCGCGGCGCGCGACGACCCCGAGGTGGGTGCCGTCGCGCTCGCCATCGACGGGCTCCCCATCGGGACCGGCAGGGTGGAGGAGCTGCGCGCGCGCGTCTCCGAGATCCGGGCGCGGAAGCCGGTGCTCGCCTACCTCTCGGGCGGCGGACAGCGGGAGTACTACCTGGCCTGCGCCGCCTCCGCGATCGCGGTGCCGCCCGCCTCCACGCTGATCGTGAACGGCCTGGCCACCTCCACGCTCTTCCTGCGGGACGCGCTCGCGCGCCTGGGGGTGGCCTTCGAGGTGGTCAAGGCGGGCGCCTACAAGTCGGCGCCGGAGCCGCTCACCCGCAACGACATGAGCCCGGAGGCGCGCGAGGAGGTGAACGCCCTCCTCGACGACGGCTTCGCCCGCCAGGTCGAGGCCATCGCGGCGGCGCGGCACCTGACGCCCGACCGCGTGCGCGCCCTCGTCGACCAGGGGCTCTTCACCTCCGAGGAGGCGCGGGCCGCCGGGCTCGTGGACGAGGTGCTCTGGCCGGACGAGGTCGAGGGGTGGGCGCGGGGCGAGACCGGCCGCCGCATGCGCCTCGACGGGCGGTGGCGTCCGGATCCGCCGCGCGTCGCGCAGCGCTGGGGGCCGCGCCCGGTGGTCGCGCTGGTGCGCCTGGAGGGGGCCATCGCCTCGGGACGCACCCGCCGGGAGCCGTTCGGCACCGACCTGATCGTGGGCGCCGACACCCTGCGCGACCAGCTTCGCCGGGCGGCGGACGATCCGTCGATCCGCGCCATCGTCCTGCGCGTGGACTCGCCCGGGGGCGACGGCCTGGCGTCGGACCTCGTCTGGCACGAGGTGGTGCGCGCCCGGCGGCGCAAGCCGGTGATCGCGTCGATGGGCGACATCGCGGCGAGCGGCGGGTACCTCGTCGCGGTCGGCGCCGATCAGATCGTGGCGGAGCCCTCCACGCTCACCGGCTCGATCGGCGTGTTCGTGGTGAAGCCGGACCTCTCCGGCACCCTGGCGAAGCTGGGCGTGACACGCGAGGCGGTCGCGCGCGGCGAGAAGGCCCAGCTCTTCTCGCTCGCCCGCCCCTGGTCCGCGTCGGAGCGGCAGGCGGTGGAGCAGCAGATCGACGCGTTCTACCGCTCCTTCGTCGACCGGGTCGCGGAGGGGCGGAAGCTGCCGCGCGCGGACGCGGAGCGTCTCGCCGGCGGCCGCGTCTGGACCGGGCAGCAGGCCTACGACCGGCGCCTGGTCGACCGGCTCGGGTCGCTCGACGACGCGGTGGCGCTCGCCCGGGAGCGCGCCGGGATCGACCCCGGCGCGGACGTCGAGCTCCGCCGCATCGGCGGCGGCGGCCCCGGCCTGGTCGAGACCGCGCTGGGCGGGCTCGCCGAGGTGGGAGCCCCCGCAGCGCTCCGCGCCCTCGCGGCGCTCCCCGAGGTGCGCGCGCTGGGCCTGCTCGCCGAGATGGGGCCCGTCCTCGCGCTCCCCGTCCCCTGGATCGAGCCGGTGACCGGGGAGTGACGGGGCCGCCGGCGCCCCCGCACGGGCTTTCGCTCGGGGCCCTTTTTTGCTACAGATCGGTGGTCGCCCTTCCGCACTGAACCGTGTTTCTCGCGGCGGTGGGGCGGACCCCCGGTCGATCTTCTCTCTGCCGAGAGGTGCTTCGCCGCTTCGGGCGGCGCGCAGGAGACGGCCAGGGGGCGGGGCGAAGCCGGGTGCGCGCGTGGCGCGATGACCGGCACGGGCCCTCTCCAGCACCCGACGAGAAAGACGCGCCGAGGGACGCGACGGTCCCGCGGCCGGAGCAGAAGACCGCATGAACGAGAACGAGCAGATCCCGGGAGCGGGTGCACCCGCTCCGTCCTCCTCGGCGCCGGCCCCGGCCGCGCCGGCGCCGTCCGCGGCGAACCTCGACGCCGCCGGCGCCGCCCCCACCGCCGGTCCCGGCGGCGCACCCGGCGCGAACCGACGCCGCCGGCGCCGCCGCGGGCGCCGCGGGCGTGGCCAGGCCCCGGGAGCGCCGGCGACCGGCGCGCAGCTGGTCGGCCCCAACGGGCAGCCGGGGCCGCTGCCTCCGCCGCAGAACGGCGCGGCGGTCGCGGCGACACAGGCCGCGCCCTCGCCCCAGCCCGATGTGACCGAGGAGGTCGAGGGCGTCCTCCAGTTCGAGGGCAAGGGCAACGGCTGGCTGCGCGAGCCGAAGAAGAGCTACCTGCCGCAGCCGTTCGACGTCGAGGTGCCCCGCTGGCTCATCGACCGGATGCACCTCCAGCCCGGTCTCCTGGTGAAGGGCCTCTCCACCACCCGCAACATGAAGCGGGCCCTGACGCGCATCGACACGCTCGAGGGCGCGGACCCCGTGGCGGTCGCGCGCCGCACCCACTTCCACAACCTCACCGCCACCGACCCCACCGAGCGGCTCGTCATCGAGACCCGGCCGGACGAGAGCATCGGCCGTGTCCTCGACGTCATCGCGCCCATCGGCCTCGGCGCGCGCGGCCTCATCACCTCGCCGCCCAAGGCCGGCAAGACCATCATGCTGATGCGGATCGCGCAGGCCATCCTCGCGAACCGCCCGGACGTGCACCTCACGGTCCTCCTCGTGGACGAGCGCCCCGAGGAGGTCACCGACATGAAGCGCAACATCAAGGGCGAGGTGATCGGCTCGTCCAACGATCGGCCCACCGAGGAGCACATCCACGTGGCGGAGATGGCGCTGGAGCGCGCCAAGCGCCTGGTGGAGGGCGGCAAGGACGTGGTGATCCTGCTCGACTCGATCACCCGGCTCGCCCGCGCCTACAACAAGGAGGTCGAGTCCTCCGGGCGTACCCTCACCGGCGGCGTGGACTCCCGCGCCCTGGAGCGGCCCAAGCGCCTCTTCGGCGCGGCGCGCAAGGCCGAGGAGGGCGGCTCCCTCACCATCATCGCCACCGCGCTCATCGACACCGGCTCGCGCATGGACGAGGTGATCTTCGAGGAGTTCAAGGGCACCGGGAACATGGAGGTGGTGCTCTCGCGCCAGCTGGCCGAGCGCCGCATCTTCCCCGCCATCGACATCGGCGCGTCCGGCACCCGCAAGGAGGAGAAGATCTTCTCCGCCAAGGACATCGAGAAGATCCGGAAGCTGCGCGGGGCCCTCGCCTCGCTCAAGCCGGTGGAGGCGATGGAGCGGCTCCTCAAGAAGCTCTCCGAGGTGGACACCAACGAGGAGTTCCTGGCGAGCTTCTGACGTCCCCGGATCCTGGGAGGCACCGCTGGTGCCATTCCCGGGTCCGCGGGCATATGATCGGCGGCCGGATGGACGCGCACCACCCCACCGAACCCGTCGCGACCGGCGCCGCGCCGGACCGCGTCCTCATCGTCGACGACGACGAGCTGATCCTCCGGGCGCTCTCCCGGATCCTGGAGTCGTCCGGGTTCGACGCGCGCTGCTACCTCGACACCGGGGAGGCGCTGGCGCACATCGAGAGCGACGCGCCGGTGGTGATCATCTCCGATTACATGATGCCGGGGATGGACGGGGTCACCTTCCTGAAGCACGCCCGGGCCCGGCTGCCCGGCGCCGCCCGCATCCTCTGCACGGCCGCCGAGGACTTCCGCGTCGCCCTCCAGGCCGTCAACTCCGGCGAGGTGTTCCGCATCGTCTCCAAGCCGTGGCACCAGCAGGAGCTGCTCGCCACGGTGAACCAGGCGGTGGAGGCGGCGCGGCTGCGGCGCGACAACGAGCGGCTCACCGCCGAGGTGCAGCGCCAGAACGGCCAGCTCCGCGAGATCAACCTGCGGCTCGAGGACATGGTCCGGGCGCGGACGCAGGCCCTGCTGGAGGGGCTCATCGCCGCGCTCGACTACCGCGACGCGGAGACCCAGTGGCACTCGCGGCGCGTGTCGCTCTACGCGCGGCGCCTCGCGCAGCAGCTCGGGATCGCCGAGCCGGAGCTGACCGTCATCGAGCACGGCGCGCTCCTGCACGACATCGGCAAGATCGGCGTGCGCGACCGGGTGCTGCTCAAGCCCGGCCCCCTGTCCCCGGACGAGTGGACGGAGATGAAGCGCCACCCCGACCTGGGCTGGGCGCTCCTCCAGCGCGTCGACTACCTGCGGCCCGCCTCCTCCATCGTGCTCCAGCACCAGGAGAAGTGGGACGGGACCGGCTACCCGGGCGGCCTCCGCGGCGACGAGATCGTCATTGGCGCGAGGATCTTCCACGTCGTGGACACGATCGACGCCATCACCAGCGACCGGCCCTACCGCCGCGCCCGCCCCTTCGCCGACGCGAGGGCCGAGATCCTCCGCTGCACCGGGACCCAGTTCGACCCGCGCATCGTCGAGGCGTTCGCCGCCATCCCGGAGGAGGACTGGGAGCGCATCCGCCTCGACGTCGAGACCGTGGCGGTGCTCTCCGCCGACCTCGCCGAGGCGCCGCCCGCCTCCGCCGACGAGCTGGTGGACGCCCTCCAGTCCACGGTCCGGGCCTAAGCCGGCGCGCTGGTCCCTGAGGAAGCGCGCTGCTCGACGCCGCCGTATGTGCGGCCCCTCCGCGTGAACCCATCGATCCACGCGTCCCCGTAGACGAGCCGCGCCTTGAGCTGATTGTGAAACTGGCAGAGGAGCCTCACGTTGTCGACCGTCGGCGGTCCGCCCCGCGCCTTCTCCTCGAGGTGGTCGAACTCGATCCGGCGCCTCGACCCACAGATCCCTTTCCCCTGGACCTTCCACTGGCAGCACCCGCCGTCCCGGACCCACACCGCTCGCTTCACGTGCGCCGGTATGCCGTCGCTTCTCGACGGGGGAGGCGCCCTCCGCGGCTTCTCCACCAGCCCCTTCCGCTTCGCGCTCCGCTCCAGCAGGAGGTCGAGCCCTGCCTCCAGGATCTCCTCCATCGTCGCGTTCGCGTGGGAGCGGGAGAGCGCGTCCCGTGCCGCCTGAACCTTGTCGAGGAAGGCGCGGGAGACGGTGACGTGCACGCGCGCCTGTTCGGCGGTGAGCTGGACGACCTCCGCCCGCGGCCGGGGCGCGGCTGGCGCCTGCTCCTCCCGACGACCAACCCGTTGGCGCAGTTCATCTGGATGAACCGAGTTCTGGGCCATTTCACCCAACGTCCGCCGCACGTCTTGCACGTCCGTCCCGGCGGGGGCCGTCACCGGAGACGGCGCTGCCGCCTGCGCTCGGACCGCGGTCACGACCGTTCGCTGGGGCACGACGTCGGCCGGACTCATCTCCGCGGCGACGGCGGCGGCCTCCCGCTTCGAACAATGGAAGAACCGAGGCAACACCTCGTCCCGGTTCTCGGGCGAGAGGACGTTCGCCAGCTCCACAACGCTCGTGAAGCAGAGGCGCCCGTCCCGGAGCGGCACCTCGACCTCGGGGAACCTCTGGAGGAGGCCGGCCGCCACCTTGCGATAGTGCGCCGCGCCTTTCGAGAGACCCAGCTCCCGGTGGAGGAAGTGGAAGAGCGAGGAATAGCCGAGGTCGACCCAGAGCCTGCGCTGGTCGAAGTCCGCCAGTGCGACGAGGAAATCGGCCATGGCGCCGTGCTCCTGGGCGAGGAGCTCGGCAAGGTGGGAGGAGAGCTCGCGTGCGGTCGTCATGCACGGAACGTCATGCACTTTCGATGCCTCGCCGAACGCACGAATTCGCTCGCTGGCGTGAAATCGGAGAAGGGCGTCTTGCCTCCCCGGGGCGCCCGGCGGACCCACAGGACGGCGCGCGCACGGCGCCAGGGAGCACTTCACGAAGGGAGCGCCCGGCCATGGAAGCCGATCTTGCCGGGCCGCTCCCCGCGCGCAGAGCCGCCGCGCAGTCCACCCCGCTCTCGAGCCGCCCCGGCGACGGGGACGGAGGGAGACGCTCGCCCGCGCGGCTCCGGCCGCCATCACCGTCTTACCCCACCCCCACCACCCCCCGCACCTGCTCCATCCTCCTCCGCTCCGCCCCCAGCTCCCCCGGGAACCGCTCCGCGAGCAGCTCCGCGAGCGTCCGGGCCGCGGCGCCCGCGCCGCCGGCCGGCAACCACGGGACGAGCGCGTCGCGCAGCTCGGATGCCCAGGCCCAGCGCGCCTCCGGCTCCCGGGCCAGGGCGCGGAGGACCACGGCGTCGAGCGCCCGCGGCACGCCCGGCTCCGTCGCGGACGGCGGCGCCACCTCCGCGTTGCGGATCCGCTCCAGCACCGCCAGCTCCGATTCCCCGGTGAAGAGCTTCACGCCGGTGAGCATCTCGTGGAGCACGGCGCCGACCGCGAACACGTCGGCGCGCCGGTCCACCGGCAGGCCGCGCACCAGCTCCGGGGACATGTAGCCGAACTTCCCGCGCAGCACCTGTCCCTCGCGCCGCGTCCGGATCGCCGCCTGCGCGATGCCGAAGTCGATGACCCGGACCCCGCCGTCGAACCCGAGGAGCACGTTGGCGGGGGAGACGTCCCGGTGGACCACGTGGAGCGGCGCGCCGCCGAGGTCGCGCCTGCGGTGCGCGTAGTCGAGGGCGTCGCACACCCGCCAGGCGACGTGCGCGGCGAGCCAGACCGGGAGGCGGCGGCCGGCCGCCCGCTCGCGGTCGAGGAGCGCGCGCAGGGTGACGCCCGGCACGTACTCGAGCGCCATGTAGTAGGTCTCGCCTTGCCGGCCCAGCTCCAGCACCGGCACGATCCCGGGGTGCTGGAGCTGCACCACGATGCGCGCCTCGTCCAGGAACATGGTGAGGAACTCGCGGTCCTCGGCCAGGGTGGGGAGGATCCGCTTCAGCGCCACCAGCCGGCCGGGCGCGCCCTCGCGCAGCGTCGCCGCCCACACCTCCGCCATCCCGCCGATCGCCACCCGGTCGAGGAGCAGGTACTTCCCGTAGGGGATCGCGTCCTGCATCGAGCCGATCCATCATACCGCCGTGGCGACGAGCTGCTACGCGTGCGGGGCGGAGGTCCGGATCGAGGGGCCGGTGGGGCGGCGCGCCACCTGCCCCGCCTGCGACGGGGAGCTGCACGCGTGCCTGAACTGCCGCCACCTCGACGAGTCGGCGGCGCACGCCTGCCGCGAGCCGCACGCCGAGCACGTGGTCGACAAGGAGGCGGCGAACGCCTGCGACCTGTTCCAGCTCGGCGACGGCGCCTCCCGCCGCCGGGGCGCGCCGTCCGGCGCGCGCGACGCCCTGGCGGCCCTGTTCGGCGAGGCGCCCCGGCCCGCCGAGGATCCGCGGGACGCCCTCGACGCCCTCTTCCGGAAGAAGTAGCGCGCTTCACACCGCGCGGGGGATGCGGTACACCGCGCCGGTGCTCGCCTTCGCCGCCCGTGTCTTCGATGGCCTGGAGCGCCTCTGGTCCGGCGCCGCGGCCCGGCGCGTCGTCGCCGGCCTCCTGGTGGCCGTCTTCGGGGCCGCCCTCCTCGGCATCGAGCTGAACCGGCGCGGCCTGCTGCCGGCGGCGTACGCCCGGCGGACGCCCACCAGTCACTTCGCCGCCGTCGAGCTGGCGTTCTACCTCCTCCTCGCCTTCGAGGTGGTGGGGCTGGTGCTGGGGATCGCCCGCTCGGTCTCGAACGCCGCCGGCAAGCAGTTCGAGATCTTCTCGCTCATCCTGCTCCGGCACTCCTTCGAGGAGTTCGGCCAGCTCGGCGAGCCGCTCGCCTGGGACAGCGCCCGGGTCGCGGTGCTGCGCATGCTCGCCGACGGCTTCGGTGCCCTCGCCGTCTTCGTCCTCCTCGGCTTCTACTACGCCGCGCAGCGCCACCGGCCCCTCTCCACCGACCTGCGCGAGACGCGCAGCTTCATCGCCGCGAAGAAGCTGCTCTCGCTCGTGCTGGTGGGCGTCTTCGCGTTCCTGGCGGGCGGCGCCGTCCTCCGCGAGCGCGCCGAGTTCTTCGAGTCCTTCTACACGATCCTGGTGTTCGCCGACGTGCTGGTGGTGCTGCTCTCGCTGCGCTACAGCACCTCCTACGCGGTGGTGTTCCGCAACTCGGGGCTGGCGGTGGCGACGGTCCTCCTCCGCCTCGCGCTCGCCGCGCCGGCGTTCGCCAACGCCGCCCTGGGCATCGCCGCGAGCGCGTTCGCCCTGGGGCTCACCCTCGCCTACAACCGGCTCGCGCCGGTGCTGGTCCGCGAGGCGGCGGGGCCGCCCGCGGAGACGGACGCGGACGCTGCGGAGGGTGTCGAGCCGCCGGCGGCGTAGCCCGGCTCACCTCGACGCCGCGTCCGGCGCATCGTCGGGAGCCCGGGAAGCGGAAGGCACCCCGGTGCGCTCGTCCGAGCACCCCGGCGCCAGGCCGCGACCGATCGCGTCCCGGAGCGCGTCGGACGGATCCTCGAACAGCCGCTCCCCCTCGAACCGCGCCGGCGGTCCCGGATCACCCGGGGCGTGCCGGACGTAGACGGCCCGGACGCGGCCGGGGTGGGCGCGGGCGAAGGCCGCGTAGATCTCGGGATCGCGCTCGCCCGAGTCTCCCACCAGCACGAACGGCTGCGGGAACCGCGCCGCGAGCCGCTCCAGGACCGGCTCCTTGTAGCGCGAGAGCGTCCCGGGGCCGAGGTTGCGGAGGAAGAGCGCCGCCGGCGGAAACCCGTTCCGCTCCAGGAACGCCGCGATGCGGGGCGCGAGCTGGACGGGCGAGCCGGAGACGAACGCGAAGGCGGGGGCGGGGCTCGCCGCAGCCAGGCAGCCGTAGAAGGCGGCCATGGCCGCCACGGCCGGCTGGGTCCGCTCGTCCTGCAGGAAGGTCGCGTCGAGCAGCTCGAGGAGGCTCCGCACGTTCGTGACCGCCACCGTGTCGTCGAAGTCCGAGACCACGATGAACGGGGCGCCGGGCGCGACCACGTGCACGAGCGCCCCGGCGCGCGCTGGGCCCGAGCGGACCTCGGCGCGCTGGACGCCCGGCGGGAACGGGTCACCGGGTCCGGCGGGGATCTCGACCTCGAACTCGCCGTCGTGGCCGCTCACCGCCTTCGCGGCGCGACCGAGGAACGTCACCTCGACGGGGGCGCCCTCGACGTTCGACCCGGCGAGCCGGCGCAGGTTCTTCCAGGCGGTCGGTCCGCCGTCGTGCGCCTCCTCCAGCACCCGTCCGAAGATCCAGACGCGGTCGGTCCGCCCCATCGAGGCGGGGAGGAGGAGCGCGCGTTCCTCCGCGCGCGCCGGCTGCACCCCGAGCGCGAGGCCGGCGAGGAGCGCGGTGGCGAGCGCGGCAGCCGCGGAGGGGGGTGGCACGCCGCCATGGTAACGCCGGCGCGGTCAGGCCGTCTCGCCCGCGAGCCAGGCGAGGTACGGCGCGCTCCCCGCCTCGACCGGGAGCGCGATCACCTCGGGCACCTGGTACGGGTGGAGCGCCAGGATCCGCTCGCGGAGCGCCTCGAACCGCGCGCGGGTGGTCTTGAGGACGAGGAGCGCCTCGGCGTCGTCCTGGACCTTCCCCTCCCAGCGGTAGATGGAGCGCAGGCCCGGCACGACGTTCCCGCAGGCGGCGAGCCGCTCCTCGACCACCGCGCGGGCCAGCTCCGCGGCGCGCTCCGGCGTGGGCGCCGTGACGAGCACCACCAGGGCGTCGGTCATGGGATGCTCGCCCGTGAGATGATCTCGCGCATGATCTCGCTCGTCCCGCCCGCGATGGTGAGGAGCCGCACGTCGCGCCAGGCGCGGGCGACGTCGCTCTCCAGCACGTACCCCATCCCGCCGTGGAGCTGCATGCAATCGTACGCCACCCGCTGCGCCAGCTCCCCCGCGAACAGCTTCGCCATCGAGATCTCCCGCTGCGCCGGTTCCCCGCGGTTGAACAGATCGCTGGCCCGGTAGGTGAGCCAGCGCGCCGCCTCCAGCGCCGCGAGGTGGTCGGCGAGCCGGTGCCGCCAGGCCTGGAACTTCACCACCGGCCGGCCGAACGCGGTCCGCTCCCCGCCGTAGCGGATCGCGTCCTCGATCATGAGCTGCATCCCCGCCACCGCCTGGACGGCGGCCACCAGCCGCTCGCCCTGGAAGTTCTCCATGACGTGGTAGAAGCCCTCGTTCTCGGTGCCGAGGAGGTACCGCGCCGGCACCCGGCAGTCCTCGAAGAAGAGGAGCGCGGTGTCCGAGGCGTGGTTCCCCACCTTCTCGAGCTTGCGGGAGACCTGGAAGCCGCGCACGTCGGTGGGGAAGAGCAGGAGCGAGAGCCCCCCGTGCCCGGGCCCGCCGGTACGGACCGCCATGGTGAGGAAGCCGGCGCGCGTGCCGTTGGTGACCCACATCTTGGCGCCGTTCACCACCAGGTCGCCGCCGTCGCGCCGCGCCGTGGTGCGGATCGACGCCACGTCGGAGCCCGCGTCCGGCTCGGAGACGGCCAGCGCCGCGATCCGCTCGCCGCGGATGGCGGGCGCGAGGAACTCGCGCTTCTGCTCGTCCGTGCCGATGGCGCCGATGACCGGGATGGCCATCTCGCCGTGCACCAGCATCGCCATGGCGAGCCCGGCGTTCCGCGACCGCACCAGCTCCTCGGCGTAGGCGACGACGTACCAGTAGTCGAGGCCGGAGCCGCCGTGGGCGGGGTCGTGGCGGATCCCGAAGAAGCCCAGCTCGCCGAACGTCCGGAAGAGCGACGCCGGGAACTCGCCCGCGTCGTCCCAGGCGCGCGCGTGCGGCGCCAGCTCCTTCTCGCAGAACTCGCGGACCGTGCGGCGAAACGCCTGGTGGTCCTCGGTGAATGGCTCGAAGGCGATGGGCGCGGGCATGCCGCGATCATGCGGCGCGGCGACGGCCCGCGCACGGCACGGGCGGGGGCGAGGCCGGGGGAGGTCGAGGCCCCCGTGCTAGCGCGCGCAGACGCGCTGGCCGGACGCCTCCGCCGGGTCGAGCTTCGAGGCGACGGCGAACTCCTTCTCCGCCTCGTCGCACTTCCCGGACGCCGCCAGCGCCTGGGCGAGCACCACGTGGGCGCGGGCGTAGGTCGGGTCCTCGACGATCGCCTGCCTCGCGCTCTCGATGGCCAGGTCCACGTTGCCGCGCTGGAGCATGACCCTGGCGAGGTTGACCCGCGTCCGGGCGTGCCCGCGGTCGTCGCCGTTGCCGGATTTCTCCGGGTTCTGGATCCGCTCGAGCTCGGCGACGTTGATCTCCCCGAGGACGAGCTGGATCTTGCCGCGCATCATGTCGAGGAGGTTGATGCGCTGGAAGTGCTGGTACTCGGCCAGCCGATGGCGCGAGTCGGCGATGCCCACCACCGGGTGGAGCTTCACGCCCAGCTCGCCGTAGAGGGCGTCGGCGCCGTCCACCAGCACCGGCATCTTCACGCCGGCCTCCTTCACCATCGCCCGCACGTCCGCCTTGTCGTACGAGCCGCTCGTCACCGCCACGAACCGGACCGGCTTCCCGGCGAACTCCTTCTCGAGCACCGCGAGCTGCGTCAGGGCCTGGAGCGAGTGGTCGTGGTTCGGGCGGAAGAAGACGAACACGCTCGCCTGGGAACGCCCGAGCAGCGGCGCCTTGCCACCGTCCAGGAGCGGCAGGTCGCGGTCGCGGATCTCGTCCCCTATCTTCACCTCACGGAAATTGGCCCCGGCTGCGCGCGGCGCCAGCGAGACGGCGGCGAGCAGGCTTCCCACGGCGATGAGCTGGCGTGCGGCGGAGGGTCGCATGACGTCAGCCTACCAGACGGCGAAAGGATTTCGCGTCCCCTTACTTCGGCACGGGGAGGCGTCCCACACCGGCATCCATGGGCGCCGGACGTCACCCGCAGTCCCCGGGGTCGATATCGGGCACGAGCGCCTGAAGGCGCACCACGCCCTACCTCTCGCCGCGAGCTCGGGCTACGTCTGCGGAGGCACCGGCTCGCCGGGGGCGGGCGGCGTGGCGGCGGCCGGCGCGCCCGCGGTGCGTGGACGGCGGCCGAGCACCGTGCCGTAGGCCACCCCGGCGACACCCACGATCACTCCCGCCAGCCCGGCGCCGCTCACGCGCTCGCCGAGGAGGACGGCCGCGAGCACGTACTGCGCGAGCGGCGTGAGCTGCAGCCAGACCGCCGCCTCCGGGATGGAGAGGGCGCCGTAGGCCTCGGTCATGAGCACCTGCGCGGAGAACGAGGCGAGCCCCATCACCCCGGCCACGGCCCAGGGGCCGGGCGCGGTGGGCCACGCCGAGAGCGCGAAGGGAAGCGCCACCGGCAGCCCGCCCAGGCAGAAGTAGAAGAAGATGGTGGGGGCGTTGTCCGTCCCGCGCATGGCGCGGATGGTCACGGAGGAGAACGCCGCGAAGAGGGCGGCGGCGACCGCGAGCGCCTCGCCTGCGCCGATCCCGACGGCCAGCGTTCCGTTCCCCACCACCAGCACCACGCCGGCGGTGGCGAGGAGGAGGGCGATCGCGAGGTGGACGGTGGGCCGCTCGCGGAAGGCGACGATGCTCATCCCCGTCGCGACCACCGGGAAGAGGTTGTAGAGCATCCCCGCCTCGCCGGCCGGGATCCGCGCCAGCGCCAGGAAGTAGAGGACGACCACGATGCCGCCGGACGCCCCGCGCGTCCAGAGCAGGCGCCGGTTCACCGGCCGGTAGAGCCCGGGCCGGAGCCGGAAGGCGGCGAGGCTCACCGCCGCACCGATCACGAACCGGACGACGGTGAGCTGACCGGCCGTGAACGGATGGGCGCCGCGAGACAGCCGCCGCGCCAGCACCGCCATGAGGCCGAACGACACCGCCGAGCCGAGCAGCTCCACGCGGGCCAGCGCGCGCCGGCGGCGCTCGGTCACGCTCAGGGCTCCTCCGCCGGGATGGCCGGGGCCTCCCGCGCCACCGGCGACTCGGGATCGGCGGGCCGGTGGCCGAGGACGCTGCCGTAGGCGACGCCGGCCAGCCCCAGCAGGACGCCGATGGCCGTGGCTCCCGTGACCCGCTCACCCAGCGAGAACGACCAGAGGTAGGTGGAGATGGGGGTGAGCTGCTGCCAGACGGCCGCCTCGGCGACCGAGAGCCGGCCGTACGCCTCGGTCATGGCGAGCTGGGCGAGGAAGGCGGAGGCGCCCACCCCCACCGCGGCCCACCACGGCCCCGGCGCCGACGGCCAGGCGGCGCCGGCGTAGGGCAACGAGACCAGCACGCCGCCCAGCGCGAAGGCGAGGAAGACGGTGGGCGCCGGCACGGCGGCGCCCACGCGGAGCGACCGGATCGACGTCACCGCCGCCCCACCCAGCACCGCCGAGACCAGGCCCAGCACCTCGCCCGGGCCGAGCGCGAAGGCGGTCTGGCCACCGCCCAGCACCAGGAACACGCCGGCGCTGGCCAGGACCAGCGCCAGCACCAGGTGGAAGGTGGGGCGCTCGCCCAGCGTGAAGATCGACAGCACCACCGCCCAGATCGGGAAGGTGTTGTTGAGGAGGGTGGCCTCGCCCGCGGGGATCCGCTGGATGGCGAGGAAGTAGAGGAGGGCGGCGATCCCCCCGAAGATGCCGCGGCTGGCGAGGAGCGCGTAGCGCGACGGCCGGAAGGTCCCGGGCTGCAGCCGGAACAGCAGGACCACGGCGCCCAGGCCGACGAGGAAGCGGACCAGCGTCACCTGGCCGCCGCTCATCCCGCCCTGCGTCGCCATCCGGACGAGCAGGGCGGCGAGGCCGAAGAAGAACGCCGCCGCGAAGAGGAGCGCCCGCGCGCTCATCTTCCGCACCAGCCTCGCCGGGCTCACCTGGCCACCGCCCGCCGCCCGGGACCGGGCGGGCGCCGGCCGCCCCGCGCCGGAGGCGGCGCGTCGAGCCGCGCCCGGGCGGCGCCGCCGTGGCTCGCCGGAAAGGCCATGGGTCCTGGGGGTCTACCACCTCGCGCCCGCGCGCGGAAGCGCCTGGCGCCCGGATCGATTAAACAATGCGCCGCATGAGCGAGCCCGAGTTCATCACCGTCAAGGGGGCGCGCGAGCACAACCTCAAGTCGGTCTCCCTCGAGATCCCGAAGAAGAAGCTGGTCGTCTTCACCGGGGTCTCGGGCTCGGGGAAGTCCTCGCTCGCCTTCGACACCCTCTACGCCGAGGGCCAGCGCCGGTACGTCGAGTCCCTCTCCAGCTATGCCCGCCAGTTCCTGGGGCAGATGGAGAAGCCGAAGTACGACACCATCCGCGGGCTCTCGCCGACCATCTCCATCGAGCAGAAGGCCGCCTCCAACAACCCGCGGTCCACGGTCGGCACCATCACCGAGGTCCACGACTACCTGCGCGTCCTCTACGCCTCCATCGGGCTGCAGCACTGCCCGGGCTGCGGCCGCCCGGTGGGCAAGCAGACCGCGCAGCAGATCGTGGACGCCATCCTCGACCTGCCGGCGGGGTCGCGCATCCTCGTCCTCGCCCCGCTGGTCCAGAACCGCAAGGGCGAGTACCGGGACGTCCTCGCCGACCTCCAGAAGCGCGGCTACGCGCGGGTCCGCGTGGACGGGATGATCCACCAGCTCACCGAGCGGCTCGCCCTCGACAAGAAGCTGAAGCACGACATCGAGCTGGTGGTGGACCGCCTGGTGGTGAAGGAGGGGATCCGCCAGCGGCTGACCGACTCCGTCGAGACGGCGCTCAAGGAGGGCCAGGGGACGCTCACCGTCGCCGACGCCGACAAGGAGCAGCGGGTCGGTCCGGGCATCGACCCCGAGGAGTACAAGAAGCACGACCGCTTCTTCTCCGAGCAGAACGCCTGCCACGCCTGCGGCCTGTCCTTCGGCGAGCTCGCGCCCCAGAACTTCTCCTTCAACTCGCCGCTCGGCTCCTGCCCCGACTGCCAGGGGCTCGGGACGCGCGCCGAGATGGACCCGGACCTCATCATCCCGGATCCGTCGCGCACCATCCGCGAAGGGGCCATCGAGCCCTGGGCGAGCGGGATGGAGCGCGGCGAGGGGTGGACCTTCGAGTTCGTGGAGCACCTCTCCCGCTCGCTCCGGCTCGACCTCGACACCCCCTGGGCGAAGCTGCCCCGGGCCCAGCAGCAGGTGGTGATGTACGGGACCGAGGCGGCCGGCGCGGGCAACGGCCGGACCTGGCGCATCGAGTTCGAGGGGGTGGTGAACCAGCTCTACCGCCGGTTCAGGGCGACGGGCTCCGAGGCGATGCGGCGCTACTACATGCGCTACTTCTCGGACAAGCCCTGCCCCACCTGCGGCGGCGAGCGGCTCCGGCCGGAGAGCCGGGCGGTCCGGATCCGCGGCCGCGGCATCGTGGAGCTGTCGCGCCTCACCATCCAGGAGGCGCACGGGTGGCTGGCGGCCCTGGGGCTCAAGGGGAACGAGGCCCGCATCGCCGACGAGCTCCTCAAGGAGATCCGCAACCGCCTCAAGTTCCTGCTCGACGTGGGCCTCGGCTACCTGACGCTGGACCGGCCCGGTCCGTCGCTCTCGGGCGGGGAGAGCCAGCGCATCCGGCTCGCCTCGCAGATGGGCTCCGAGCTGACGGGCGTGATCTACATCCTCGACGAGCCGTCCATCGGGCTGCACCAGCGCGACAACGGCAAGCTCCTCGCCACCCTGAAGCGGCTCCGGGACATCGGCAACTCGGTGATCGTCGTCGAGCACGACGAGGAGACCATGGAGGAGGCCGACTGGCTCGTGGACTTCGGCCCCGGCGCCGGCGCCCACGGCGGCGAGATCGTGTCGCAGGGCGCCCCGGCGGAGGTGATGCGCGACCCCGCCTCGCTCACCGGCGCGTACCTCTCCGGCCGCATGGAGATCGCCGTCCCGCAGCGGCGGCGGTCGGCGGATCACGGCAGCCTCACGGTGGTGGGGGCCGCCGAGAACAACCTCAAGGACCTCACCGTCTCGATCCCGCTCGGCCGGTTCGTGGCGGTGACCGGCGTCTCCGGCGCGGGCAAGTCCACCCTCGTGAACGCCGTGCTCCGCCCGGCGCTGATGCGGATCCTCTACGGCACCCGCGAGGTCCCGGGGAAGCACCAGTCCGTCGTGGGCCACGAGCAGGTGGACAAGGTCATCGACATCAACCAGCAGCCGATCGGGCGGACGCCCCGGTCCAACCCGGCCACCTACACCAAGGTGTTCGACCACGTCCGCGACGTCTTCGCCCAGACGCCCGAGGCGCGCGCGCTCGGATACCAGCCCGGCCGCTTCAGCTTCAACGTGAAGGGCGGGCGGTGCGAGGCGTGCCAGGGCGACGGCATGAAGCTCGTCGAGATGCACTTCCTCGCCGACGTGCTCGTGCCCTGCGAGGTCTGCTCCGGGAAGCGGTTCAACGAGGCGACGCTCCGGGTGCAGTTCAAGGGGAAGAACATCGCCGAGGTCCTCGACCTGTCGGTGGCCGAGGCGGTGGACCACTTCCAGCACCACAAGGAGATCGTCCGGATCCTCCGCACGCTCGAGGACGTCGGGCTCGGCTACATCAAGCTGGGCCAGCCCTCGCCCACCCTCTCCGGCGGCGAGGCGCAGCGGATCAAGCTCTCGCGCGAGCTGGCGCGGGTCGGGACCGGCAAGACCCTCTACATCCTCGACGAGCCCACCACCGGACTCCACTTCGAGGACGTGAAGAAGCTCCTCCACGTCCTGGACCGGCTGGTGGACGCCGGCAACACCGTCGTCGTCATCGAGCACAACCTCGACGTCATCAAGTGCGCGGACTGGGTCGTCGACCTCGGGCCCGAGGGAGGCGAGGAGGGCGGCCGGATCATCGCCGAGGGAACCCCCGAGGCGGTGGCGCGGACGAAGGAGAGCTACACCGGCCAGTTCCTCTCCCGCATGCTGGCGCGCCACCGCGGCCGGCGCCCCGCGAACGAGCGGGTGGAGCGGACCGCGGGCGCGTAGCCGGGGCCCCGTCCGGCCTGCAACGTCCCGTCTCCTCCGGGGCACCGGGTGGGCGTTTTCACGCACCGTTGGGCGAAAGCCCCCGCTGCGGGCGGCCGCCGCCCCGCCTTCGGACGCAAAAAACCCACGGGGGCCATGGACCCGCCGGGGCGCTCGACGTCGGCCCGTCTCGTGCTTTGAATTCATGCGTCCCTGGGAGGGGAGCTGCATGATCGAGGTGGCGCTGACGAGCCGTCTCCAGCAGGCGGCGAACGACCTGTTCCCTCGCGCCGAGGCGCGGGGGTATCACGCGCTCGACGAGCGCGACCGGACCCTGTTCTGCGTCTGGCTGTTCTGCGGCGAGGTGGACAGCGGCGGGTTCCGGCAGTTCTTCCACGACGACTCCGGAAGCTGGGCGGTCGAGACCGCCCAGGCGCTCGAGCGGATCGGGGCCGAGGACGCCGCCGGGCTCCTGCGCGAGGGGATGGCGCTCTTCCCACTCCGGCGCGTCCCCGCCGACGGAGGTGCCCGGCGCGACGCCCTGGCCAACCTGTCGGCCGAGGCGCGGCGGGCGCTGGCGGACCTCGATGGCCGCTTCGAGCCCATCGGGTCGGACCAGGTGATGACCCGCATGATGCAGTGGTACTTCGCGGGGTGACGGCAAGCGACCGACCGCGGAAGGGGCTCCTGCGGCGCAGCGCGGTCGCGATCGGTCTCGCCCTCGGCGCGATCGCCGCCCTCGCCGCCGCGCTCGCCCTCCTCCTCCAGTCGAGCGCGGTGACGGGCCGCGTCGTCGAGGCCATCCTGCCGCGCGCCTCGGCCGCCCTGGGACGCGACGTCACCGTGAAGGGCGCCGGCCTGAGGCTCCTGCCCCGTGTCCGGGTGCGGCTGCGGGGGCTCGCGGTGGCGGGCCGTCCGGGCGAGCCCGCGCTCGTCGATTCCGACGGCGTCGACGTCGAGGTCGGGCTCTGGCCGCTGGTCCGATCGCTCGGCAGGGAGATCGACATCGAGGCGATCGTCCTCGATCGCCCGGTGGTGAACCTGGTCCGCGGGCGCGACGGGCGATGGGGCATCGAGGGGCTGGGGGCCCCGGGCGGCGACCGGGGCGCACCGCTCCGGGCACCGCAGGAACGGAAGCCCGCCGGCGGCCCGGCGGCGCGGGTCGTGGTCCGCCGCGTGGCCATCCGGGGCGGCGCGATCCGGATGATCGACCGGAGCGGCGCCCGGGAGGAGTCGTCCGTGGCGCTCGAGCAGGTCGCCCTCGACGCCGCGGGCCTCGGCGCCGGCCTCGCCGCCGACGTCCACCTCGCCGCCTCGCTCGCCTCCGAGAAGCCCAACCTCGACCTCCTGGCCTCGGTCGCGTCGCTCCCCGCCGGCGTGCCATCCCGGCCGGAGGACTGGCCGGCGGTCCGGGGGACGCTCGCGCTCGACGCGCTCGCGCTCGGCCGCGTCTCCGCCCTCCTCCCCGCTGGCCTCTCCGCGATCGTCCAGGGCGGTGTCGCCTCCCTCGACGCGAGGCTCGAGACGAGGGGCGGCGTGTACCGGCTCGACGGGAGCGGCGACCTCCGCGAGCTGCGGCTCCGCGGCCAGCCCGCCTCGGGGCGGTTCCGCGCCTCCGCCGCCTTCTCGCCGGCGCACCCCCAGGCGGCGCGCGCGGAGCTGTCCGAGCTGGCCGTGAAGGGCCCGGGGGTGGACCTCGCCGGGAGCGCAGCCGTCGAGGTCGCGCCGCTCCGGGCGCGCTTCGCGATGAGCGGACCTCTCCTCGATCTGGACGCGGTGATGGGGCTCGTCCCCGCGGGTCCTGCGCCGGAGAAGCCCGCCACGCCGAGGGCCGGCCCGCTCCTGACCACCGGCGCCCGGCGCCAGGCGCAGAGCGCGACCGCGAGCGGCACCCTCGACGTCGGCCAGCTCCGGAGCGGGAAGCTCACCGCGTCGAACGTGCACGCCCAGGTGACGCTCGCGGGCGGCGTCCTCGAGATCCGCGCGCTGACCGCCAGCCTCTACGGCGGCCAGCTCGACGCCTCCGGCTCCCGCGTGGACCTCGGGGCGGCGCAGCCGGTCTGGAACCTGCGAGCCGCGCTCCGGCGGGTGGACCTGGCGAGCGCGATGCAGGCGGTGACCGGCCGGGCGCCACTCTCCGGAAAGGCCACCGCCGGCCTCACGCTCGACGGCGCCGGGGTGGACTGGGCGCGCCTGCGCGACCAGCTCTCCGGCGACGCCGACGTGGCGATATCGGACGGAGCGCTCTCGGGCGCCGACCTCGGAGGACAGGTGCTGGCCGGGCTCGGGAAGGGGCTCGCGGCGGCCGGTCAGGCCAGGGCCGGGGAGAGGGTCGCGGGCGCCGGCGGGCGCACCGAGCTCAAGGACCTCGCCGCGAGCTTCGGCGTGAAGGACGGCTGGATGGAGGCGAGGCGGCCGCTCGCGTTCTCGTCCCCGGCGGGGAAGGTCGAGCTGGGCGGCCGGATCGGGCTCGACATGCGCCTCGACCTGCGCGGCACGGTGGCCGTCCCGCGCGCGCTCCTGGCGCAGGCCGTCCCACGCGCCGTGAAGCTGCCGGAGGTGCTGCCGGTGCCGGTGGCGATCGGCGGCACGCTCTCCGCGCCCTCGCTCCAGGTGCGGGCGGACGAGGCCGTCGCGCGCGTCGCGGGCGGGCAGGCCCAGGAGGCGGTGCGGTCCCTCCGCAAGCAGGTCGAGCAGCAGGGACGCCGCGCCGTCGGCGACGTCCTCCACCAGCTCGGAGGCGGCAAGCCCTGAGGCGGCTTCAGGCCGCTAGCTCTTCTTCTCTTCCTTCTTGCCGTGCTCGTGACAGTTCGGGCACTTGCAGTCCTTGCCGCACTTGCAGTCCTTCGCCGACGCGCAGCCGCAGCCCGGCTTCTTGTCGGCCGGCTTCTGATCGTCCGCCGCGGCGACCTTGTGCGGGCAGTTTTCGCAGTTCGGGCAGGCGAACGCAGGCGAGGTGCCGACGAGCGCGAAGGCGATGGCGGCGGCGAAAAGGTACCTGAGCATGGTCTCTCCCGGGTGGCTCTCCGGCCGCTCCCCTCGGCGGCCTGGTTGGGGGGCAGACTAGGGATTATCGTTGACCCCTGTCAAGGATGGCGTGCGCGGCGCGGCACTCGTGTCGCGCGCCCCGAGCGTGGCCGCTACATTGCCCCCGTGCCGACCGTGGACGACGAGCGCCTGCTCACCCTCCTCCGAGACCCGAACGTCGAGAGCCAGGAGATCGCCGCCCTGACGGGCGTCGCCCGGGAGGAGGCCGGCCGGGCCTCGCGCCTCCTTCACGGCCTCGCCCGGGCTCGGCCGGAGGACGTGCTCACCCTGCCGGCGCCGCTCGCCGCCGCGATCGCCCGGGCCGCCGCCGACGCCGGGCGGACCGACCTCCTCGCGGCCCTCGCGAGCCACGCGTCGAAGGAGGTAGGCAAGGCGGCCAAGCGCGGCCTGCACCTCCTCAGGATCCGGGGGGTGGCGGTCCCGGAGCCACCCCGGCCCGGCCCGCCACAGGCCGCCCCCGCGCCGGCCGACCCACCGCTCAGCGCCTATGCATCCACCGTGGACGGCCAGGGGGATCGCGCCGTCTGGCTCCCGCGCGCCGTCCCCGGCAAGGGGATCGAGGTGGGCCAGGCGGTCGTCTCGGACGTGCGAGGGCTCGTCGAGCTGCAGGTCGCCCTGCTCGGGCGCAAGGAGTGGCGCTCCTTCTCGAGGGGGATCCTGGAGCGCGGAGCCACCATGGGCGTGGCCGAGATCGATCGCGAGGCCGCGAAGGCGCTGGTCGCGGAGGCACGCGCCCGCAACGACCGGAGCGGTCAGCGCCCGCCCGACGGCGCCGACCTGTGGCTCCAGCACCTCGGGCCGGCCGGGCCCGTGCCGGACGTCGCCGAGCGCTTCCCGCCCCTCGCGCCCGACGAGGAGGCCGCCGCGGTGGCCGCCTCCGGGATGCTCCACGACCTGCCGCTCCTGCGCGGCTGGCTGCCGGAGGAGGAGTTCCTCCGCGACGTGGCGCGCCGCCTCGACGAGATCGGGGTCTCGCCGCTCTACGTGGACGAGCGGCAGCGGCTCGAGCAGATGGCCCGCACCGTCGCCGACGCGTCCGAGCGCTACTTCGACGAGCCGCGGCGCCGGCTGGTCGCCGGCCGCCTCCTCTCCGCCGCCGAGCACCTCGACCGGAGCGGCGACGCGGCGCACGCCCAGGCCGCGGCCGCCGCCGGCCGCGCGCTCGCCGCCGGGACGCCCGTCTCCGCCATCCCCTTCGCGCGCCTCCTCGTCGAGAAGGCGTTTCCACCGGAGCCCTCCGTCCCTCCCGCCGCCGAGCCGGCCGGCTCCGGCCTGGTCATCGCGCCCCGCTGACCCCGTTTGACCGACGGGCGCGCGTGCGCTACGAGTCGCCCATGCCGGAACACCGCAACCCATCACCCACCGTGGACGTCGTCGTGGTGGTCCCCGGCGACCGGGTGGTGCTGGTCCGGCGGGCCAACCCTCCGCCCGGCTGGGCGCTCCCGGGCGGCTTCGTCGACGAGGGCGAGACGGTGGAGGAGGCCGCGGCCCGCGAGGCGCGCGAGGAGACGGGGCTCGAGGTCCGCCTCACGGACCTGCTCTACGTCTACTCCGACCCGGCCCGCGACCCGCGGGGGCACACGCTCAGCACGGTGTTCCTGGGGCGGGCCACGGGGGAGCCGCGCGGCGGTGACGACGCGGCGGAGGCGCGCGCCTTCCGCTGGACGCAGCTCCCCGCGCCGCTCGCCTTCGACCACGCCGAGATCCTCGCCGACGCCCGCCGGTTCCTGCTCACCGGCGTGCGCCGAAGGCCATGAGCGACGCCCGCCTCGCCCCCGCGGACCGCGCCGCGCTGCTCGGCATCGCGCGCCGGGCGCTCCTCGCGCACTTCGGCGCCGGCGCCCCGCCCGACCTGCCGGCCGCCGGCCCGCTCGCCGAGCCCCGCGGCGCGTTCGTGACCCTGCACGCCGAGGACCAGCTGCGCGGGTGCATCGGCACCTTCCGGCCCGACGGCTCGCTCGCCGCCATCGTGGCGCGCATGGCGGTCGCCGCCGCGACCGAGGACCCCCGGTTCACGCCGCTGCGCGCCGACGAGATGGGGGCGCTGCGCATCGGCGTCTCGGCGCTGGGGATCCCGCACCTGCTCGAGGACCGGAGCGCGCTCGCCGTCGGAACGCACGGGCTCGTCGTCCGCCGCGGGTGGAACCGCGGCGCCCTCCTGCCCAGGGTCGCCGTCGAGCACGGCTGGGACGGCGAGGCGTTCCTGAAGCACGCGTGCCTCAAGGCCGGCCTGCCGGCCCGCGCCTGGCTGGAGCCCGACACCGTCATCGAGGTCTTCGAGGCCGAGGAGTTCGAGGAGTGACCTCCGTCCTGTCGATCGCCGCCGCCGTCCTGGGGTTCTCGGTCCTGATCGTGGTGCACGAGGCCGGACATGCCTGGGTGGCGCGCCGCCTCGGCATGCGGGTGGACCGGTTCAGCGTCGGGTTCGGCCCGGTGCTCTGGTCCTTCCGCCGGCGCGGCATCGAGTTCTGCCTCTCCGCGCTGCCGCTCGGTGGCTACGTCAAGATCGCCGGGATGGCGCCGGGCGAGGAGATCGACCCCGCCGACCCGGCCGCCTACTGCAACCAGCCCGCCTGGCGACGGTTCCTCGCCATCGCGGCGGGGCCCACCATGAACTGGCTGGTGGCGGTCCTGCTCGCGGCGGCGCTCATCTCCACGGTGGGCCTGCGCACCGCCGACCCGGCCTCGCGCGTGGGCGAGCTGAAGCCCGGCTGGCCCGCAGCCGAGGCCGGCCTCCAGGGCGGCGACCGGATCGACGCGGTCGCGGGGGTGCCGGTCCGCACCTGGGACGAGCTCGTCGCGCAGATCCGCCTCCACCCCGGCGAGCGCGTCTCGCTGGCGGTGGTCCGGGGCGACGGCGAGCGTGCCCGGGCGCTGGCGCTGGAGCTGACCCCGCGCGCCGAGGGCGGCATGGGCCGCGCCGGCTTCGGGCCCGCGATCCTCCTCGAGCAGCGGCCGCTCCCGGCCGCGCTGGGCGTGGCGGTCGTCCGCACAAACCAGGGCCTGGGGCAGCAGCTGGCCGGGTTCGTCCAGGTGATCCAGCGCCGCCGCGCCAGCGATCTCTCGGGCCCGGTCGGGATCGCGCAGGAGCTGTTCCAGGGCGCCCGGAGCGGGACGGCGACCTTCCTCACCATGCTGTGGGGCCTCTCCATCGCGCTGGCGCTGCTCAACCTCCTCCCGCTCCCGGCGCTCGACGGCGGACGCCTCGTGTTCCTGGTCTACGAGATCGTCACCCGGCGCCGCGTGAACGAGCGGGTCGAGAACGTGGTGCACCTGGCCGGATTCGTGGCCCTGCTGGCCTTGATGCTGGCCGTCACCGTGTTCGGCGACCTGGCGCGGTTCCTCAAGCGCTGAATCGATCTCTCCCGGGGGGCGTGCCACCCCCGGACCACCTGTTCGCTCCGGGGCGGCCTCCTCCGGCCGCCCCTTCGCTCGATCCCAGCCACTGACGGTGAAACAGTCCGTCCCGCGGCGCCGGTTGTCGCCGGCGGCCGGCGGCGCTATGCTCGCCTGGTCGCACCGAGGGGGGGTCATGACCATCTACCGCTGCGCCGGCTGCGGCGCCGTGAACGAGGCGTCGCCCCCGCAGGCACCCCTCTGCACGAGGTGCCGGCGCGCGCTCGACGTGTCCGGGCGGCCGCAGGTGGTGGACGCGGCGGCGCTGGTGTCGGCGATCCGATCCTCGCCGGCGCCGGTGCTGGTGGACTTCTCCGCGCCCGGGGAGCGGACCGAGGCGCTCGACCGCGTCGCCGGCGAGCAGGCGGGCCGCCTCCTGGTGCTGCGGGTGGACCCCGGCGCGCAGCCGGCCGCGGCGGAGGCGTACGCCGTGTGGCGAGGGCCGACCTGGGTGCTCTTCTCGGGCGGGGCGGAGATCGCCCGCCGCAGGGGCGTCCCCTGCCCCGTGGACGTGGCGGCGTGGGTGGCCACGGCCCGCGCGGCGCGGCCGCGACTCCCCGGGAGCTGACGGCCGGGGCGCCTTGGACGGTCCGCGCGCGCCGCGGTTAGAATCCGCAGGTGGCCGTCATCGTCCTCTACTTCGCCGCCGCCCGTGACGCCGCCGGCGTCGCCCGGGAGACGTTCCCGGGCGCGCCCGCCACCGTGGGCGAGCTGCGCCGCGCCCTCGCCGCCGAGCGCCCGGCGCTGGCGCGCGTCCTGGCGCGCTCGCGCATCGCCGTCGACCAGGAGTTCGCGGAGGACGGCACGCCGCTGCGCGACGGCGCCGAGGTGGCGGTGGTCCCTCCGGTGTCGGGCGGGAGCGCGCGCTACGCGGTGGTCGATCGCCCGCTCGCCCTCGCCGACGTGATCGACGCCGTGTCGGGCCCGGGGCTGGGCGGGGTCGTGACCTTCACCGGGACGGTGCGCGACGCCTCGCACGGCCGCCGCGTCCTCCGGCTGGAGTACGAGGCCTACGCCGCCATGGCGGAGCGGAAGCTCGCCGAGATCGGCGAGGCGGTGGGGCGCGCCCACGGCGCGGCCGTCGCGATCGTGCACCGCGTCGGCGTCCTCGCGCCCGGCGAGGCGGCGGTGGTGATCGCCTGCGCCGCGCCGCACCGCGAGCCCGCCTTCCGGGCCTGCCAGGAGACGATCGACCGCCTCAAGAAGGAGGTGCCGATCTGGAAGCGCGAGGTGTACGAGGACGGTTCCCAGTGGGTGGGGTTCGGACCCTGAGCGGCGCGGGCGTGCTATCCTCCGCGCGCCGTGACGGTCCTGGTCCGCACGCCCGGGGGGCGGCTTTCGTGAAGGTCCTGCTCGCCGACGACGACCGGCTGATCCGCGCCATGCTGGGCGACCTGCTCGCGGAGCTGGGGCACGAGGTGACCGCTGCCGCCGACGGGGCCGAGGCCGTCGCCGCCTGCGCGCGCTTCGCCCCGGACCTCGTCATCCTCGACTTCCTCATGCCGCGGCTCTCCGGGCTCGACGCGCTGAAGGAGCTGCGCCGGTCCGGGCTGCGCGCGCCGGCGGTGCTCCTCACCGCCATCACGGACGGCAGCCTGCGCGAGGTGGAAGGCGTCGACGTGGTCGGGGCGGTGCTGGAGAAGCCGTTCACCCGCAGGACGCTGGAGCGGGCCATCGCCCGGGCGATGCGCGCGCCATGAAGCTCTTCCGGACCTTCCTGCTCCTCACCCTGCTGGTCGCGGCGGTCCCCACCGCGGCGCTGGTGATCCTCCTCGCCCGCCTGCGCCAGGCGACGCCGCTCGCCACCGTGGGGCTGGTCGCCGCCTCGCTGTCCGTGGCGGTGGTGGTCGCGGCGCTGGTGGCGCGGTGGCTGGTCGAGCCGGTGCGCGCCTGCGTGCGGGGCGCGCTCGACATCGCGCGAGGGCGCTTCGGCCGGCAGGTGGAGGTCGGCGCCCGGAACGAGATCGGCGATCTCGCCTACACCTTCAACCACATGTCCCGCGAGCTGGCGCGCTACGACGGCGACAACCGCCGGCTCATCGCGGCGCTGGAGCGGGGCTACCTCGACACGCTGCGCGCCCTGGCCGGCGCCATCGACGCGAAGGACCCCTACACCCGCGGTCACTCGGAGCGGGTCGCCGCGCTGGCGGTGGAGGTGGGGCGGGAGCTGGGCCTCGACGCCGCCACCCTGCAGACCCTGGAGTACACGGGCATCCTCCACGACATCGGCAAGATCGGCATACCGGAGTCCATCCTCAGCAAGGCGACGCCGCTCTCGCGCGAGGAATTCGAGGCGCTGCGGGCGCACCCGGCCGTCGGCGCCGAGATCGTGAGGGACGTCGAGTTCCTCCGGGAGGCCCTGCCAGGCATCCGCAGCCACCACGAGCGATGGGACGGGACGGGCTACCCGGACCGGATCCGCGGGGACGCCATCCCGCTCATCGCGCGGATCGTGAACGCCGCGGACACCTGGGACGCCTGCACCTCGAACCGCCCCTACCAGGCCGCCATCCCGCCCCCGGAGGTCCTCTCCATCCTTGCCGGGCTGCGAGGCGCCCAGATCGATCCCGCCATTCATGACGCGCTGCGTCGGGTGCTGCGGCGCCGGTACGGTCTCCCGGCGGAGGCGGCCGCCTAGCCACGCCGCCAGAGCCGGGCTGAAGTTTGCGTTTCCACCGGGATCGCGCTGAGATGGCGCGATGAACGCGGGGGCCCGAGCGGGGATGGCGCTGGCCGCGCTGGTCCTGGCGAGGACCGCGCCGGCCGACGATCCGACGCGCCGCGGGTTCGATGCCGATCCAGCCCGGCTCGCAGTGGGCACCGGGAGCGGCTTCACGGTCGAGACGGCGACGGCTGCCCGGAAGGGGACGTTCGGGCTGGGGGTCGTTCTCGACTACGACCGCAACCTCCTGTCGCTGCACCTCTCCGGCCAGACCGAGTCGCTCCTCTCCTCGCGCCTCTCGGCCCACCTCCTCGCGGCCTACAGCTTCGGGCGGGTCGAGCTCGGCGTGGACGTCCCCTTCGCCCTGTCGCAGTCGTCGAACATGTCGCTCCTCCAGGACCAGGGCGTGACGGGCCCGCTCGTGGCGCCGATCCCGTCGAGCGCCCTGGGGGACATCCGCCTGGTCGCCAAGCTCCCCCTCCTGGACCGGTCCTGGTCGCCGGTCGCCGCCGCGGCGCTCCTCGACCTGCGCGCGCCCACCGGAAACGGCACCGCGTTCTACGGCGACGGCTTCGCCGCCGTGCCCTCCGTCGTCGCCACGCGCGAGTTCGGCGAGGTGCGGCTCGACGTGCAGGCCGGGTACGCGGTGCGGGGTGCCGGACAGTACGCGCAGCTCGTCGTGCACGACGGGTTCGTCTGGGGGGTGGGCGCCTCCATGGACCTGCCGCCGCTGGCCAACGTCGCGCGCTGGCGCGCGATCCTGGAGCTGACCGGCGGGTGGCCGCGCGGCGAGGACCTCTCCACGGACCGGTACCGCGCACCGCTCGAGGGCCGGGCCGGCCTGCGCGCCGCCGTCTGGCGCGGCCTGTCCGTCGAGCTGGGCGGCGGCACCGGCATCGGCGAGGCGGGCTACGGTCACCCGTCCTGGCGCGTGTTCTTCGGCGTCCGCTGGGAGCACGCCCGTCCGGATCGAGACGGCGACGGCGTCCCCGACGACGAGGACCGGTGCCCCGACCTCCCCGGCCTCGCCGAGCTCCACGGCTGCCCGGACGAGGACACGGACGGCGACGGCGTCCCGAACCGGATCGATCTCTGCCCGCTGGAGAAGGGGCCGCCGGAGCTGGACGGGTGCCCGGACTTCGACGGTGACGGGATCCCCGACCGGGAGGACCGGTGCCCGAAGGAGCCGGGGCCCGCCTCGAACGACGGTTGCCCGATCGGGATGGAGCCGGTCGTGGAGATCGAGACGGAGCGGCTCTCGCTCCGCGATCAGATCAACTTCGACACCGGGCGCGACACCCTCACCCGCCGCTCGCTCGAGATCCTCGACGAGGTGGCGGCGCTGCTCCGCCAGCACGCCGAGCTGACGCGCATCCGGGTGGAGGGGCACACGGACAACGTGGGCTCCTCCTCGTACAACCGGGAGCTCTCGCAGCGGCGGGCCGCGGCGGTGGCCCGCTACCTCTCGACGCGGGGGATCGCCCCGGACCGGCTCGTCCCCGTGGGCTTCGGCCTCGACCGGCCCGTCGCGTCCAACGCCACCGCCGGAGGCCGGGCCAAGAACCGGCGCGTCGAGTTCACGATCCTGGGCACGGGCGGGGGGCCGGGTGCTAAGACCGTCCGGTGACGGCCCGCCTCGCCATCTTCGACCTCGACGGCACCCTGCTCGACACCCTGGACGACCTCGCCGCCTCGGTGAACGCCGCGCTCGCCGAGGTCGGCCTGCCGTCACGCCCCTCGCTCGAGATCCGGACGTTCGTCGGGGAGGGTGCCCGCCGGCTGGTGGAGCGAGCCGTGGCGCCGCACGCCGCCCTCGTCGAGCCCGCCCTCGCCGCGTGGTGGCGCCACTACGAGGCGCACTGCCTCGACGCCACGCGGCCGTACCCCGGCATCCCCGAGGTGCTCGCCGGCGCCGGCCGGCTCCTCGCGGTCCACACCAACAAGCCGGGGAGGCTGGCGCGGAAGATCCTCTCGGGCCTCGGCCTCCTCGATCGCTTCGCCGCCGTGGTGGGCGGCGACGAGGCGCCGCGCAAGCCCGATCCTGCCGGGACCCTCGCCCTCCTGGAGCGGACCGGCGCTACCCCCGGGAGCGCCGTGTTCGTCGGCGACAGCCGCGTGGATCTCCAGACGGCCTGCGCGGCGGGGATCCGGGCGGTGGCGGTCACCTGGGGCTTCGTCTCGCGCGCCGAGCTGGCGGCCGCGGGCGCGACCGCCTGGGCGGAGCGTCCCGCGGACCTCGTGCCGTGGCTGGCGTGAGAGCGGGACGGGAAACTCGACCCCGGTGGCGGCGCGTGCTACGCCGGGTCCATGCTGCGCCTGGCCAAGCTCGCCGCCGTCCTCGCCGCGCTGTGGGCAGCCTGGGCCTTCGTGCCCGTCCACGGGCGGACGCTGGCGGACCGCTGGCGCGCCGCGCCCACCGCGGGAGCCTTCGCCGGATCCGCCTGGCGCGAGCTGTCCGGCGGTGGGGATCACCCGCCTGCCCCTGGGCCTCGAGCGCGCCAGGGCGACCGGCGACCGGCCCGCGACGCGCGTCCCGCCGAGTCGCACAGCGACGCCGACCGGCGCGCGGTCGATCGCATCCTCTCCGACCACCTGCACTAGCCGGCCCGTTATCCGCCCCGTAGTGGTTGCCAGGAGCGCCGCGGTCGGGTTAGATCGCGCGCCTCATGGCCGACACGAAGGCGAAGACGAAGCGGAAGGCGCCCGCCGCCAAGAGCGCGGGCAAGAAGACCTGCACGGTGGCCGGCTGCAAGCGCGCGTACCGCGCCAAGGGCCTGTGCTTCTTCCACTACAAGAAGTGGCGCCGCGGCGAGATGGAGGCGGCGCCGCGCCGGTGGAGGACCTGCTCCAAGGAGGACTGCAAGAAGAAGGTCTTCCAGCACGGTCTCTGCCAGGAGCACTTCGACGCCTGGAAGAAGAGCCGCAAGAAGAACCAGGCCGCCGCGGCCGCCGCCGCCGCCGAGGCCCCGCCGCCGGCCGCAACCGCCTAGCTGGGGGGCCGCTCGCCCCGCTGCGCGGGGCTCTCGCGCCCCCCAGGCCCCCTGCGTCAGCGCCGCTCGCCCAGCAGCCGCTCCAGGGCGCGGACCGCAGCGACGAGGAGCTCCACCTCTCGCTGCGTCGGCTCGGCGCGCGCCAGCAACCGGCGCCAGTCGGCGAGGATGTGCTCCGGGTTCTGAGGGTTCAGGTACCCGGCGCGCCCGAGGAGCGCGCGGAGCCTGTCCCAGAGCGCCTCCATCGTGGCGTGGCGCGCCGGCCCCGCCGCCTCGGCGCCGGGCGTGGCCGCGCCTGCCGCCGCCGCCTCCGCCCCGGGCCCGGCGCCGCCCATCTCGTAGGCGAGCACGGCCACGGCCTGGGCCAGGTTCATCGAGTCGTATGCCGCGGCGGTGGGGATGGTGCAGACCGCCTGGCACAGCTCCAGCTCCGCGTCGGAGAGGCCTCGCCGCTCCTCGCCGAAGACCACCGCCACCTCGCCCGTCGCGGTGCGCCGCGCCACCTCGGCCGCCAGCCCGCGCGGGTCGAGCTGCGTCCTCCCGGGGATGGAGCGCGAGGTGGTGCCGCAGGTCCAGGTCGAGGGGCCGAGCGCCGCGGCGAGGTCGGGGTGGAGGGTGGCGGCGCCGAGCACGTCGGAGGCGCGGCGCGCCAGGCGGCGAGCCCGCGCCAGGACGTCGTCTCGGGCCGTCCCCGGTCCGCCCGACCGCGGCGGGCCCGACCAGGCCGGCGGCGCCACCACCGCCAGCCGCGACAGCCCGAAGTTCTTCATGGCGCGCGCCGCGGCGCCGAGGTTCTCGGCGCTCTGGGGGCGGTGCAGGACGAAACGAACTTTTCCGCGATCCATGTCGGCTGCCACGTATAACATCCGCCCAGGAGGGCGAATCATGATCCCCGACGACCGGCTGCGCGCCCAGCTCCCCCACACCCTGCGACAGCTCGATCTGCCCGAGCTGGGCGAGCTCTACCGCGGCAAGGTGCGGGACAACTACGCGCGCGGCGATCGGATCGTGATGATCACGACCGACCGGATCTCGGCCTTCGACCACGTGCTCGGGACCATCCCGTTCAAGGGCGAGGTGCTCTCGCGCCTCACCCTCTTCTGGTTCGACAAGGTGAAGGACATCGCGCCCACCCACGTCCTCGGGTCGCCGGATCCGAGCGTGATGGTGGTGAGGAAGGCGAAGGCCCTGCCGGTGGAGATCGTGATCCGCGGGTACATCACCGGATCGCTGTGGCGCGACTACCAGGCGGGGAAGGCGGGCGCCTACGGGATCGAATGGCCGAAGGGGCTGAGGAAGGACCAGCGCCTCGAGCGGCCCATCATCACGCCGTCCACCAAGGCCGAGTACGGCAAGCACGACGAGCCCATCAGCGAGGCGGAGATCCTGCGGCAGAAGCTGGTCGCGCCCGACGTCTGGGGCGAGGCGACCGCCGTGGCGCAGCGGCTCTTCGCGCGCGGCCAGGACTGGGCGCGGAAGCGCGGGCTCATCCTGGTGGACACGAAGTACGAGATGGGGATCGTGGAGGAGGACGGCTCCGCCGGCTCTGCGAAGGCCGGGAAGCTCGTGGTCATCGACGAGATCCACACCCCCGACAGCTCGCGCTACTGGATCGCCGACGGCTACCAGGACCGGTTCGCGAAGGGCGCCGACCAGGAGATGCTCGACAAGGAGAACATCCGGCAGTGGCTCATCAAGGAGCACGGGTTCTCCGGCCACGGGAAGCCGCCGCCGCTCACCGACGAGGTCCGGGTGATGCTGGCCAGGAAGTACGTGGACGTCTTCGAGCGGCTCACCGGCGAGACGTTCCAGTCCGAGGTCGGCAGCGTCGAGTCGCGGATCCGGAAGAACCTCGCCGACGCGGGGTACACGCGCTAGATCCGCCGGGATGCCCGCGCGCCGGACCGACGCCTTCGTCCTCACCATCCCCGACGGTTACGAGGAGCAGCCCGCGGAGCGCGGGCTCGCCTTCCGCGGGCCCGGCGGCGAGGTCCTCCTGCTCTCGGAGGTCCCGGTGAAGGCCGGCGGACCCGAGGCGCGGCAGCGGATGGCCCGCGACCGGCTGGTGCAGGGCGCCATCAAGGACGTCCAGCGCCGCGTCTGCCAGCCCGACCTGGAGGTGCTCGTGCCGCTCGCCCGGGCGCCGGGCGCGGACGGGATCGAGACCTGGAACCTCGTGGCGCGGAGCGCCGCCGGGCGGCTGTTCGCGCAGGCGGTCGTCGCCGGCGACGCGGGCGTGGGCGTGCTCGCCTTCGACGGCCGGAACACCCACGACTCGATCGCGCGCTGGTTCGTCGTGCTCGAGTCGGTGCGGCCGGCGGGGTGATGCGGGCGGGCCCGCCGGGGCCCAGCGCCTCACCCCAGCAGCGCCTCACCCCAGCAGCGCCTCGATCCGGCGCAGCGCCGGCTCGAGGTCGTCGTGCTCGGGCACCCAGGACGTCACCGCGAGCGGCTCCCCGCTGCGCGGCACCAGCACGATCCTGCGGTGCGGGTCGCCGGCCGCGTGCTCGGGCGGCCTCACCAGCCAGGCGGGCATCTCCTCCCCGGCGGTGCGGCGGTAGCGGGCGGCGAGCCGGGCGTGCCGGCGGCGCCGCGCCTCCTCGCCGCCCTCGACGCGGACGGCGTGGAAGTCGGAGAGCGGGCGGACCACCGGACGCCCGAACGGCAGGGGCGCGAGGACGGTCACCCGGCCGCGGCGGTCGAACCGGGCGCGGGTGGCGAGCCCGCCGAGCACCACCGCCAGCGCCGCGCCCGCGGCCAGCGCCGCCGCGCCGCCCGCCGCCCCGTTCGCCCAGGCGACGGCCGCGACGGCGAGGAGCGCGCCGGCCAGCACCGCCACCGCCCGCGGTCGCGCCAGCCGCGAGGTGACGGTGAGGGTCTCGCCGGCGTCCTCGACGCGGAGCACGGCGCCTCAGGCGTCTCCGAACACCCGCCGGAAGATGGTGTCCACGTGCTTCAGGTGGTGGGAGACGTCGAAGCAGGCGTCGATCTCGGCCTCGGAGAGCGCCTTGCGGACGTCGGGGTCGCGCTTCAGCGCCGTGCGGAAGTCCACCTTCTCCTCCCAGACCTTCATGGCGTTCCGCTGAACGAAGACGTACCCCTCCTGCCGGCCCACCCCCCGGCCCACCAGCGCCAGCAGGACGCGCTGGGCCTCGTAGAGGCCGCCGGTGAGCTCCAAGTTTTCCCGCATGCGCTCCGGGTAGACGCGCAGGTTCTCGATCATCCCGGCGAAACGGTGGAGCGCGAAGTCGAGGGTGACGGTCGCGTCCGGCGCGATGACGCGCTCCACCGACGAGTGGCTGATGTCGCGCTCGTGCCAGAGGGCGACGTCCTCCAGCGCGGCCAGGGCCCAGGCGCGCAGCAGGCGCGCCAGGCCGGTGAGGTTCTCGGAGATGATGGGGTTCCGCTTGTGCGGCATCGCCGAGGAGCCCTTCTGTCCGGCGGTGAACGGCTCCTCCGCCTCGCGCACCTCGGTGCGCTGCAGGTGGCGTACCTCGGTGGCCTGCTGCTCCAGCGTGGCGCCCGCCACCGCCAGCGCCGAGAAGTACTCGGCGTGCCGGTCGCGGTTCACCACCTGGGTGGCGGCCCCCTCGCCGCCGGCCAGGCCGAGCTTGTCCATCACGAAGGCCTCGACCCGCGGATCGACGTTGGCGAAGGTGCCCACCGCCCCGGAGATCTTCCCCACCGCCACGGTGCGGCCGGCGGACTGGAGCAGCGCGCGGCGGCGGCCCCAGGCGTCGAACCAGCCGGCGAGCTTGAGGCCGAAGGTGACGGGCTCGGCGTGGATGCCGTGGCTGCGACCCATCATCGGGGTGCGCCGGTGCTCGAAGGCGCGCTTCTTCACCGCCGCCATGACGCGGTCCACGCCGGCGAGGAGGAGCGCGTTCGCCTCGGCGAGCTGCACGGCGAGGCAGGTGTCGAGCACGTCGGAGGAGGTCATCCCCTTGTGCAGGTGGCGCGCGGCCGGCCCCCCCTTCTCCTCGACGAAGGTGAGGAACGCGATGACGTCGTGCTTGACGGTCTTCTCGATCTCCTCGATGCGCGCCACGTCCGCGGCGGAGAACTCGTAATCCGCGAAGGCCCTCTGGAGGGCGGCGAGGTCCTCGGGGGGGACGTCGCCGAGCCGCACCATCGCCTCGCAGGCGGCCAGCTCCACGTCGAGCCAGATGCGGTAGCGGCGCTCCGGGGTCCAGATGCGGCCCATCTCGGGGCGGGTGTAGCGGGGGATCATCGGTCGCCTCCGGTCGGGATCGAGGTCGGGGTCGAGGGGATGGGCGCGGCCGTCAGTGCCCCGTGGAACCGAACCCTCCGGCTCCGCGGGCGGTGCCGGTCAGGTCGTCGGCGATCTCCAGCTCCGCCCGCGCCACCGGCGCGACGACGAGCTGCGCGATGCGGTCTCCGCGCGCGAAGGTCACGGGCGCCTGCCCGTGGTTCACGAGGATGACCTGCACCTCGCCGCGGTAGTCGGAGTCGATGGTGCCGGGCGCGTTGAGCAGCCCCACGCCCTGGCGGACGGCGAGGCCGGAGCGCGGCCGCACCTGCCCCTCGTGGCCGGTCGGGATCTCCAGCGCCAGGCCGGTGGGCACCAGCCGCCGCTCGCCGGGAGCGAGCGCGAACGGCTCGTCGGCGCGGAGGTCCATCCCCGCCGAGCCGGCGGTCTCGTAGCGCGGGAGATCGAGGGGCGGACCGCGCTGGCCGACGCGGCGGACTCTCACCGTCACGGCCATGCGCGTCGCGCCCCCCGCCCGCGCCTACTTGGCGCCCTCGGTCTTGACCGCCTCGGCGTCCTTCTTGCCGGCGGTCTCGGCCAGCGCCTCCTTGCGGCTGAGGCGGATCTTGCCGGCGCGGTCGACGGAGATGACCTTCACCATCACCTCCTCGCCCTCGCTGAGCACGTCGGAGACGTTCTTCACGCGCTTGTCGGAGAGCTCGGAGATGTGGACGAGGCCGTCCGTGCCGGGGAAGATCTCCACGAAGGCGCCGAACTCGGCGATCTTCCGCACCGTGCCGAGGTAGGTCCGGCCCACCTCCGCCTCCTGCGTCAGGTTGCGGACCATCTTGATCGCCTCCTCCACCTTCTCCTGGTTGGAGCTGGCGATGGAGATCGACCCGTCGTCCTCGATGTTGATGGAGCAGCCGGTGCGGGCGGTGATGTCCTTGATCACCTTGCCGCCGGGCCCGATGACGTCCTTGATGCGCTCCGGGCGGATCTTGATGGTGGTGATGCGCGGGGCGTAGGCGCTGATCGACGCGCGCGGCTGGGCGATGGACTTGGCCATCTCGCCCAGGATGTGCTTGCGGCCGTCGCGCGCCTGGTTCAGCGCGCGCTCCAGGATCTCGCGGGTCACGCCGCCGATCTTGATGTCCATCTGGATCGAGGTGATGCCGGCGTCGGTGCCGCAGACCTTGAAGTCCATGTCGCCGAGGTGGTCCTCGTCGCCGAGGATGTCCGAGAGGATGGCGATCTTCTCGCCCTCCTTGATGAGGCCCATGGCGATGCCGGCCACGGGGGCCTTGATGGGCACGCCCGCGTCCATGAGGGAGAGGCAGCCGCCGCACACCGAGGCCATCGACGACGAGCCGTTCGACTCCATGATGTCGGAGACGATCCGGACCGTGTAGGGGAACTTGTCCTCGGCCGGCATCACCTGCCGCAGCGCGCGCTCGGCGAGCACGCCGTGGCCGATCTCGCGGCGGCCGGGGCCGCGGAGGAACTTCGCCTCGCCCACCGAGAACGGCGGGAAGTTGTAGTGGAGCATGAACTTCTTGAAGACCATGCCGGTGAGCATCTCGACCCGCTGCTCGTCCTCGGCGGTCCCGAGGGTGGTGGCGACCAGCGCCTGCGTCTCACCGCGGGTGAAGAGGGCGGAGCCGTGGACGCGGGGGAGGAGCCCCACCTCGCAGGTGATCTGCCGGATGTCGGCCGTGCCGCGGCCGCCGATCCGCCGGCCCTCGTCGGTGATCATCTTGCGCATGTACTCGTACTTCACGTCCTCGTAGTAGCCCTTGATCTCCTTCTCGCGGGCGACCAGGTCGGCGGCCTTCTGCGCGTCCTGGCCGGCCTCGGTCTTGAGCGTGGCCAGCAGCTCCTTCTTGATCTCCGAGAGCCGGCCGTAGCGGTCGTGCTTCTCGTGGCGGCCGTACGCCTCCCTCACCTTCTCCCAGGTGAGCGCCTTCACCTTCTCCTTCAGGGCGGCGTCGTTCTTGGGCGGCTCGAAGGCACGCTTGGGCTTGGCGCCGAACTCGCGCGCCAGCGCCTCCTGCGCGTCGAGCAGCTCGCGGACGGCCTGCTGCCCGAAGAGGAGCGCGTCGATCATGACGCCCTCCGAGACCTCGTGCGCTCCCCCCTCCACCATCACGATGGCGTCGCGCGAGGCGGCCATCACGATGTCGAGGTCCGCCTCGGCGCGCTGCGCCAGCGTCGGGTTGGCGACGAGCTGGCCGCCGACCCGGCCGACGCGGACACCGGCGATGGGCCCGTTGAAGGGCACGTCCGAGCACTGCAGGGCCGCCGACGCGCCGGTGAGCGCCAGCACGTCGGTGTCGTTCTCCTGGTCGAACGAGATGACCGTCGCGATGATCTGCGTCTCGTTGGCGTAGCCCTCGGCGAAGAGCGGGCGGCAGGAGCGGTCGACGATGCGCGAGGTCAGCGTCTCCTTCTCCGTGGGCCGGCCCTCGCGGCGGAAGAAGCTGCCCGGGACGCGGCCCGCGGCGAAGAGCTTCTCCTGGTAGTCCACGGTGAGGGGGAAGAAGTCGATCCCCTCCCGCTTCTCCGCGGCCGAGACCACGGTGACGAGGACGATCGAGTCGCCCAGGCGGACCCACACGGAGCCGTGGGCCTGCTTCGCGATCTTGCCGGTCTCGAGGAGGATCTGCTTGTCGCCCACGCGGGCGGTCTTCTGGATGGCCTTCATCTGCACCTTTCTCCGGACGCGGCGCGCCTGGCGCCCGCGTCCACTCGGCCCGAGCCGGCTGTCGGCCGTCTCCAGGGTCCGAGAGGTGCCTCCGGTCCTCACTCGACCGCCTCTCCGTGGAGAGACGGTTCAGTCGGAAACGGAAGCGCCGTCCGGTCCTGCGAGCCGGCCCGCGTGCGCGGGCGGGTTGCTGCATCGGTTTGTGGTTTCGCGCCCCGGACATCCCGGAAGCGCGAGCGCCCCGGCTTTCGGCCGGGGCGCTGCTCACTGCGCGGCTACTTGCGGATGCCGAGCTGATCGATGAGGGACTTGTACCGTCCCTGGTCCGCGATGCGGAGGTAGTCGAGGAGCCGGCGCCGCTGGCCGACGAGCTTGAGGAGGCCCCGGCGGCTGTGGTGGTCCTTCTTGTGCGTCTTGAAGTGCTCGGTCAGGTACGCGATCCGCTCGGTGAGCAGCGCGACCTGCACCTCGGGAGACCCGGTGTCCGAGTCGTGCCGGCGGTACTTGTGGACGAGCTCGGTCTTCTTCTCCTGCACCAGCGCCATAGTCGTTTCTTCCTTTCGATCGGAGGACCACCGCTGCGGGGGCGAAGGCGCGCGCCGCGGGCGGCAGTGGGCCCGTTGGAAGGTGGGGTCTTAAGCGATTTGACGAGGGGAGTCAACCACCTCGCCTCACCGGGGCGCGCCCGCCGGGCCCCTCCTCGGACGGGTGAGCGGCGCCGCGCACACGTCCGCACACCCCCGCCGTTTCGGCCGGGCCGCTTGGCGCCTAGGATGGCCCGCGATGAAGGGGACCACGGCGAGCGGGTCCGGTCCGGCGACCGAGGGCTTCCGGACGGCGCCGGCCGAGATCGGGCCGGGATCGGAGCTGGGGAGCTGGCGGCTCGTCTCGCTGCTCGGCGAGGGCGCCATGGGGCGGGTCTGGCGCGGCGAGCACGTCCGGCTGGGGCGCGCCGCGGCCATCAAGGTGCTCAACCCCGAGTACGTGGCGCGGCCCGACGTGGTGCAGCGGTTCTTCCGCGAGGCGCGCGTCGTCAACGACGTGGATCACGAGCACATCGTCGAGGTCACCGACTTCGTCGAGGCGCCGGGGCTGGCCTATCTGGTGATGGAGCTGCTCGAGGGCGAGAGCCTCCGGGCGATCATGAAGAAGCGCGGGCGGAGGTGGCCGCCGGTGCGACGCATCGCCACCCTCATGGCGCAGGTCTGCGACGCGCTCGAGGCGGCGCACGCCAAGGGCGTGGTCCACCGCGACCTCAAGCCCGACAACGTCTTCGTGGTGAGCCGCCGCGGCGAGGACTTCGCGAAGGTGCTCGACTTCGGCGTCGCCAAGCTCCGCGACGCGGTGGACGGGACCGCGACCGCCACCGGGATGATCCTGGGGACGCCGCTCTACATGGCGCCGGAGCAGGCCACCGGGCGCGAGGTGGACTCGCGCGCGGACGTGTGGGCCGCGGGCGTGGTGCTGTACGAGCTGCTCTCCGGCTCCGTGCCGTTCCGCGCCGACGGCTTCGTGGAGCTGGTCACCAAGCTGCGCGAGGAGCCGCCCCCGCCCCTCCCGCCCCGGACGCCGCGCCGCGAGCGGATCCCGCCGGACCTGGCGGCGGCGACGATGCGCTGCCTGGAGAAGCGGCCGTCCGACCGCTTCCGCTCCATGGCGGCGCTGGGCGAGGCCCTGCGCGTGGTGGGGAAGGCCAAGGCGGCCGGGCGCTCCCGCCGGATCGTGGGCGCCGTGGCGGTGGCCGCGGTCCTGGCGCTGGCCGCGGCGGCGCTGGCGGCCGGGGCGCCGCGGCGCGTGGCGGCCGCGGCGGAGGCGGCCTGGCGCTCGGTCCAGGCGCTGGTCCGCCGCACGCCGGCGCCCGCGGTGCCGCCGGGCGCCCCCGCGACGCCGGCACGCATCCCGCCGCCGCTCTCCGCCCCCCTCCCCGCCCCCGCGGCGCCCGCACGTCTGCCGGAGCCTGCCCACCTCGCCAGGCCTGCCGCGCCCGCCGCGCCGGCGGTCGCGACCGTCGAGCTGAACCTCCGCTCCACCCCGCCCGGCGCGGTCATCGAGCGGCTCGACACCGGCCAGCGCCTGGGCAGGACGCCGTCGCGCGTGAAGGTGGCCCGCAAGGCCGCGGTGGTCTGGATCCGGCTCAGCCTCGACGGCTACGACCCCGTGAAGTTCGCGGTGAGCCTCAAGAAGGACGGCGGCGCGAACGTGGCGCTGCACCGCGTGGCGCGGAAGGCCGTGAAGCGCTGAGAGGCCTCGCCGCCGCCACCGGCCTTCACCCCCCCGACCCCGCCAGCTCCGCCGCGGCGATCAGGACCCGCGCCGGCCGGACGCTCCCGCCGCTCGCCTCGCAGATGGCCACCAGGCCGAGCCCGGGGAGCACGGCGCAGGCCTCGCCGTCGGGCGTGCCGGGGCGCGAGAGGGCCCTTCCCTGGAGGAGCGCGCGCGCCTCGTCCGGGCGCACCTCGACGCGGGGGAGGAAGGCCATCGCCTCCTCCGGCGGGACCAGGCGCCTCGCGAGCGCCGCCGGCCCGCCTGCTCCGGACGCGATCGACTCGGCCTCGCGGAGCTCGAGCGCGCGGCCGAGGTCGAAGGGCCCGGCCCGCGTCCGCCGCAGCTCCACCAGGTGCGCCGGCACGCCCAGCGCGCGGCCGAGGTCCGCCGCCAGCGTGCGGACGTACGTCCCCTTCCCGCAGCGGACCGCGAGGCGCGCGCGCCGCAGTCCGCCCTCGACGCCGGCCACCTCGAGCAGCTCGAGGTCGTGGACCGTCACGCGCCGCGCGGCGCGGTCCACCTCCTCCCCGGCCCGCGCGGCCTCGTGCAGCCGCCGGCCCCCGACGCGCACCGCCGAGTACATGGGCGGCACCTGCTCGATCTCGCCGGTGAACCGGGGCAGCGCCGCGCGGATCGCCGCGGCGTCGAGGCCAGCGGGGTCGGCGCGCGCCACCACCTCCCCCTCCGCGTCCTCGGTGTCGGTCGCCGCGCCGAACGCGACCGTGGCCTGGTAGGCCTTGTCGCCGTCGGTGAGCCACTGCTGGAGCTTCACGGCGTCGTCCACGCAGACCGCCAGGACGCCGGTGGCCATGGGGTCGAGCGTCCCGGTGTGGCCCGCCTTGGCGGCCCGCAGCAGCCGGCGCACCCGCTTCACCACCTCGAAGCTGGTCGGGCCAGACGGCTTGTCGACGACGAGGACGCCTCCGCGCATGGCGCCCTCAGGTGGAGGGATCCGGCTCCGACCCGGGCTCTGCCGGCGGCACCGCCGCGTCCTTCTCCCGCGCCTCGCGGATGAGCCGGTTCATCCGGTCGCCGCGCTCGATCGACTCGTCGTACACGAAGCGGAGGTGCGGCGTGTGGCGCAGCTTCAGGGCGTGCGAGACCTCGCGCTGCAGGTACCCGGCGGCGGCGCGCAGGCCTTCGAGCGTCCCCTCGCGCGTCCGGTCGTCGCCGTGGATCGACACGTAGACGGTGGCCTCGCGCAGGTCCGGGGACATCTTCGCGCCGGTGACCGTGACGAACCCGGTGATGCGCGGGTCCTTGAGACCGCGCGCCAGGACGCGGGAGACCTCGTGCTGGAACTCGGACGCGACGCGCGCCGGGCGGTTGCTGCCGGTCATGGCTCGTTCACTCCTCGTCCGCCTCGGCGTCGGCGAGCGTCCGCCCGCCGTCCTCGCCGAGGTGGTCGCCGTACGGGACGATCTCGAGGTCGCGCCCCGTCACCTGGATCTGGCCGCCGTGCATCGAGGCGACGAAGTCGGACACCTTGTCGAGGGTCTCGTTGACGAAGGCGTGGTCGTTCCCCACCGCGGTGACGCCCACCACGCTCCGTTGCCACAGGTCGTTGTCCCCCACCTCGGCGATCGAGACGTTGTACCGGGCCTTGACCCGGTCGATGGCCGATCGCACCAGGTGGCGCTTGGACTTGAGCGAGCCCGGCGAGGGGAGGTGAAGGGTCAGGCGGAGGACCCCGACGAACATGGCGGCCACCCGTTTTGCCCAGGACCGTGCGCCGGCCTAGTCGAGGGAGGGCCGGATCTCCTCCAGCTCGAAGACCTCGAGGACGTCGCCCGGCTTCACGTCGGCGAACCCGTCGATCCCGATGCCGCACTCCAGGCCCGCCGCCACCTCCCGCGCGTCGTCCTTGACCCGCTTCAGCGAGCCGATCTTGCCGGAGTGGATCACCTTGCGCTCGCGGAGCACGCGGACGTGCGCGCCGCGCCGCACCAGGCCCTCGGTGACGGCCGAGCCGGCGATGGCCCCGATCTTCGGGATGTTGAAGAGCGCGCGGACCTCGGCCTTCCCGAGCGGCTTCTCCTTGATGATGGGCTCGAGCAGCCCGGCCATCTCCTCGCGGATCTTGTCCACCGCCTCGTAGATGATCTCGAAGAGCAGGATGCGCACGTCCTGCTGGCTGGCGATCTGCTCGACCTTGGTCTCCGGCTTGGTGTTGAAGCCGACGATGACCGCGGTGCCGGCCGCGGCGGTGAGGACGTCGGACTCGGTGATGGCGCCCACGCCCGAGTCGAGGACCTTCACGCCCACCTTCTTGGTGGCGGCCTTCTCGAGCGCCTGCGTCACCGCCTCCGCCGATCCCTGCACGTCCGCCTTGACGACCACGTTGAGCACCTTAGCGGCGGACGTCTTGGCCTTGGCGAACAGGTCCTCGAGGGTGGCCTTCTTGACCGAGCCGAGCTCCTTCTGCCGCGCCTTCTCGGCGCGGTGCTCCGCCACCTCCTTGGCCGCCTTCTCGTCCTCCACCACGTTGAAGTCGTCGCCCGCGGTGGGGACGCCGGAGAGGCCGAGGACCTCCACCGGGTAGCCCGGCGGCACGTCCTTCACCTGCTCCCCGCGCTCGTTCATCATCGCGCGCACGCGGCCGTGGTGGGAGCCGGTCACCAGCGCGTCGCCGACGCGGAGGGTGCCCTCCTCCACCAGCACGGTCGCGACCGGGCCGCGCCCCTTCTCCAGCTTCGCCTCGATGACGTGGCCGGAGGCGAGCTTGTCGGGGTTGGACTTGAGCTCCAGCACCTCCGACTGCAGGGCGATGTACTCGAGCAGCTCCTTGATGCCCTGCTTGGTGCGCGCCGAGACGGGCACCATGATGGTGGTGCCGCCCCACTGCTCGCCGACCAGCTCGTACTCGGTGAGCTGCTGCATCACGCGCTCGGGCGTCGCGCCCGGCTTGTCGACCTTGTTGATGGCGACGAGGATGGTGACCCCCGCCTCCTTGGCCTGCTTGATCGACTCGATGGTCTGGGGCATCACGCCGTCGTCGGCGGCCACCACCAGCACCACCAGGTCGGTCACCTGCGCACCGCGGGCGCGCATCGCCGTGAAGGCCTCGTGGCCCGGCGTGTCGAGGAAGGTGATGGGGCCCTGCGGCGTCTGGACCGAGTAGGCGCCGATGTGCTGGGTGATCCCGCCCGCCTCGCCGGCGGCGACGTCGGTCTGGCGGATGGCGTCGAGGAGCGACGTCTTGCCGTGGTCGACGTGGCCCATCACGGTCACGACCGGCGGCCGGGTGACGAGCTTCGACTCGTCCACCTTGACCTCGGGGATGTACTCCTCGACCTCGAAGCCCTTCTTCTCGACGGTGAACCCGAACTCGGTCGCCAGGAACGCGGCGGTGTCGGCGTCGATCTGCTGGTTGATGGTCGCCATGGTCCCGCCCTGCATCAGCTTGCGGATGAGGTCGGACGCCTTGACGCCCATGGCCTGGGAGAGCTCCGAGACGGAGATCGACTCCTCCACCCGGATGACCTTCTTGTGCTCGGCGCGTTCGGTGATCTGCGTCTTGGCTCCCTTCTTGGTCGGCTTCTTCTTCTTGCCGCGGATGGGGATGTAGGCGCGGTCGGAGATCGCGGCCTGGAGCAGCTCCTTGCCGGAGAGGTTCTTGGCCGCCTCCTCGGAGACGGGACGGCCCGTGCCGCGGCGCTTGCGGTCGCGCGAGACGTCGATGAACTCGCGCTCGCGGCCCAGCGAACCCGGCACCACCTTGAGCTCGCGCACCTCGCCCAGCGCGCGCGGCCCGGGGGCGGCGGGGTAGGCGCTGCGCGGCTGGGTCGGCGGCGTCACGCGCCGGACCGGGATGGTGGGACGCGAGATGACCACCGCCTGCGTCGAGGTGGGGCGGAGGGTCCGCGGATCGGTGGCCGGCCGCGGCGGGTGCGCGGGCGCGTGCGCCGGCCCGTGCGCGGCGGGCGCAGCGGCCATCGGCAGCGGCGCGGCGGCCGGGGCCGCGCCGGCCAGCGCGGGCGTCGCCGCTGCCGGGCGCGCCACCGGGACCGGCGCCTGCGCGGCGGCAGCCGGGCTCGCCTGGGCGGCGTCGGCCGCGAGGGGCTGGGCCGGGACATCGGCGATGGGCGGCGCCTCCACGAACTCGGGCTCGGGCGCCTCCCCGCCCGCCTCGACGGGCGGCAGCTCGGCCTGGTACTCGGCGACGGGGGAGGAAGACGGCTCCGGCGCGTGCACCACGTCCGTGTGGACGCGCTTGCGGACCACGAACCCGGGCCCCGCGGAGCGGACCGGGGCGGGCTTCGGCTTCTTCTCGCCCAGGATCTTCTCGAAGGCAGCCGTCGCCTGATCGTCCTCGAGCGACGACGAGTGGCTCTTCACGTCGTACCCGAGGGCGTGGAGCTTCTCGACGAGCTCCTGGTTGGAGAGCTCGATGCCTTGCTCCTTGAGCTGCTTGCCGAGCTCGTGGACCCGCTTCTTGGACATTGCCGTGACTCCTAATCCTTACGGGCGTTTCCCGTCAACCCGGCACGCAGCGCCGGCCCGTCCCACGCGAGGTCCGAGCGGCGGAACGCGCGCGCGAACGCGCGGCGGCGGAGCGCCTTCTCCAGGCACTCCGGCGCGGGGTGCAGCCATGCGCCCCGCCCCCCGGTCCTCTTCGCGTCGACGATCACGTTCGTACCCTCGATCCTCAGCCGGACGAGCGTGCGCGGGTCGGCGGTTCGGCCGCACCCGACGCAGGTCCTCGCCCGCTCCCTCACACACCGGCCCCCTCGGCCTTGGCGCGATCCCGCTCCGCGTTCAGCTCGGTGCGCAGCTTGGCCTCCTCCTCGAGGTAGACGCCCACCGCGTGCTTGATCTGCCGCGCCTTCTTGATCCCGAGCCCGCTCGACTCCGCGAGCTTCATCACGTCGCCCTCGCCGTGGATCGCCTCCACCGTGGGGTACCCGGCCACCTTGAGCTGCTCGATCGTCTTCTCGCCGACGCCGCGGACGCGGGCCATCCGCTCCTCCTGCGTCAGCTCGTCGGGGTGGCGCCGCGCCTCGGCGATGCGCGCCGCCTCGCGCTCCTGCTCGAGCCGCATCTCGGTCTCGGCGTCCACGATCGACTGCTCCCGGGCCCGCTTCTGCAGGTCCGGGATCATGTCCATGGTGAAGCCGGGGAACTGGGTGAGCATCTCCTGTGCGGCGTTGGCCACGTCCTGCGACTTGCGGAACCCGTGCGCGTACAGCATCTCCTGCGTCCCCTCGGGGATCCCGATGGCGGTGAAGCTCTCGCGGGCGAACTCGCGCATCTCCTTCACGCGCGACTCCGAGTTGATGTCGAGCTTCCAGCCGGTGAGCTGGGAGGCGAGGCGCACGTTCTGGCCGCGGCGGCCGATGGCCAGGGAGAGCTGGTCGTCGGGGACGATGATCTCCATGGCGTTGTTCTGGTCGTCGAGCAGCACGCGGGAGACCTCGGCCGGCGCGAGCGCGTTGCAGACGAACCGCGCCGGGTCCTCGTGCCAGGGGACGATGTCGATCTTCTCGCCGCGCAGCTCCTGGACCACCGCCTGCACGCGGCTGCCCTTCATGCCCACGCAGGCGCCCACCGGGTCCACGTCGGAGTCGCGGGAGCTGACCGCGATCTTGGCGCGCCCGCCCGGCTCGCGGGCGGCGGCCTCGATCACCACCACGCCCTCGGCGATCTCCGGGACCTCCTGCTCGAAGAGCTTCTTGAGCAGCTCCACCGAGGCGCGGCTCAGGATGATCTGCGGCCCCTTCGACTCCCGGAGAACGTCCAGCACGTAGGCCTGGATCCGGTCGCCGGCGCGGTAGCTCTCGCGCGGCACCTGCTCGCGGACGGGGAGCACCGCCTCGGCGCGTCCCAGGTCCACGATCACGTTGCCGCGCTCGAAGCGGCGCACGATGCCGGTGATGAGCTCGCCCTTGCGGTCCTTGTACTCGTTGAAGACGTTCTCGCGCTCCGCGTTGCGGGTGCCCTGGATCATCACCTGCTTCGCGGTCTGGGCGGCGATGCGCCCGAAGGAGCGGCGGTAGGTCTTGAGCCGCAGGAGGTCGCCCCACTGCTCGTCCTGCGCACGGGCCTCGGCCTCGTCCTCCAGCCGGTAGTAGACGGGGAAGTCGAGCTCGTCGCCCGGCTCCACGTCGATGCCCTTGGCGCGCGCCACCGAGACCGGGATCATGTTGACCGGGTCGGGGAGCGGGATCTCCTCGGTGGGCTCGTCGACGATGGTGAGGGCCTGGAAGAGGTCGATCTGGCCCTTGTCCTCGTCGTACTTGGCCTTGATGTTCCGCTCCAGGCCGAAGTGGCGCTTGCCGGCGTTGGCGATCGACTCCTCGAGGATGGCGATGAGCGTGGCGCGCTCGATGCCCTTGTCCTTCGCGACCTGGTCCAGGATGAGGTTGAGGTTCACGTTCTGCTGCATGGCCTAGCCCTTCCTCTCGAGGTCGGCCTCGAAGTCGTACTCGAGGTGCGCCTTGGCGATCTGGTCGTGGGGGATTCGGTGGAGGGCGCCGTCCACCTCGATCTCGACGGCGCCGTCGCGGAAGCCCTTCAGGACGCCGGTCCAGTTCTTGCGGTGGGTGGAGCCCGGCGCCGTCGCGTCGAGCGGCCCGTAGGTGCGGACGTGGGCGCGCTGCCCCGAGAAGCGGTCGAAGTCGGCGGGCTTGCGGAGCGGGCGGTCCACCCCGGGCGACGAGACCTCGAGGTCGTAGGCGGGCTCGATGACGTCCTCGACGTCGAGGATGGGCTCGACGATGCGCGACACCGCCTGGCAGTCGTCGATGCCGACGCCACCGGCGCGGTCCACGAACAGCCGGAGCACCCAGCGCGGCCCCTCGCGCCCCCACTCCACCTCGACCAGATCGTAGCCGTCGCGGGCGAGCACCGGCTCGACGAGCCGTCTCACCTGGTCTACGACCGGCGTCTCTCCGATTCCTGTCATGTCCCGAAAAAAGAAAAAGTGGGCGCAGCTGCTGGCCCACTTTCGTAACCCGGCGATCCCGGGGCGAAAATGTGCGGTGTAGGTAACAGATGGCCCGCCCTCCGTCAACCTCCATCCCCCTCCCCCGCACGGGACAGGGGAAGCCGCAGGCCGAGCAGCCACTCCCGGTTCCCGGCGGGTCCCTCGATCGGCGACTCGGCGTGCCCGAGGACCTCGAACCCCTCGCCGCGCGCGGCCTCGGCGACGGCGTCCAGCGCGGCGCGCCGCAGCGCGTCGTCCCGCACCACCCCGCCCTTCCCCACCTCGCCCCGCCCGACCTCGAACTGCGGCTTCACCAGCAGGACCGCCTCGCCTCCCGGCCGCAGGATGCGGCGGACCGCCGGAAGCACGAGCCGCAGCGAGATGAACGAGAGGTCGCCCACCACCAGGTCGACGGGCTCGCCCAGCGACCCCCGTTCCAGGTGGCGCGCGTTCTCGCGCTCGCGGACCACCACCCGCGGATCGGCGCGGAGGCGCGGGTGGAGCTGGCCGTAGCCGACGTCCACCGCGTACACCTTCGCCGCGCCCCGCTGCAGCAGCAGGTCGGTGAAGCCGCCGGTGGAGGCGCCCAGGTCGGCGCAGACCTTCCCGTGCGGATCGACGGGGAAGGCCTCCAGCCCGCGCTCCAGCTTGAGCGCACCGCGCGACACGTACCGCTGCGGCGCGGCGTCCTCCTTCAGCCGGATGGGCAGCGCCGGGTCGACCAGGGCCCCGGGCTTCTCGACGCGCGCCTCGCCCGCGACCACCGCCCCGGCCAGCACCAGCGCCTGCGCCTTGGCGCGGGATTCGGCGAGCCCGCGCTCGACGAGGAGGACGTCGATGCGCTGCTTCCTTCTTGCCGGGGGGCCACTCACGCCGGCTTGCTCCGCCGCCGCGTCACGCCCCCTCGTGGGCGCGTCACGCCGCTCCGCGCGCCGCCCGCGAGCCCACCACCTCGCGGCAGGCGCGGGCGATCCCGGCGGCGTCGAGCCCGACGGCGGACCGCTGCCGGGCCTGTTCACCATGGGTCACAAACTCGTCCGGGATCCCGAGCCGCCGGACGGGGAGCCCGGCCTCGAGGAGGCCGTGCCGCTCGAAGGCCTCCAGGCAGGCGGCGCCGAAGCCGCCCGCCAGGCAGCCTTCCTCCACCGTGACGGCGCGGCCGGCGCGGGCCACCTCCCCGCAGATCAGCTCCTCGTCGAGCGGCTTCACGAACCGTGCATCGACCACGGTGGCGGCGATCCCCTCCTGGGAGAGGGTCTCGGCCGCCTGCAGCGCCGCCCCGAGCGTCGTCCCCACCGAGACCAGGGCCAGGTCGGGCTTCCCCGGCACGGCGCGGACCACGCGCCCCTTCCCGACCGGCAGGGCCTGGGGCTCGGGGTCGAGCGCCACGCCCTCCGCGGCGCCGCGGGGGAACCGGAACGCCGCCGGTCCCTCCAGCGCCAGCGCGGTGTGGAGCATGTGGCGCAGCTCGTTCTCGTCGGCGGGCGCCATGACCACCAGGTTCGGCACGCAGCGCAGGTAGGCGAGGTCGAACGCCCCCTGGTGCGTCTTGCCGTCGGCGCCGACCAGGCCGCCCCGGTCGAGCGCGAAGGTCACCGGCAGCTTCTGCAACGCCACGTCGTGGATGATCTGATCGTAGGCGCGCTGCAGGAACGTCGAGTAGATGGCGACCACCGGCCGGATCCCCTCGCAGGCCAGGCCGGCGGCGAAGGTGACCGCGTGCTGCTCCGCGATCCCGACGTCGTAGGTGCGCTCCGGGAAGCGCTGCTTCGCCTTGATGAGGCCGGTCCCCTCCAGCATCGCGGCGGTGACGGCGACGATCCGCTCGTCCTTCTCCATCTCGGCGCAGAGCGCCTCGGCGAAGAGGTCGGTGTAGGCCTTCGACGACGACTTCTTCACCGGCCGCCCGGTGGCGACGTCGAAGAAGGAGAGCCCGTGGCCGCGGGTGGCCTTGTCCGACTCGGCCGGATGGTAGCCCTTGCCCTTGGTGGTGATGGCGTGGACGAGGACGGGGCCGTCGAAGGTGACGAGCTTCTGGAAGGTCTGCACCAGCCCGCCCACGTCGTGCCCGTCCACCGGACCGACGTAGTGGAACCCGAGCCCCTCGAAGAGGATGCCGGGCGTGACCAGCGCCTTGGTGGCGTTGATGCCGTGGCGGATGATCTCGATGGCCTGCGGCCCCTGAGGGAGCTGGGCGAGGAAGTCCTTCACCGCGTGGCGCCAGCGGTTGTAGGTGCGGGAGGCGAACTTCTTCGAGAACCACTCCGAGAGCGCGCCCACGTTGGGCGAGATCGACATCTCGTTGTCGTTCAGGACCACCAGCAGGTCCCGCTGGAGGTAGCCGGCCTGGTTCAGCCCCTCGAAGGCGACGCCGCCGGTCATGGCCCCGTCGCCCACCACCGCCACGACCTTGCCGGGCGCGCGACAGAGCCGCTTCGCCTCGAGCATGCCCAGGGCCGCGGAGATGGCGGTGGAGGCGTGCCCCACCCCGAACGCGTCGTGCTCGGACTCGTGCCGCTCGGGGAAGCCGGCCAGCCCGCCCTCCGTCCGGATGGTGCGGAACCGCTCCCGCCGGCCGGTGAGGAGCTTGTGCGCGTAGGCCTGGTGGCCGACGTCCCAGACGAGCTTGTCGACGGGGGAGTCGAACACGTAGTGGAGCGCGACGTTGATCTCGACGGCGCCCAGCGACGACCCGAGGTGGCCGCCGTTGCGCGCGCAGGTCTGGATGATCTCGTCGCGGAGCTCCTC
>DATIWK010000239.1:0-9705 GCA_035519395.1 Anaeromyxobacteraceae bacterium | reverse complement strand
GGAGCTCCTCACCCACCGCCAGCCCGTGCGGATCCTGGGGAGCGAGACCGTCGCCGGCGTGGAGCTCGCCGAGGTCGAGCTGGGCGAGCCGGACGCGAGCGGCCGCCGCCGGCCGATCGTCACGGACCGGACGAGCACCCTCCCCTGCGACGCGGTGCTGCTCGCCCTGGGCCAGGGCGCCGATCTCTCGATCCTCCCGCGCGGCTGGTCGGTGAAGGACGGGCGGGCCCTCGACGGCGCGGCGCCCACGAACGTCTGGCTCGCGGGCGACGTCGTCACCGGCGACGGGACGGTGACCCACGCGGTGGGGCACGGCCGCCGGGTCGCCGAGCGCGCCCTCGCGGCGCTCGAGGGCCGCCCCGCTCCGGCGGAGGCCCCACCGCGGCCGGACGAGATCGTCTCGCCGGCACACGTCCGCTTCGGCCACTTCGAGGTGTCGCCGCCCAGGCGCGAGCGCCACCTCCGCCCCGAGGAGCGGCGCGGGTTCGCCGAGGTCAACCGGGGGCTCGACGGGCCCGAGGAGGCGTCGCGCTGCTTCTCCTGCGGGAGCTGCACCCGCTGCGACACCTGCCTGCTCTACTGCCCGGAGGGGATCATTCGCCGCGACGGCGACGGCTATCGGATCGACGGCGACTACTGCAAGGGCTGCGGCATGTGCGTGGCCGAGTGCCCGCGGCGGGCGATGGAGATGACCGCCGAGGCGGCGGTGGGGTGAAGGCCATGGGGGTCCAGCTCATCAGCGCCAACCACGCGGCGGCCCTGGCGGCGGCGCTGGCCGGGCGCGCCAACCGCGGCGCCCGCGGGTTCTGCAGCGGCGTCTACCCCATCACCCCGTCCACCGAGTGCATGGAGCTGCTCTGCAACCAGGAGATCGAGAAGGGCAGCGTGGTGCGGGTGGAGAGCGAGCACAGCGCCATGGCAGTCTGCATCGGGGCGGCCGCGGGCGGGGCGCGGACCTTCACCACCTCGTCCTCGAACGGCATCGCCCTCATGGCGGAGAACGCGGTCGCGGCCGCGCTGCTGCGCCTCCCGGTGGTGATGGCGGCGGCCAACCGCACGCTCGGCCCGCCCTGGAACATCTGGGCGGACCACGGGGACACCCTCCTGCTGCGCGACGCCGGCTGGATCCAGCTCTACTGCGCCGACAACCAGGAGGTCCTCGACTCGGTGCTCTTCGCCTTCCGGCTGGCGGAGGATCGCCGGGTGCTGCTCCCGGTCATGGTCTGCCAGGAGGCCTTCGTCCTCTCGCACACCATGGCGCAGACGGACGTCCCCGCGCAGGAGGCCGTGGACCGCTTCCTCCCGCCGCTCGCCCACCCGGGCCGCCTGACCTCGACCCCGCGCGTCCTCGGGGGCATCGACGTCCCGCACGCCACCGAGGTCCACCGGGCCCAGCACCAGGAGGCGATGGGTCGCGTCCTCGAGGTCTACCGGGAGGCGCAGGACGAGTTCGAGGCGGTCTTCGGCCGCCGCCCGGCGGACCCGGTGGTCGCCTACCGGACCGAGGACGCCGAGGCGCTGGTGGTGTCGATGGGGACCATCGCCTCGACCGTGGAGCGGGCGGTGGACGCCGCGCGCGCCCGCGGCGAGAAGCTGGGGGCGGTCCGCGTCCGTGCCCTGCGCCCGTTCCCCGGCGCCGCGCTCGCCCGGCTGTTCCGCGGGGTGCGACGCATCGCCGTCGTCGACCGGAACGTCAGCCTCGGCTTCGGTGGCGTGCTCTGGGGAGAGGCGCGGGGCGAGGCCGAGCCCGGCGCCATCGTGCAGGGCTACATGATCGGGCTGGGCGGCGGCGACGTCCGCCCGGAGCACGTGCTGGCCATCGCGGCCGACCTCGCGGCGCGCCGCGTCGCGGGAGACCCCGTGCTGCTGGAGGCTGGCGCATGAGCGACTCGGTCCTGGCGACGCTCCCCGGGGATCGGTCCCCGGCCTGCGAACCGCTCCTGCGCCCCGGCAACTCCAACTGCGGCGGCTGCGGGATGTCCACCGCCTTCCAGCTCCTCGGCAGGGCCGTGGAGGGCCGGCCGGTGCAGCTCGTCATCCCCGCGAGCTGCGCCGCGGTGGCCGCCGGGCCGTTCCCCTTCTCCGCCCTGGGCGCGCCCGCGGTGCTCAGCACCTTCGGCGCGGCGGCGGCGGTGGCGACCGGGCTCGCGCAGGTGGCCCGCCTGAACGGCGAGGCCACGCGGGTGGTGGTCTGGGCAGGCGACGGCGGCACCTACGACATCGGCATGGCGAGCCTGTCCGCGGCCGCCGAGCGCGACGAGGACGTCCTCTACGTCTGCTACGACAACGAGATCTACGGAAACACGGGCGGGCAGCGCTCCTCGGCGACGCCGGCCGGCGCCGCCACCACCAACACCCCACGCGGCAAGCGGGAGCAGAAGAAGGACATCCTCGGGATCCTCGCCGCCCACCGGATCCCCTACGCCGCCAGCGTGTCCCTCGCCCACCCGCAGGACGCCCTCCGCAAGATGCGGCGCGCCCTCGACGCGCGGGGGTTCCGCTTCCTGCACGCGCTCGCGCCCTGCCCGACCGGCTGGAAGTCGGAGCCGGCGCTGGGGGTGGAGCTGGTCCGGCTCGCGGTCCGGTCCGGGCTCTACCCCGTCATCGAGATCGTGGACGGACGGAAGCTGGTGGTGAACGTCGAGCCGGAGTTCTCGGCGGAGGCGCTCGAGCTGTACCTCTCGCTGCAGCGGCGCTTCCAGCGGTCGGGGGTCGAGGCGAGGGACCTGCGCGCCGCCATCGAGCGGCACTGGCGCGAGCTGCGCTCGCGGAGCGGCCGGATCGTGCCGGCCGAGCGCGAGGGCTGAACGGCGGAACGCCCCCCAGCAAGAAGGAGGCCCTGAATGCAGCGGGACATCGGAGAGCGGATCCGCCGGATGCGCGAGGCCCAGGAGCTGGGGCGGGAGGAGGTGTGCCGGATGGCGGGGCTCTCGCCCGAGCGGCTCGCCGCCTTCGAGGAGGGACGCGAGGTCCCCTCGATCGGCGTGGTCATCAAGCTCTCCCGCGTGCTCGGCTCGAAGGTGGGCGGCCTGCTCCACGGCGGCGGGGCGGCGCCGGAGGAGCTCACCATCACCCGGGCCGGCGAGGCCCGCGTCGGCTTCGACCAGGGCGACACGGACCAGGGCTACACCTTCACCAGCCTCACGCACCCCGGCACGCCCGGCCACGAGATGGAGCCGTTCCTCCTCACCTTCGACCCGCGCGCCACGGACGCGAAGCCGCTGGCCCACGACGGCCAGGAGTTCGTCTACGTGCTCGACGGCGCCATCGAGCTGTTCTACGACGGCGCGCGCACCACCCTGCGGCCCGGCGACAGCGCCTACCTCGACGCCACGAAGCCCCACCTGTTCCGCGGGCTGGGAGAGGTGCCCTCGCGCATGCTGGCGGTGGTGCGATCCGGCGGGTAGCGCGAGGCCGCGGCAGAATGACGCGCACCCCCATGGCCGTAGCGAGACAGGGGGGCACCGGACGTGAGATGATCCTCAACGGTACCGGCGCGATGTGCGCCGGTAGGGATGGGGATCCCGGTGCACGTCGGCATCATCCGCTCGCTCGGAGACTTCGTGCGAAGCCGCTGCACGCCGGAGGCCCAGGCCGTCTACGACGCGCTGGTCCCCGCCGACGAGGCGCTCGCGTTCCGCGAGGTCCCGGACGAGCGGGTCCGCGCCCTGGTGGACTCGCTCGCGAGCGCCGAGCGGACGCCCGCAGCGGAGCTGCTCGCCGACTACGGGCGGTTCTGGGCGATCGGCGCGAAGGCCGCCTACCCCAGCGTGTTCGCCGCCCCGGACGCGAAGTCGTTCCTGCTCCGGTTCGGCGGGATCCACGTCGCCTCCCGGGCGCTGCCCGGCGCCAGCCCGCCGGACATCGCGGTCCGCGACGCCGGACCGGACCGGCTGGTGCTGCGCTACCAGTCGCGTCGCCTGATGTGCGGCCTGGTCCGGGGCATGGTCGAGGGCATCGCCGAGAGCTACGGCGAGCGCGTGCGCATCGCCGAGCCCGAGTGCCAGCTCCGGGGCGACGCGCGCTGCACCTTCGAGGTCGAGTTCGGCGGGGGCCGGAGCTGAAGGCCCACCGCCCGCCCCGGGTCAGCGCCGCTCGACGCGATCCCGGCCGCCCTGCTTGGCCGCGTAGAGCGCCTGATCGGCCCGCGCCATCACCGCTTCCGGCTCCTCGGCGCCCGAGGTGGTGGTCACGCCGAAGCTGGCGGTGACCGCCAGGCCGCCGGGCCCCACCGGGAAGGGCGTCGCGGCCACGAGGACGCGCGTCCGCTCGGCGGCCACGGAGACGTCCTCCGTCCCCGCGAGCGGCCAGAGGACGAGGAATTCCTCGCCGCCCACGCGCCCGAAGGTGTCGGACACCCGCGTGCCGGCTCCCAGGCGCCTCACCAGCTCGCGCAGCACCTCGTCTCCGGCGGCGTGGCCGTGGGTGTCGTTGACGCGCTTGAAGTGATCGAGGTCGAGCATCGCCACGCCGAGCACGCGCCCGTCGCGCTTGGCGCGCGACATCTCGGCCCCGAGCCGCTCCACGATGGCCCGGCGGTTGAGGCAGCCGGTGAGCGGGTCGGTGCGCGACTGGAGCCGGAACATCTCCTGGAGGCGGAACAGCTCGGCCTGCAGCTCGACGATCCGGCGGCCCGCCCGGACCCGGACCCGCAGCTCGTGCTCGTCGAACGGCTTCACCACGTAGTCGTCGGCGCCCGCCTCCATCCCCGCGATCACGTTGTCCCTGCCCCCGCGCGCGGTGAGGAGCAGCACGTAGGTGTACGCGGTGCCGCCAGCCTCCCGGTCGCGGATGCGGCGGCACACGTCCACCCCGTCGAGGCGCGGCATCTCCCAGTCGAGCAGCGCCAGCCGTGGCGCGTCGGCCGCCTGGAGCCGCTCCCAGGCCTCCCCGCCGTCGCACGCCTCGACGACCTCGATGTCGGAGCGCTTGAGGGCCGCCGACACGAGGGCGCGGACGGTCGGGCTGTCATCCGCGACGAGCACTCTCATGAAGCCCCCGAGGTCGCCCCGAGTGGACCATCGCGGCATTCTACCGTGCCGCCAGCGTTTCGGCGCGCGGGTAGGTCGCCCGGGTGCCCTCCGACCTGTGTCGGGTCTCTGGCTCCCCCCCTCACACCCGCATCTCGCGGTCGTAGGGCTTCCCCAGCGCCGTCGGCTCGAGGATGCGCGACTTCCGCGCCAGCGCCAGCACCAGGATCACGAGCGCGTAGGGCAGCATCACCGCGAACTCGTACGGGAAGCGGATCCCACCCACCTGGATCGAGAGCTGGAGCGCCTGCGCGAGGCTGAAGAGGAGGGCGCCGCCCAGGATGCCCCACGGGCTCCAGCGCCCGAAGTAGACGAGGGCCACGGCGATGAACCCGCGCCCGGCGACCAGGTCGTCGGCGAACATCTTGGCCTGGCAGAGCGCCAGGTACGCGCCGCCCAGGCCGGCCATGGCGCCCCCCAGCATGAGCGCCTGGTACCGGACGCGCTCGACGCTCACGCCCATGCTGTCCGCCGCCCGGGGGTGCGTGCCGGCGGCGCGGACGCGGAGACCCCAGGGCGTCCGGTAGAGCAGCCAGGCGCTGGCCGGGACCGCCAGGAAGGCGAGATACACGATCGGGTTGTGGTCGAAGAGGATCGTGCCCACCCAGGGGATGCGCGAGAGCCCGGGGATGGGCCAGGCGGCGACGCCCTCGACGCCGGTCACGCCGCCCACGAAGTGGCGGAAGATCGATCCGGCGAGCCCCCACCCCAGCATCTGCAGGCCGATCCCGGCGATCCCCTGCGGCGCGCGGAAGGTCACGGTCACGAGCGCGAACAGGCCGCCGAGGAGGACCCCCGCCGCGGCCGCGCCGCCGAACCCGAGGACGTTGGCCCAGGGAGCGAGCGAACCGCTCTTGAAGAACCACGCCGGCAGGAAGGCGAGGAACGCCCCCACGCTCATGATCCCCTCGCAGCCGAGGTTGAACACGCCGGCGCGCTGGTTGAACATCTCGCCGAGGGCCGCGAGGAGCAGCGCGACGGAGAACGGCACGCCCAGCGCGAGGATGTCGTGGAGCATGTGCCCGGTCACGGCCCGGCCTCCTCGGCGGCGCTGTCCGATTCTCCCGCCGGCGCGACCGCCCCGATCCGGACGCCGAGGCGCCGCAGGAGCCGCGCGGCGCGCTCCTGGGCGTACGGGTTGTTCAGGTACATCTTGGCCGAGACGATGGCGAGGATGACCACGCCCTGGAGGACCAGGACCATGTTGGCGGGCACGCCGGCCGAGCGCTGCGTCATGTCGGCGCCGAACAGCAGCAGGCCGAAGAACGCCGCGGCCGGCACGATCCCCGCCGGGTGGAGCCCGCCGAAGAGGGCCACCACGATCCCGGCGAACCCGTAGCCGGAGGAGATGGCCTCGATGGCCCGGTGGTGGACGCCGGCCACCTCCACCGCGCCGGCCAGGCCTGCGAAGCCGCCGGCGAAGAGCATCGCCCCCACCAGCGAGCGCTCCACCGGGATCCCCGCGTAGCGCGCGGCCCTGGGCCCCGCGCCCGCCGCGCGCATCCGGAAGCCGAGCGTCGTGCGCCACAGGAGCACCCAGACCAGCGCCGCGAGCGCGAGCGCGAGGTAGAGGCCGGCGTGGATCCGCGTGCCCGGGACGAGGCGGTCGAGCCAGGCCGACCGCGGCAGGCGCATCGACTGCGGCGTGCCCGAGCCGGTCATCAGCTCGGCGGGATCGATCATCGGCCCGCGGAGCAGGAACGTGTAGAGCTGCGCCGCGATGTAGTTGAGCATCACCGTGCTCAGGATCTCGTTGACGTCGAGCCGCGCGCGCAGCAGCCCGGCGATCCCGCCCCAGGCGGCTCCGCCCGCCGCCCCTGCGGCGAGGCAGAGGGGGAGGAGCAGCGGCCGCGGCAGCGCCGGCAGGGCCAGCGCCACCGCCGTGCCGCAGAGGATGCCGACCTGCATCTGCCCCTCGGCGCCGATGTTGAGGATGCCGCTGCGGAAGGAGATCGCGATCCCGAGCCCGACCAGGGTGAGCGGCACCGCCCGCACCAGGACCTCGCTCACGCCGAAGAGGTCCTGGAGCGGGCCGGTGAGGATCACCCCGAAGGTGGCCCACGGGCTCGCGCCGACCGCGCGCAGCGCCAGGGCGGCGACCGCCACCGCCGCGGCGGCCGCCGCCAGCGTCACCGCCGCCGCGTAGGCGAGGCGGAAGCGGCTAGGCATGCGCCACCCCCGCCATGAGGAGCCCGAGCCGCTCCCGCGTCGCCTCGCGCGCCGGCATCACCTCGAGGATCCGCCCGCGGTAGATCACCGCGATGCGGTCCGAGAGGTTCATGATCTCCTCCAGCTCCTCCGAGACGAGCAGGATCCCCGCCTCCCGGGCGCGCAGCGCCAGGAGCTGCGCGTGGACGAACTCCGAGGCGCCCATGTCCACGCCGCGGGTGGGGTAGACGGCGACGAGCGCCTTGGGCCCGCGGGCCAGCTCGCGCGCCAGGATGACCTTCTGGATGTTCCCGCCGGAGAGCGCTCCGGCGGCGGTGCCGGTCGAGGCGCAGCGGATGTCGAACCGCTCCCGGAGCCCGCTGGCGTTCCGGTCGATCTCGCCCAGCCGGAGCAGGCCACCGCGGCTGAACCGCGCCGCGGCGAAGTCCTTGAGGACCAGGTTCTCCTTGACCGTGAACGCGGGGACGATCCCCTCGTGGTGCCGGTCCTCGGGGATGTAGCCCATGCCCCGCGCGATGATGCGCCGCGGCGTGGCGCCGGCGATCTCCTCGCCGTCGAGCCGGATGCTCCCCGCCTCCGCCGGGCGCAGGCCGGCGAGCGCGCCGGCCAGCTCGCGCTGGCCGTTGCCCGAGACCCCCGCCAGCCCCAGGATCTCGCCGGCGCGGACCTCGAGGTCGAGCCCGTCCAGCGCCAGGTGTCCGCGGTCGCCGCGCACCCGCAGGCCGCGGACCTCCAGGATGGGCCGGCCCGCCGCGCCGCCGCCCTGGTTTCGGGCCACCTCCACCTCGTGACCGGTCATGAGCGCGGCCAGCTCCCGGGTGGAGTGGTTCGCGGTCTCGCCGCTGAAGACCACGGCCCCGTGGCGCAGGATGGTGACGCGATCGGAGAGCGCCTTCACCTCGTTGAGCTTGTGGCTGATGAAGACGACGGACAGCTCCGCCGTCATGCGCTTCAGGCGCTCCAGGAGGTCGTCGGTCTCCTGCGGCGTGAGCGCCGAGGTGGGCTCGTCGAGGATGAGGAGCCGGGCGCCCAGGCAGAGCGTCTTCACCAGCTCCACGCGCTGCTGCTCGCCCACCGAGAGCTGCCAGACGTGCGCGTCGGGGTTGACCGGCAGCTCGTGGTGCGCCGAGACCTCGGCGACGCGCCGCCGGGCCTCCCGCAGGTCGAGCCGCAGGCCGCGCTGGAGCGTCCGCAGGCCCAGCGCCACGTTCTCGGCCACGGTCATGCTCGGCACCAGCATGAAGTTCTGGTGGACCATGCCGATGCCGCGGGCGAAGGCGTCGGCGGGCGAGCGGAAGCGGACCGGCGCGCCGTCGACGAGGATCCGCCCGCCGTCCGGCTGGTAGAGGCCGGCGAGGATGTTCATGAGCGTGGACTTGCCCGCGCCGTTCTCGCCCACCAGGGCGAGCGCCTCGCCGCGGCGCACGGTCAGCGAGACGCGATCGCAGGCCAGCACCCCGGGGAACCGCTTGGTGATCTCCTCGAGCACCAGCTCGCGGATGGGCGGCAGCGCGGCCGTGCCGGGCACCTCGCGGGCAGGGCCCGGCCCGGGCCCGCGGTCCTGCGGGGCGCCGGTGCTGGAGCCGCGGCGAGGCACGATCAGTACTTCACGCTCTTCCAGTCGAGCGGGAGCTGGCCGGCGGCGAGGCTGGCCCTGGCGGCGTCCACCCTGGCGCGGACGTCCTTGGTCAGCACGGGCCCGACCGCGTCGTTGAACCGGTAGATGAAGCCACCGTTCGCGAAGCTGAGCGGGAGGTTCTCCCCGCCCAGCACGCCGGCCTGGCGCTTCTCGATGAGCGCCTCGATCACGGCGGCGTAGTCGTAGCTCGCGGCGGCGATGACCTTGGTGCTCTCGGGGATCTTGAGCTGGGCCACGTCCTGGCCCACCCACCAGATCGGCTGGTCCTTGTAGGTCGCCACCGCGCGGAGCGCGCCCAGCGCCTGCTGGGACGAGCCGGTGAGCACGTCGGCCCCCGCCTTCACCTGCGTCTGGGCCAGCTCCCCGGCCTTCACGAAGTCGCCGAAGCTGCCGGTGTGCGCGACCTTCACCTCGGCCTTCTGGTTGACCGCCTTCACGCCGAGCACGAAGCCGCGGTCGTAGCGGGCGGCGTCGCCGCCGTCCACCGGGCCCACCAGGCCGACGATGTTGGACCTGGTGGTGAGCCCGGCGATGAGGCCGTTCAGGTAACCGGTCTCCTCGCTCTGGGGCATGTAGGTGAAGACGTTCTTCGGGCCGATCTCGGCGCTGGTGCCGAAGGCGAACGTGGTCTTCGGGAACTCGTCCGCCATCTCCAGCACCAGGTTCTTGTACTGGGCGCCATGGGCGATGACGATGTCGAAGCCGCGGGAGGCGTACTGGCGCGCGGCGGAGCCGGCGTCCACCGGCTTCATCTTCTCGGTGTAGCCGTACTCGATCAGCGCCGGGCCGTACTTCTTCTGCACCGCCTGGATGGCGTCGTGCATCGCCTGGCACCAGCCCTTGTCGTCCACGGTGGACTCGACGATG
>DATIWK010000238.1:0-12243 GCA_035519395.1 Anaeromyxobacteraceae bacterium | reverse complement strand
CGCATGGCGGGGCGGTCGCCGGGGAGCCCCTCGCAGAGGCAAAGGAACGCGCTCTTGGCCGCGCGGGTAGCCTGATCGCGAAGCTCGGCATCGGCGATCCCGGCCCCGTGGACCAGGGCCGCCAGCTCACGAGCCACGCGGTAACAATCGAGCTTCTGGAATGGAAGAACGTTCTCGGTATGCGTCGTCATCGCAGCCTCCTCGCAAGAGGAGGGAGGCTGCGATGACGACGCAGGCGAGGTTCCAGACAAGAGCAACCGAGGTCGGGGCGGGGAACATCATGCTGCAGGTCCCGTGACGCGCGAAGCGCGGCGCGGGGCCTGCGTCAGGTCGAGGTCGCGGTCGAAATCGAGGTCGAGGTCGCGGTCGCGGTCGTGGTCGCGGTCGAGGTCGCGTTCGAGTTCGAGTTCGAGGTCGAGTTCGAGTTCGAGATCAGACCGGCACCCGGTACCGCTGCGCCGGTCCGCGCTCGGACGGATGCGTGATCTGGTGGAGCCGGATCGAGTTGGTCTGGCCGGCGACGCCGAGCGGCGAGCCGTGCACCAGCACGACCCGGTCGCCGGGCCTCACCAGCTTCTCCTCCAGCAGCCGGTCGGAGACCATCTCCGCCATGAAGTCCGCGTTCTTGACCGGCTCCATCACCCGCGGCTCGACGCCCCAGTAGAGCGCCAGCCGCCGCCGGATCGACTGGTCCGGCGAGAAGGCGACGATGGGCACCCGCGGCCGGAAGTGGGCGAGGAGCCGCGCGGTGGTCCCACCGAGCGTGAAGCAGCAGATGGCGACCGCGCCCGCCACCTCGGCGGCCTGGCAGGCCGCCGCCGCGGTGACCATGGGGAAGGGTGCCGGCGAGGACTCCCGGAAGACCTCGGACGGGTGGACGTACGCCGCCCCCGACTCGGCCTCGCGGATGATCCGGTCCATCATCTGGACGGCGAGCACGGGGTAGCGACCGCTGGCGGTCTCGCCGGACAGCATCACCGCGTCCGCGCCGTCCCAGACGCCGTTCGCCACGTCGCTCGCCTCGGCGCGCGTCGGCCGCGGGTGCTCGATCATCGAGTTGAGCATCTGGGTGGCGATGATCACCGGCTTCCCGGCGGCGTTCCCCTTCCGGCAGATCTCCTTCTGCACCAGCGGGACGCGCTCCGGCGCGATCTCCACGCCCAGGTCGCCGCGCGCCACCATGAGGCCGTCCGCCTCCGCGATGATCTCGGCGAGCCGATCGATGGCCTCCGGCTTCTCGATCTTGGCGATCACCGGGACCACCCGCCCGGAGCGCTCCATCTCGGTCCGGCAGGCGCGGACGTCCTCCGCCGATCGCACGAACGACAGCGCCACCGCGTCCACGCCGTGGGTCATGCCGAAGGCGATGTCGTCGCGGTCCTTCTCGGAGAGCGCCTCGGCCTGCAGCGCCACGCCGGGGAGGTTGATCCCCTTGTGCTCCCCGAGCACGCCGCCCTCCACCACCTCGGCGCGCACCCGCGTGCCGTCGGTGGCGAGGACCCGGAGCTCGAGCAGCCCATCGTCCACCAGCAGCCGGTCGCCGGGCCGCACGTCCTCGGCGAGGTGGGGGTAGGTGGTCGAGACGAGGTGCGCGTCGCCGGGGGCCTCCTCGGCGGTGATGACGATCTCGGATCCCGATTCCAGGCGGACGCCGGCCTTCCCTGCCTGGAGCGGGCCGGTCCGGATCTTCGGGCCCTGGAGGTCCTGGAGCACCGCCACGGCCTTGCCGAGGTGGCGGGACGCCGCGCGGATCCGGTCGAGCGTCCTGGCGTGGTCCTCGTGGCGCCCGTGCGAGAAGTTGAGCCGGGCCACGTCGACGCCCATCGCCAGCACGGTCTCCAGCGCCTCGGGCTCGGCGCAGGCCGGCCCGATGGTGGCGACGATCTTGGCGCGGCGCATGCGATCCCCCTTCACTCCGTCCGCCAGGCCGCGAGCTGCGTCCACACGGGCGTCCGGCTGGAACAGTTCACGCGGTGAAAGCTCATCACGTGGAGCACCTGCCACGGCGCGGCCGCGTCCACCGCCATCACGGTCTGGCCGCCGAAGCGGAGCACGGCCGTCCCTCCGCTCCGGTCGAAGACGCGGAGGAGATCGTAGTACGCGAGGCCGCAGGAGGTGGCCTCGAACTCCGTGTCGTCCGCGAACACCTCGAACTCCGGCCCGTCCGAGAAGGCCCCGAGCGGCAGCGGGACGCCGGCCAGTCCGTCCGGTCCGACCAGGTCGGCCTCGCCCAGCATGAACTGCGTGTTCCCGGCGCTCCCGCCCACCACGGCCAGGCCCGGATACGGGAGCGGCGTTCCGTCGGGGGCGTGGACCTGGTCGGTGACGAGGACGTAGGCGGTCACCGGCGTGCCCTCGAGCGCGGCGGGGAACCGGACGGCTCGCCCCGCCGGGTCGAAGGCGATGCGGACGGTGGTGGGGCCGCCGGGCTCGACGATGGCGAGGGTCGCGTCGCCCTCGAGGTGCGCCGCGCCCGCGATCGCCGCGACGGGCGGGTCGGCCGCGGGCGGCGAGAGCGGCCCCTGACCCTCGACGTCCACGGTGAGGTGGAACGGCGTCACCGAGATCTCTCGCGTGGGGCAGCCCGACACCGCGAGGGCCGCGGCGAGGGTGACGCCCGCGCGCGCCGCCCTCTCAAGGCGCCCAGCCGACACGCACCCTCCATTCCGCGAGGCCGCGAAGCTCCGGCCTCGCCCAGACGAACGCCTCCACGCCGACCACGAACCGCCCCTGCGTGCGTTCCACGCCCGCCCCCAGCTCCTCGTCGTGGGCCCAGCCGTTGTGGTCGGGCGCGTGGAAGTCGAGGACGCGGAAGGCGCCGCGGAGGTAGGGCGTCGCGATCCCCTCGAACGCGGCGCCGACCGCCGCGTCCAGCCGGAACGAGAAGCTCGAGCCTGGCGGTCCGCTGCCGCCGAAGGTGACGATCCCGGTCTCGAGCGCGAGGGCTGCGCGGAGCACGTCGGCGGCGGGCGCCCAGCGCAGGAACGCGTCCACCTCGTTCTGCTCGGCGAAGCCGCCGTGGAGCAGGAACGCGGTCCCGCGCAGGCCGAGGTCGAGCTGGTCCGAGAGGGAGAGCGCCACGCCGACCCCGCTCCGCAGCCAGCCCACGTCGGCCCAGGCGAGGAAGTTCCGCCCCGAGGCCCCGCTCCCGAAGACGAGCGAGGGCGCGCGGATCTCGGGCTCGAAGTCCTCGTCCGCTCCCTTGGCGTCCTGCGGATGCGGGGTGGCAGGCGCCGGCGCCGCCCGCGTCGCGAGCGCGGGCAGGGCGGCAGCCAGCACCGCGGCGAGGGACAGCGAGCGCACTTCCGGAGGGTAGATCGCCCCCGGCTCCGCGACCACGGTTCGTGCGGGCCCGGGCGGGTTGCGGCCGCCGTCCGCCGCGGGCTACGGTCCGGGCGTGCCCCCGCCCCCCGGGACCCGACGACGTCCGGGACGCGCTCCCCGCGGGCCGGCCCAGGCAGCGGGACAATCCGTGAAGCTGCCGCGAGCCTTCTACGCGCGCGACACGCGTGCGGTGGCGAAGGACCTCCTCGGCAAGGCGCTCGTCCACCTCGACGGAGGCGTTCGCCGCGCGGCGCGCATCGTGGAGACGGAGGCCTATCACGGTCCGTCCGACCGGGCCTCGCACGCCCGCTTCGGTCCGACGCCGCGCGCCGCCATCATGTTCGGGCCGCCGGGGGTCGCCTACGTCTACCTCATCTACGGCAGGAGCCACTGCATGAACGTGGTGACCGGCCCCGAGGGGTTCCCGTCGGCGGTGCTGCTCCGCGCCGCCGAGCCGCTGGAGGGGTGCCTGCACTCGACGACCGGCCCCGGCAACCTCTGCCGGGCGCTCGCCATCCGCCGCGAGGACGACAACGGCCGCGACCTCTCGGGCGACGTCCTCTTCCTCGAGGACGCGGCCCCGCCCGGCGAGCCGGTGGTGGCTGCACGCCGGGTCAACGTCGATCGCGCCGGTCCCTGGGCCGAGAAGCGCTGGCGCTACGCGCTCGCCGGGAATCCGTGGGTGAGCCGGCCGCGCCCCGCCGTGCAGCGCCGGATCGTCCCCCGGGACGGGTGAGCCTCGCCCGGGGCCGTCAATCCGCCCAGTCGTCCCACTCCCGGAACTTGCCCTTCAGGAGCCGCCCGGTGCGCGCGTCGATGAGCAGGTTGGCCCGGTCGCGGCCGGCGAGGTCGACGTGCCAGCGCGCGCTGTCGTCGAGGAAGGCGCGGTGCACCCGGCTCACCTGCAGCCCGCGCTGCCGGGCGGCGTCGAAGGCGATGTTCACCGCCTCGTTCTCGCCGAGGAGCCGCGTCGCGGGCGCGGCCGGGGGCGGGACGGGCCGGTACGGTCGCGTCTCGTACACGATGCACCCCGAGCCGGCCGCGAGGAGCGCGATCAGGGGGAGCCCTCTCATCGGGCGGAGCTTAGGATATGTTCCGCCCGTGCTCCACCTCGCCGGCCAGGACAGCCGGGGCCTCGCCCGCAAGACCGGGATCGCCCTCGCCGACGCCCGCCGAATCCTCGGTGCGGTCATCGGGCGCGGCGAGCCGCTGCGCGCCGCCCGGAACGTCCGGCGCGAGGTCCTCGACCGGGTGGGGGCGATGGCGTCGGCCGAGGAGATCCGGCGCGTCTCGGCGGTGGACGCCCGCGACGGGTTCCGCCGTTACCTCTTCGAGCTGCCCGACGGCGCCCGGGTGGAGTCGGTGCGCATCCCCCTCTTCGACACCCACCACGTCGTCTGCCTCAGCTCGCAGGCCGGCTGTCCGCTCGCCTGCGCCTTCTGCGCCACCGGCGCGCTCGGGCTCACGCGCTCGCTCGCCTCGTGGGAGATCGTGGCGCAGCTCCTCCACGTGCGCGCCGACAGCGCGCTCCCCGTCACCGGCGCCGTGTTCATGGGGCAGGGCGAGCCCTTCCTCAACTACGACGCGGTGCTGGAGGCGGCCTACGCGCTCTGCGATCCGGCCGGCGGGCGCATGGACGCCCGGCGCATCTCCATCTCCACGGCCGGCGTGGTGCCGGCGATGCGGCGCTACACCGCCGAGGGCCACAAGTTCCGGCTCTGCGTGTCCCTGAACTCCGCCATCGCCTCGAAGCGCCGCGCCCTCATGCCCGTCGAGCAGGGCTTCCCGCTCGACGAGCTGGTGGAGGCCATCCGCGAGCACGCCGCGCGGCGCGGCCGGGTGACGATCGAATACGTGATGATGGCGGGCGTGAACTGCGGGGAGGAGGACGCCCGGGCCCTGGGGCGGGTCCTCGCCGGGATCCCGGTGCGGTTCAACCCCATCGCCGTGAACGACGCGAGCGGCCGCTTCCACCCGCCCGGCGAGCCGGAGTGGCGCGCCTTCCGCGACGCGCTGGCGCGCGCCCTCCCCGGACAGCCGGTGGTGCGCCGCTACTCGGGCGGCCAGGACGAGCACGCGGCCTGCGGGATGCTGGCGTCGCGCACGGCCTGAACGGCGCCCATGGCGCCGTGCCGCCGCCCCGGCGTCACCGCTTCGCGCCGCGATCCGCCTCCCCGTCGAACAGCTCCAGGTGATCGAGGAGCTCCATTCGCTCGAGGAGGTCGAGGTTCCGGAGCAGCTCGGCGTCGGCGCCCGCGCTTCCCCGCTCGCGCCCGCCCCGGCGGCCGGGTCCGGTCTCCTCGGGACGGGGTTCCCCGGGAGGCTTCTTCCGCGCCTCCTTGCCTGCCGGAACCTTGCGGTCCTCGGCGGCCGGGGCTCCGCCGCCCTGCGGCGGGGGCGGATCGGACGCGAGCAGGAGCGCGAGAACGGCGGCGATCACGGGAACAGGACGTCCACGGCGAGCACCGTCTTGTACACCGTCGCGCGCGACGGGTAGAAGTCGCCGGGCCAGAGCACGTCCAGCTCGGCGCCCAGCAGCAGCCAGCTCAGCGGCGTCCAGGTGGCCTGCAGGTCGGCCTCGGTGCCGTACACGCGGCCGCCGTAGGGCCCGGTCACGTCGGAGACGAGCCACGCCGCCTTGGCCTCGGCGGCGAAGGCGTCGGATCCGTCGTAGGACAGGGTCACGCCCGGCGCGATCACCCCCCGGCCGTCCACGCCGGGCGCGGTGGCCTGTCGCGACGCGAAGGTCTCCGACAGCCCGCCGGCGAAGAAGAGGTTCGTCGCCGTGACGTAGGGGGAGATCCCGAGGAAGCCGTGATAGGTCGAGCCGTTCCGCGCGATCGGCCCGCTGCCGGACAGGTAGAGGACCCAGGCGGAGGCGGTGAGGGGCCCGGCGGGCGCCTCGGCGCGGAACGACGCCATCTGCCCGCGCACCGAGACGTCCTGGAAGAGGGTGACGTCGCCGCCGTCCGGCTGAGGCGACCAGATGCGCTGGATCTTCCCGCCCAGCGCGGCCATGGTCCACTGGAGGCGCAGCCACTCGAGCGGCTTGACGTTCCCGCTCGTCCCGAGCCAGGCGAGCGACGCGTCGCTGTCGATGGGGCGCGAGAGGATGGTGGCGAGCAGGTAGGCGGTGTCGGCGTAGGCGACGGTGCCGGGATCTTCCCGGGCCAGCGCCGAGGCGCGCTGCTCGACGATCTCGCCGCGGAACAGCTCCCCGACCGACCCGGTCCGATCACGCTGGAACGCCGCGAAGAGGCCGGCGTGCTCGAAGAGGGAAGGGAGGTAGTCCGCCCGCAGCGCCACCATCGGCGAGATCCCCGCGACGGAGCCGGGGAAGTCGCGCGTCGGCTGGAAGAACGCGGCGGCGAGGTCCCACTGCGGGCCGACGGCGCCCACGTCGAGGTCCGCCTCCGCCCCGGTCGCGTAGTCGTCGTATATGAAGCCGTCGCCCACCGTGATGCGCTTGCGCCCGCCGCGCACGGTGGCGAAGCCGGCGCGGCCGAACGAGTAGGCGAGGTAGGCCTCCCGCACGAACGCGGTCTTCCGCGCCTCCTCCGCCATGGTCCGGCCGTTGGACGTGATCTGGGCCGGCCCGAGCTGCGTCTCGCCGACCGGCCGCACCGCCTTCGAAAGGACGCAGTTGCCGCTCCCCACCACGTCGAGGCCCGTGGGCGTGCGGAGGACGCCTCCCGCCGTGAGCGTCGAGCAGACCTGCGCCACCGCGGGAAAGCGCTCGCTCCGGACCTCGCCCGTGTCCGCGAGCAGGACCCAGCGCAGGTCGCCGCCGAGGGCGCGCCCCTCGAGCGAGATCCCGGCGAACGAGGAGAAGTACCGCTCGCGGTTCCAGGCGACGAGGTAGCGCGACAGGTCGAACGTCCGGAGGGCGCGGTCGTAGAGGAGCTGGGTGTCCGGGATCCGCTGGTCGGTGTGGCGCAGGTGCAGGTAGAGCTTCACCGCCACGCCGGGGCCGGGCGCGCCGGGAAGCTCCGGCTCGGCGCTCCGCGCCACCGTCTCCCCGGCCTCGCCGTCGTCCGCTGCGCTCGCGTCCGGGGGGCCGGCGGGCTCCGCGGTCGCGGGTGCGGCGAGGAGGAGGGAAGCTGCGATCGCGGCGGCGCGGGAGAGCAAGGCGAGGCTCGGGGCCGCCCGATCCTACCGCCTCCGCCGCTGGCGCCACTGCTCGCGCAGGCGCTCGCGCTCCTCCGGGGAGAGCTCGCGCCAGCGCCGGAGGTTCTCGAGATAGCGCTGCCGCTCGCGTGGCGAGGACTCCAGGATCTGCCGCAGCGCCGCCCGCATCTGGGCGCGGCGCTCCGGCGACATCTCCCGGAAGCGCGCGAACCGCTCCAGGACGTCCCGCCGCTCTCCGGGCGGCAGCTGCTGGAACGTCTCCCAGTTGCGCAGGATCCGCTCGCGGCGCTCCGGCGGCATCTCGCGCAGGCGCTCGAGGTTCGAGCGCAGCTCCGCCTGCCGCTCGGGCGGGAGCGCCTGGAACGCCCGCCACCGGTCGCGCAGCGCCTCCTGCTGCTCGGGCGAGAGCTTCTCGAACCGCTCCCGCGCACCGTCGGGCGGAGCGGCGGGCGCGTCCCCGGCGCGGGCCGCCGTCGCGACCGCGAGGGCGGCGACCGCCGCGGCGAGGGCGAGGCGGGCGGAGCGGCTCACGGCCGGCCCTCCCGCGGCGCGAGCTGATCGAGGCTCGCCACGATCTGGGCGTCCTCGGCCGTGCTCACGTCGCCGACGCTCGCCACCACCTCGTAGTCCTCGAGCAGGTCGAGGTGCGCGGCCATCGCCTCGACGTCGCGCCGGTGCTGCCGCACCACCCCCACCGCGATCGCCACGGAGGCGGCGAGCGCCGCGGCAGGAGCGGCGAGGCGCCACCGCCACCCGGCGAGCCGGGCCAGGAGCCCGGGTTGCGCCGCGCCAGCCAGCCGCGCCTCGAGCCTCGCGCCGAAGAAGGGCGACGGCCCCGGCGCCGGCGGAACCGCCGCGAGCGCGGCGATCCCGGCGCGCAGCGCGCCCAGCTCGGCGCGGCAGGCGTCGCACGCGGCGAGGTGGCGCTCCACCACCGCGCGCCGGGCCGGCGCGAGCGCCCCGTCGAGCAGCGCGGTCAGATCTTCGCGGGGGTGGTTCACGGCAGGGCCTCCTTCGCCGGGATGGCGAACGGCGCGAGGGCCGCCGCGGCCGCCACGGTGGCGCGGTGGACGAGAGACTTCACGGCGGAGACGCTGGTGCCGAGGACCTCGGCGATCTCCTCGTAGGACAGGCCCTCGAACCGGCAGAGCACCAGCGCCGCGCGCTGCTTCTCCGGCAGGTCGTCGAGCAGCGACCGGACCGCCCGCTCCAGCGCCGCGCCCACCGCCGCGTCCTCCGGCGTGGCGCCGCCGTCGGGCAGCGCATCGGCGTCGCGGGCGGGGCTGCCCCCGCGCTCGGTGGCGCGGGCGCCGTACTCGCCCCGGCGCAGCTCGTTGAGGCAGTGGTTCGAGGCGATGCGGTAGAGATAGGTCTTGAGGCGGGCGCTCGGCTGCCAGCGCCCGGCCGAGCCGTGGAGCTTCACGAAGACGTCCTGCGCCAGCTCCTCGGCGCGGGCGGCGTCGCGGACGAACCGGTGGCAGAAGGCGACCATGGCGCGCGCGTGCCTCTCGTAGATGGCGCGGAAGGCGGATGCGTCCCCGCGCTGGAAGGCCGCCATGAGCTCCGCATCGGGGTCCTGGGCCATCCGTGATCCCGAACACACTTCGCGGGCGAAGGTTGCGGCGCCGCCGCCGCGGATCAGTGAACGAGCGCGAGCATGCCGCGGGTCGCCAGGAAGACGGCGGCGGCCACCGCGGCGGAGGCCGGAATCGTGAAGATCCACGCCCAGATGATGCGCCCGGCCACGCCCCAGCGGACCGCGCGGGTGCCCTTGGTCGCCCCCACGCCGACGATGGCGCCGGTGATGGTGTGGGTGGTGGAGACCGGGATGCCGGCGTGGGCGAGGGCGAGGATGGTGACGCCGCCGCCGGTCTCGGCGCAGAAGCCGCCGATGGGCTGCAGCTTGGTGAGGTTGTGCCCCATCGTCTTCACGATGCGCCAGCCGCCGAACACCGTCCCGAGCGAGATCGCCGCGTGGCAGAGGAGCACCACCCAGAACGGCACGTGGAAGTGCTGCCCGCGCCAGACGGTGCCGAACAGCACCACCGCGATGATGCCCATCACCTTCTGCGCGTCGTTGGTGCCGTGGCTGTAGCTGAAGATGCCGGCCGAGACGAGCTGCAGCCGGCGGAACCAGCGGTCGACCTTGGCGGGCGTGAAGCCGCGCACCGCCCACGCCGCGACCACCATGTTGAGCGAGCCGAGCACCATGCCGATGAGCGGCGAGAGCACGATGAACAGGACGATCTTGGCGATGCCCGAGCCCACCAGCCCCGAAGGGCCCAGGGAAAGGAGCCCCGCGCCGATCATCCCGCCGGCGAGCGCGTGCGACGAAGAGGACGGAAGCCCCCACCACCAGGTGAGGAGGTTCCAGGCGATGGCGCCGAGCAGCGCCGCGAAGATGAAGACGAGGACGAACTCGTTGCCGGCGGCCCGCAGCCGGTCGAACTCCACGATCCCCTTGCCCATGGTGTTGGCAACCTTCAGCTCGGCGCCCCACAGCACCGGCATGGCCGAGATGAAGTTGAAGAAGGCCGCCCACGCGACCGCCCAGAGCGGGGCCAGCACCCGCGTCGAGACCACCGTCGCGATCGAGTTCGCCGCGTCGTGGAATCCGTTGATGAAGTCGAAGGCGAGCGCGACCAGGACGATCAGGACGACGGCGACGATGAGCATGGGCGGGTCCGGGGCGTCGGCGCGGCGCGCGCTCAGGCGTGCTCGAGCACCACGCCCTCGATGACGTTCGCCACGTCCTCGGCGCGGTCGGTCGCGTCCTCGATGAGGTCGATGATCTCCTTCCACTTCATCACCGTGAGCGGATCGTTTCCGCGCTTGAAGAGCTTCGCCATGGTCCGGCGCGTCAGCGTGTCCGCCTGGTTCTCGAGGACGTTCATCTCCTTGCACGCCTCGAGGATGGCCTTGGGGTCGCTCTTCATGTTGCGGAGCCCGCGAACCGCCACCTCCATCGTCTGCGTCTGGGCCACGAGCACGGTCGCCAGCTCGCGCGCCTCCGGCAACACCGACTCCACGTCGTAGAGGCCGAGCCGCTCGGCGGCCGCGTCGGCGAGGTCGAGCACGTCGTCGATGCGCGAGAGGAGCCGGTGGATCTCGGCCCGGTCGAAGGGGGTGATGAACTGGGTGTGGAGCCGGGCGAAGGCGCGGTGGGTGATGTCGTCGGCGCGGTGCTCGACGTCCTTGATGGCCTGGCACTTGCGGGGCACGTCGGTGAAGTCGTCGAGCAGCGCCTTCAGCAGCTTCGCGCCCTCGACGGTCGCGGCGGCCTGCAGCTCGAAATCGGAGAAGAAGTCGTCCGACTTCGGCATGAGCTTCTCGAGCAGCGTCATCGGGGGCTCCCTCGGGGGCGCGGGTGGCGCGAACCATATCCGTTCCGGGCAGGCAGTCAACGCGCCCTTGGCCCCGCCGGCCCGCGCCGGACGGGTGCCGGTTGGGGTCCCAACCTGCTGGGTTCACGAATGATCTCCAGGGCATATCCCTCTGCTGTGGGACATGGTAATCCGCTGTGAGCCTTGCCCGGACGCTCGGTTGCTGACCACATTCGCGCGGCCGGGCTCGCCGGGCGGGAGGGCGCTCGTAACCGCAGGCGCTTGCGGCAGTCCCCGGGGAGAGGGCCCCGGCACCGGCCATGAGATTCGGCGCCAAGATCGGCCTCGTCCTCCTCTGCGTCGGCGTCCTGCCCGTCGCGCTGCTGGGCTGGGTGTCCTACACGGTGAGCCGGAACGAGGTCGAGCGCACCGTGGGCCGGATGCAGCAGCAGGCCGCGGAGGACCTGGCGCTCTTCACCGAGCGGTTCGTCACCACCGGTGTCGAGGCCCTGCGCCTCGCCGGGAGCTCCTTCAAGGTGGACGAGCTCTCCCGCGGCGAGATCCTCACGGTGCTGTCCCTCACCTACCGCCAGCTCCCCTTCGTCTCCATCGCGGCGGTGGTGGACGACCGGCGCGTCCCGGTGGCCGGGCCGGTGTTCGAGCGCCGCCCGGAGGGGGACGCCGCGCAGGGACGGGAGGCCGTCCGCGACGAGGACCTCGACCGGTTCGCGCGCGAGATCCCGGTGGCTCCGGCCGCGCGCGGCGAGGTGGCGGTGGGCCGCGCCTACCGCCCCGAGACCGGCGCCGCGCGCATCGCGGTGGCGCTCCGCCTCGCCAGGGACCGCGTGCTGGCGGCGGAGTTCACGCTGCGCGACGTCGAGGCGCGGCTGCGCGAGCTGTCGGCGGGGAGCGACGTGGCGTACCTCGTGGACGCCCGCGGCGAGATCCTGGCGCACGGCGTGGCCGCGGCCCGGCTCACGGACGAGGAGCGCCGCATCTCCGAGGTGGGCCTCTCGCGCCACCTCGCCTGGTCCCACCTGATCCGCCGGGAGGACGGGGTCCGCTGGCTCGCCGGGTTCGCGCCGGTGCCCAGGCTCGGCTGGGGTGCGGTGGTGGCGCAGCCCATGGCGCTCGCCTTCGGGGCGGCGGAGCGGCTGCGCGTCTACACCGTGGGGTGGTCGCTGGTGGCGCTGGTGCTGGCGCTCGGCGTCGGGGCCGTCCTCGCGCCGCGCGTGACGCGGCCCGTGCGCCGGCTCTCGCGGGCCGCCGCGGCCATCGCCGCGGGCGACACTGCCGCCCCCGTGGAGGTGGGCGGCGGAGACGAGCTGGCCGAGCTGGCCCGCGCCTTCAACCGGATGATCTCGGAGCTGCGCCGTCGGGACGAGGAGATCCGCGGGTGGAACGTCGAGCTGCAGACGCGCGTGGAGGAGCGGACCACGCAGCTCAAGACCGCGCAGGACCAGATCCT
>DATIWK010000237.1:0-15993 GCA_035519395.1 Anaeromyxobacteraceae bacterium | reverse complement strand
AGGAGCCTCGCCCGGAGCGACCAGGGGTCCGGGGGGCTGTTGCCCCCCGGCAAGACGTGTCGCGGCCAGGAGGCCCACCAGCACCCGCTCCAGGCGGATCCGACCGTCCTGGCCGCTCTTCATGGCGAGGTCGGCCTCGGCGAGCGCGGCGAGCGCGGCGAGCAGCTCGTCCCGGGAGAAGCGCGCCGAGGCCTGGTACTTCATCCAGAACCCGTAGGGCTTGCGGTCGCCCATCTCCTCCTGCGGGATGGTGGGGAGCACGACCGCCTGCCACTCGTTGTAGCTCGCGATGCGGCGCTCGCCGGCGGCCTTGCGCGCCCGCTCCCGCTCGGTGAGCAGCCGCCGGACCGTCGCCGCCAGCGAGCCGAGCAGCATGAACGGGCTCGCGCCGTCGGCCATGGACCGATCGAGGACCCCGAGCGCCCCCTGGAGGTCCCGCGCCTCCACCGCGTTGCCGAGCGCGAAGAACGGGTCGGCGGCGACGCGCGTCACCACCTCGTCCACGTCCGCCGCGCCGATCACCTTGCGGTCGCCCACCAGGGCGGCCAGCTTCGCGACCTCCTGCGCGAGCGTCCGGGCGTCGTCGCCCACCAGCTCCGCGAGCCGCGCCTCGCCGCGGGCGTCGACGCGCTTGCCGGTTCCGGCGAGGAGCGACTGCAGCACGGGCGCGAGCACCAGCCGCTGGTCGTCCCAGGTGCCCTCCCGCTCGAAGCCCAGGGTCACGCGCCGTCCGGCCGCGGCGAGCTTCTTCACCAGCGGGAGCCGGCCGTCCACCTTGCCGGCCGCGACGACGAGGACGTGCCCCGGAGGGAACCCGCCCGCCACCGCGGCATCCAGCCCGGACGAATCGTCCTTCCCGACCTTCAGGTCGCGCTCGAGCGCGAACCGGGCGGCGCCGGCGACGAACTCGATCGCACCGGGGGCGGCGTCGAGGTCGATCCCCAGCTCGACGCCGAGGCCGGCGTAGTCGGGCGGCTCACCCTCCCCCGGCGCGAGGTCCTTCGCCGAGAACCCCGCCTTGGCCGCCAGCGCCAGCAGCCGCCGCGCCGCCTCGCGTTGCCGGCCGTCGGCCCAGAGCTGCCGGGCGCGCTCGAACGCGTCGGCCGCGTCCTCCTTCGAGGTGAGGAAGGCGGGCTCCTGCACGAGCACCACCTTGCCGCCCCCGAAGAGCCCGCCGGTGGAGACCTCGGCGGCGACCTCGGCCGGCGAGGCCGCGGCGTCCAGCTCGACCAGGTTGAGCGCCCGCCGCACCTCCGGCACGAGCGCACCGGCCAGCTCGCGCGCGGCCCGGAGCGCGAGGAACGCGTCGCCGTCGAACAGGTACACGGGCCGCGGCTTCCCGGACCGGGCCTCGGCGAGGCAGGTCTCGAGCGTCGGCCCCGCGGCCCGTGGCGACCCCCTAGGCGCGGCCATGGAACCACCCGATCAGCATCGACTCCAGGGCGAGGACGGGCGAGGCGTTCTGCCGGACGGCGGCGGCCGTCCGGGTCACCTGGTCCCGGCGCCGCAGCGCCTCGGCGGGCGCGAGCGCCCGGGCGGACGCGCGGGTGGTCTCGGCGAGGTCGCCGAGTGCCAGCCGCTCCCCGCCCGCCTGCACCGCCAGCACGTCCCGCAGCCACAGGGCGAGCAGGTCGCACAGCTCCGCCGCGCCCTCGCGGTCCTCGCCGTGCTCCCTCGCGAATGCCAGCCACGCCAGCGCGTCGTCCGGGTCGAGCGCCGCCGCGGCCAGGACGGCACCGCGCTCCCGCTCCAGCGTGGCGGCGTCGAGGCGGAGCGCCCGGCCCAGCGAGCCGCCCGACAGTGAAGCCGCGAGCCGCGCCTGGTCGGCGTCGCGCCCGGCCGCGCCGAGCCGAGACGCGATCGCGTCCCCGGGCAGCGGCGCGAACGCCACCCGCTGGCAGCGGGAGCGGATGGTGGGGAGCAGGCCGTCCGGGCTCGACGCGACCAGCACCAGCGTCGTCCCCTCCGGCGGCTCTTCCAGCGACTTGAGCAGCGCGTTCTGCGCCTGCGCGTTCATGGCGTCGGCCGGGTCGATCACCACCACGCGCCAGCGCCCCTCGAACCGCTTCAGCGCCAGGCGGTGGTCCACCAGATCGCGGACCTGGTCGACCACGATGTCCCTGGACGGCGCGCGGCCGCCCCTCGCCTCCCAGCGCCCCGCCTTCACCATGGCGCGCTCCTCGGCCAGCACCAGGACGTCGGGGTGGAGGCCCCTGGCGATCTTCCGGCACGGGCCGCAGGCGCCGCAGGGATCGTCGCGCAGGCCCGGCGGACCGGCAGTGCCGCCCTCGCAGTTCGCCGCCTGCGCGAGCAAGCGCGCGGCGAGCGCCTTGCCCACGCCCTCCGGCCCGCCGAACAGGTAGGCATGGTGGAGCGCGCCGCGGCGGAGCGCGGACCGGAGCGCGGCGACGGCGCGATCCTGCGCGATGAGCTCGGAGAAGGGCATGGAACGGCGCGGAACATAGCATAAGGGGCCGTCCCCACGGCCGCTCCGCGCCGCGCCGCGGCCGGGCGTCCGCGTGACGGAGCCGCCGCGCTCCGTTCCGCGGCACGCCCTAGTTCAGCCGGCCGGCCAGGCGCGCGATCGCGGCCGTCAGCTCCGACGGCTCGATCGGCTTCGGGAGGTAGAGCTGGTACCCGGCGAGGAGCGCCTCGCGGCGATCCTCCGCGTGCGTGTACGCGGTGAGCGCCGCCGCCGGGACGCGCCCGCCGTGCTCGGGCGCGAGGCCGCGCACCTTGCGGATGAGGGCGTAGCCGTCCTCGCCCGGCATCCCGATGTCGGAGACCAGGACGTCGGGCCGGCTCACCTCGATGGCCTCCAGCGCCTCGCCGGCCGACCGCGCCGGCACCACGTGCGCGCCGGCCGCCGCCAGCACCTGACCGACGACCTCGAGCGTGTCGGGGTCGTCGTCCACGACGAGCACGCGCAGGGCGAGGAGGCTCGCGAGCGGCCGCTCGTCCACCGGCAGCACGGGCGCCGGCCGGGCCGCGTCCGGGAGGGCGGTCCGCTGGTGTGGCGCGCCCGCCAGCAGGCGCACGGTGAACGCGGCGCCCTTCCCCGGGCCGTCGCTCTCCGCGCCCACCGTCCCACCGTGCGCCTCGACCAGGTGGCGGACGATGGCGAGGCCGAGCCCCAGGCCTCCGTGGACCCGCGTCGAGGACGCGTCCGCCTGGCGGAAACGCTCGAAGACATGGGGCAGGAACGCCGGGTCGATCCCCGCTCCCGTGTCCCGCACCCGGATGGCGACCTCGCCACCCTCGGGCTCGAGCCGCACCTCGACGCGCCCGCCGGGCGGCGTGAACTTGATCGCGTTGGAGAGCAGGTTCCAGACCACCTGCTGCAGGCGGCCCGGGTCCCCCATCACCACCCCGGCCGGCGGAACGAGCACCGCCGCGATCTCGGTGTTCCGGGCGGCCGCGGCCGGGCGGACGGCGGCGATGGCCGCCTCGATCACCGGCACGAGGTCCACCGGCCGGACGTCGAGGAGCAGCTGCCCCCGCACCATCCGCGAGACGTCGAGGAGGTCGTCGACGATCTGGGCCTGGGCGGTCGCGCTCCGCTCCACCGCCTCGATGGCGCGCGCCGTCCCGGCGGCGTCGAGCTTGCCCATCCGCAGGAGCCGCGCCCACCCCAGGACGGCGTTGAGCGGCGTCCGCAGCTCGTGGGACACGACCGCCACGAGCTCGTCGCGCGCCCTGCTGGCGCGCTCGGCCTCCTCGCGCGCGGCCCGGGCGGCCGCGGCGAGGCTGGCCTTGTCCGAGTCGGAGGCGGAGAGCTGCGCGCCTGGCTCCGCGCTCGCCCCGGGCGGGCGCCCCGACGTCGCACCCGGGGCGCCGTTGCCTCGCTCGAGCCGCGCCGCGAACGCCCACGCCGCGCCGGAAGCGGCAGCCGCCGCGGCGAGGGCGAGGACCGCCGCGAGCGTCGGTCCGCCCGCCCACCACGCCACCGCCACGGCCGCGACGGCCACGGGAGCGCCCACCTCGAGGAGGTGGCGGCCTCGCAGCCCGTGCAGCCCGGTCCCGAGCGTTTCGGCGTCGCTCATCGCTCGAACCGGCGCGCGCGCCCTGGCCGGGATCCCGGCGGGGCGTCGTCGATCCGGTCGCACCGAAACATAGGGCGGCGCGTCCGCCGTCGCATCCGCCCCGTCGTGGTCTGCTGTGGTCGGAGTACCGACAATCTTGAGGTCCTGCGGCCGGCGACTATCATCGTGCGCCGGAGCCCTCCATGAACATCACGCCACTCGACATCACCCAGAAGCAGTTTCGCCGCGTCTTCCGGGGCTTCGACCCGGAGGAGGTCGAGGCGTTCCTCGCGCTGGTCGCGGTCGAGTTCGAGGCGCTCGTGAAGGAGACGCTGGCGCTGCGCGAGGACAACCGGCGCAAGGCCGACGAGATCGCCGAGTACAAGGGGCGCGAGCGTGCGCTGCAGGAGACGCTGGTCACGGCGCAGAAGGCCTCGGAGGAGATCCGCGAGTCCGCCCGCAAGGAGGCGGAGATCACCCTCTCCGACGCCGAGCTGCAGGCCGAGAAGATCGTCCAGGGCGCCCACGGGCGGTTCCTGCGCATCGTGGACGACATCAACGAGCTGAAGCGGCAGCGGGTCACCTTCGAGGCCTCGATCAAGACGCTGGTCGAGAGCCACCTCAAGCTCATCGAGGCGTTCCGGGAGCCAGCCCGCGAGGAGGCGCTGCAGTTCGTGGCGCGGAAGAAGGCGGCCGAGGACTGACGCCCGACCCGGACCGCGACCCGGACCCCGTCCGCGACCCGGACCCCAATTGCGGCCCGGACCCCGTCCGCGACCACCACCCGGACCCCCGACAGCGGCCCCGACCGTGAACGGTCCGGGCTGCCGCGAGGCGCTCAGTGTGCCTCGGCCCAGCTCCGGCCGTGGCCGACCTCCACCTCCAGCGGCACCGTGAGCTGGGCGGCGCCCATCATCTCGCGCCGCACCAGCGCCACCACCGGCTCGACCTCCCGCTCGGCCACCTCGAGCACCAGCTCGTCGTGGACCTGGAGGAGCAGGCGCGCGTCGCGCCGCTCCCGGTCGATGGCGTCGCGCACGCGGATCATCGCGACCTTGACGATGTCCGCCGCCGTGCCCTGGATGGGCGTGTTGATGGCGGTGCGCTCCGCGGCCATCCGCAGCGCGGGGTTGCGCGCGGCGATCTCGGGCATGGCGCGGACGCGTCCGAAGAGCGTGCGCGACTCGCCCGTCTTCCGCGCCTGCTCCACCGCCCGGTCCACGTAGCGGCGGACCCCGGCGTAGCGCGTGAAGTAGCGGTCGATGATGGCCTGCGCCTCCGCCCCGGGCAGGTCGAGCCGCTGGGAGAGGCCGAACGCCGAGAGGCCGTAGGCGATCCCGAAGTTGAGCACCTTGGCGACCCGGCGCATGTCGGGAGTGACCTCCCCCGGCCCGCAGCCGAACGTCTCGGCGGCGGTGCGCGTGTGGACGTCCTCCCCCTTCAGGAACGACTCGGCGAGCGCGGCGTCGCCCGAGTAGTGCGCCAGGATCCGCAGCTCGATCTGCGAGTAATCAGCGGAGAGCAGGCGCCTGCCCTCCGGCGCCACGAAGGCCGCGCGGATCCGCCGCGACAGCTCGGTCCGGACCGGGATGTTCTGGAGGTTGGGATCCGACGAGGAGAGGCGCCCGGTGGCGGCGCCGGCCTGGTGGAAGGTGGTGTGGATGCGCCCGTCCGCCTCGACGAGCTGCGGCAGCGCGTCGACGTAGGTCCCCTTGAGCTTGGAGAGCGACCGGTGCTCCAGCACCAGCCGCGGCAGCGCGTGCTGCTCGGCGAGCTTCTCGAGCACGTCCTGGTCGGTCGACGGCCCGGTCTTGAGCCGCTTCAGCACCGGCAGGTTCAGCTCCGTGAAGAGCACCTGCGCCAGCTCGCGCGTGGAGGCGATGTTGAACGGGTGCCGCGCCTCGGCGTGGATGCGCCCCTCCAGCTCCTCCATGGCCTTTCCGAACTCGGCGCTCATCCCCTCCATGGCGGAGCGGTCCACCGCGATCCCGGCGCGCTCCATCTCCACCAGCACGGGCACCAGCGGCCGCTCCACCTCGTCGTGCAGCCTCGCCAGCCCCTCGTCGGCGAGGCCGCGCTCCAGCACCGGCGCGAGGTCGGGGAGGACGGCGGCCAGCGAGCCCGCCCACGCGGCGACGCGCTCCACCTCCAGCCCCTCCACCGGCACCCGCTCCGACTTCCGCGCGGCGTCGCCGCCGCTCGGATCGCGTGGCAGCTCGGCGGCGAGCCGCTCGCGCGCCACGTCGGCGAGGGCGTGCTCGCGCCGGGTCGGCAGGAGGAGCAGGCTCGCCAGCTCGGTGTCGAGCCCCGGCCCGCGCCACGCCAGGCCGAGCTGCGCGAAGGCATGGGTGGCGGCCTTGAGGCCGTGGGCGTGCTTGCGGCGCTCCGACTCGACCAGCGGCCGCAGCCCCTCCCGCGCGTCGGCCTCCGCCAGCTGCGCCGGCGCGCCGAGGTAGCGGTGCCGCAGCGGGAGGTAGAAGGCGCGCCCGGCGCCGCCGAGCGCGATCCCCACCACCGGATCCCGGCGCGGCGAGGGGCCGCCCAGCACCGGCCGGATCCCGACCGCGTCCGCGGCCGCCAGCGCCGCGACGGCCGCGTCGAGCGCGGCGCGGTCGAGGATCACCTCGGCGCGGTCGGCGCGCGCGGTGGGGGGTGGCGCGGGAAGGTCCTTGAGGAGGCGCGAGAACTCCAGCTCGCTGAAGAGCGCCCGGACCTTCGGCTCGTCGGGCGCCCGGCGCCCGAAGGAGTCCGGCCGGAACGGCAGCTCGAGGTCGCACCGCAGCGCGACCAGCTTCCGGTTGAGCCGGATGCGATCGGCGTTCGCGACGATCTTGTCCCTCAGCTTCTCGCCGCCGCGGGACACGGCCGAGGGGATCTCGCCGGCGCGGCGCAGCATCTCCTCGACGTTCCCGAACTTCCGGATGAGCGCCGCGGCGGTGACCTCTCCCACGCCGGGGATCCCCGGGACGTCGTCGATCTTGTCCCCGAGGATCGCCATGTACTCGATGACGCGGTCGGGCGGGACCCCGAGCTTCTTCTCGACCTCGGCTGGCCCGGTCCAGCCGCCCCGCCCGCTCGCCTCGGCCATCGGGTCGTAGAGCGACAGCCGCCCGTCCACGAGCTGGGCGAAGTCCTTGTCGCCGGTGACCACCACCACCTCCCAGCCGGCGTCGCGGGCCCGGCAGGCGAGCGTCCCGATGATGTCGTCGGCCTCGAAGCCCGCCTCCTCGATCACCGGGACGGCGAGGGCCCGCGCCACGTCGCGCACCAGCGGGAACTGGGAGGCGAGGTCGTCCGGCGCCTCGGGGCGGCTCGCCTTGTACCCGGGGTCGAGGTCGTGACGGAAGCTGCGGCGGCCGGCGTCGAAGACCAGCGCCACGTGGGTGGGCGCGTGCTCCCGCAGCGCCTTGAGCAGCATGGTGGTGAAGCCGAGGACGGCGTTGGTCGGCACACCCTTGGTCGTCGAGAGGTGCGGGATCGCGTGGTACGCGCGGAAGATGAAGCCCGAGCCGTCGATGAGGGTCAGGGTGGGCACCGGGCGACGATAACCTCGCCCGCGCGCGGCCACAGGGGAAATCGGCGCGCCCGAGGCGGCGGCCGCTCAGAGGGCGAGCTCTCCGCCCGCTACCTCACGCGCACGGTCCAGCTCGTCCGCCTGCCCGATCCGTCCATCACCACCACCGCCGCGGAGCCCGGCGACAGCCCGGTGACGAAGATCGCCTGCCCGTCGGCCCGCGCCCGCGCCACGCCGTTCTCCTCGACCAGCACGCGCGCCACGTCCGGCGCCGGGATGCGCCGCTCCTCGCCGAGGGCGATCTGGACCTCGTCGGACGCCGGGGGAGTGACCGCTCGCCCGGACCGGCGCGCCCCGTCGACGGTGACGTCGAGCGCCACGGCGGCGCCGTCGCCGAACGACACCTCGATGGACGCGCGCCCCACCCGCTGCGCCGTGATCTGGAGGCGAGTCCCCTGCGGCCTGAGGGACAGGATCTCGAGGTCGGTCACCGCCACGCCGGCGATGGGCTGGGAGAACTCCAGCGTCACCACCTGGCGCTCGGCGAGGGACAGGGGCGCCCCGGCCCGCGCGGCGGCGGCGGCGAGGAGGAGCGCCGCGGCGGCGGCGCCCCGGATCAGCGGAGCACGCATCGTATCTTCTCCGAACAGATGAAGTACTCGTCGCCGTCGGCGATCCGGCGGCGCTGGACCCGGGCGCGCTCGAACCAGGTGCCGTTCGACGAGCCGAGGTCCTCGATGAAGTACGCGCCCCCCTCGCGCAGGATGGCCGCGTGCTCGCGGGAGACCTTGCCGCTGTCGATGACGAGGTCGCAGTGCTTGCCTCGCCCGATCACGAAGCGGTCCTTCACCACCTTGTCCAGCTCCCCGTCCTCGCCGACCAGGTACAGCGTCGCGGTGGCGGACGGGGGGGCCGGCGTCGGCGGGCGGGGGATCGGATCCGCGGGCGTCGCCTCCTGGAGGGCGCGCTCCAGGGCGGCGGCCGTCTCCAGGACCTGCTCCGCCACCGCGCGCGGCCCGCCGGCGTCGGCGGCCGGCGGACGCGCCGGCGGCACCGCGGCCGCGGGCGTGGCCTGCGGCGCCCAGCCGCTCGCCCGCGCGAAGGCGAGCAGCGCCTGGACCACCAGCGCCTCGCGCTCGATGCCCGTCTCGGCCGCCATCCGGGCGTACGTCTCCCAGAGGTGATCGGGGATGCCGACCTGACGGACGGTCTTCACGGAGGGACCCTCCGCCCGCGGGCGCTCCGACGGGGAGGCCGCGCGGCGCTCGATCACGCTACCAGATGGAGCGGCGGCGCTCCAGGCGGCGCCCGGTGCGCACACCGGCGGCTATTGGATCACCCCCACGTCGCCGATGCCCTTCCCCGCGCTGAAGTCGAGGACGAGGTTGTCGACGTAGCTCACCAGGAAGCGGACGCCGTCGTTCTCGCGGCCGGGGACGCGCGATCGGTCGAAGACCACGATGCCGGTGGGGAGCACGCCCCCGGTGGCGGTGCCGCTCACCAGCGGGCGGCGCGAGGTCTGGAGCATGCCGCTCTTCGACTGGAACTGGATGAACGAGCCGCGGATGATGCGGTCCTCGCCCTTGTCCGCGCCGGACTTCACGGCGGCGAGCGCGAACTCGAGGGCGGGCCCGGTCGGCTGAGGACGCCCCTCCCAGTCGTACGAGTAGACGGGCGCGCCGGCCCACTGGGCCTGGTCCGCCCGTTCGTCGGGCGGCGCGAGGGGCCAGTAGATCTCGCAGGTGTCGCACTCGCCGGTGTTGCTCCCCGAGCACTGGCCGAACGGGAAGGCGAGGTGATCGGGGCACAGATCGCCGAGGTAGAAGAGCCGGCGCGTCTTCCGCGCCAGGGCGAGCGTCTCGCAGGCCGTGCGGCAGGCGGTTCCCTCGAGGCAGCCCGCGAACACGGGCGACGACGGATCCGTGGGCCACGGGTCGAGCGGGCAGCTCGCCGCGGCGGCGGTCTCGCTGCTCCACTGGAGGACGTAGGGAATGCGCGGGCCGTGCGGCTGCTGCGTGTCGGGTACGCCGCCGTTGCCGGGCTTGCCGCCGGTGCTGGGGGGCGGCCAGGGTGGGAGCGACAGCGCCAGATCGATGGGAGGGCGGCCCGCGTACCCGAGCGCCTGGCCGCTGAGGACCATGCCCGAGGACGCGATGGTGACCGTCACCGCTCGCTCGTCGCCGGGCTGCAGGGGGTTGCCCGGCGCGCAGGGATCGGCCGCGAGCCTGACGGCGCCACCGGGGAACACGCCCGTGCCGGGGCAAGTACCGGAGGCCGGGCACCCGACCGGCGGCAGGAACCCCGCCACGCGCGCCTCGACGTACGTCAGCGGGATGTTGCCGGTCGCCGGCGGCGAGAGCGGGCAGTCGGCGAAGGTGTCCGGGTAGATCTCGACGTAGTCCGCCGCGCCGGCGTCACCGTCCGCCAGGGCCGGGTCGCCCGCGTGGACACCGAGCGCCGGGTCGAAGAGGTTGGCGACGTCGTTCGGCTGCTGTCCCGCCACGATGCGGGTCTGAACGGCCACGTAGACCTCGCCGCTGCCCAGGCGCCCCAGCACGCCACGCCGCTGCTGGAGCCCGGGCAGCGCCCCCTGCCAGGCCGCCGTCCAGGTCTCGTCGGGCGTGTAACCAGGCGTCACACGGATGCGCCCGGGCCAGCTGGGAGGATCGATGGCGGGGCCCCAGAGCGACCCCTCGAGCACGGTCTGGCTGGCCAGCGGCTGCGGCGAGCTGGAATTCACCAGCAGCTGGTTCGGCTGCGGCTCGATGCCGATGTACCACCCGTAGAAGGTCGCCGCCTTCTCGGGGTCGGCCGCCCTCGCCTGCTGGAGGCCGACGATCTGCGTCCGCGTGTCGCCGCGGAGGTAGGACCGATCGCTGGGCGTGAACAGCCGCGAGAGATCCACGATGTAGACACGGCCGTCGGTGGAGGGCACGGCGGCCAGGGACTCGGTCCAGGTCTGCCCGGTTCCCGGCGAGATCATCTGGATCTGGAGGGCCGGCGCGTCCGTGGGCGTGAGCGTCTGCTCGTTGCCGGTGGCCGGCGGCCGGGTGGGGAGGATGGCCAGCGCCACGCCCGGGATGTTGAGGGGCGAGAGGTGCGCCTGCTCCCCCGCCGGATCCTCGTGGAGCGCCCCCCCGTCGAGGTCGAACACCACGATCCCGCAGGCGATCGGCTTCCCGACGCCGCAGGAGGCCGGATCGAGGGCGGCGTAGAGGTTCCGCCGGCGCGTGGGGCCGAGGCCGACGGCGAGGTGCTTGTCGAGGCTGTACGCCCCGAAGGCGACGGGCGGTACCGGATACGTGTTGGCCTGTCCCGCGACCGGATTGCGCTCCATGACGTCCATCGCGGCGACCGCGACCGTCGGCCCTCCGACGGGGATGAGCCGCACCGTCGTGGTCCAGTCCACCGCGGTCACGTCGATCTCCGCCACGCCGACCCCCGAGGCGCCGAGCGCGTCGACGATGGTGTCCTGCGTCGCCACGTAGAGTTTCGTCGAGTCGGGGGAGAACCCGAACCCCACCGCGTCGAACCCGGGGTTGCCGCTCCCGCCCGTCGAGCGCACGTCCACGGCGCCGAAGTCGACGGGAGAGCCCGGCTGGCCGGCGTTCCGCCGGACGACCTCGACGCGCGCCAGCCTTCCGCCGGTGAGCGCCGCCCAGAAGACCGCGCGGTCCTGCGCCGCCTGCCAGCCGCCGCCTGCGGCGGGCTCCAGCGCCGGCGCGCCGACGATCGCGAAGACCTCGACCGTGCTCCCGACCGCGGCCGAGAGGTCGATCGTCGCCACGACGGCGGGGAGGCCCGACCAGGTGTCGATCAGCTCCAGCTCCGCGGTGCCGGCGGGCACCACCACCAGCGCGTCGGGGGCCGCGGTGGGCGGCCGTGGCAGGCCGCCGGGCGGCAGCTGCGACGGGACGGGGAGGATCGCCACGGCGAGCCGCTCCGGCCGCGGCCCGGTCGGAACGGCGAGCGGGAAGAAGCGGCCCGGAGCCGAGACGGTCGAGTCGTCGGCCGCAGCGACGATGCGCAGCTCGTTCGCCGCGCCGTTCGCCACGGCGATCCAGGGCGAGAGCGGACCGGGCGCCTGGATCGGCCCGGCCGGGCTCAGCACGCCGTGGAACACCGCGATCCCGGAGGGCCGCCCGAGCCGCATCCCGGGCTTCCCGGTGTTGCCGCCGCACGCCGCGGCGAGGGCGAGGAGCGCGGCCGCGATCCGGCGGGTCACGGGATCCTCCCGATGGTGTAGCGGATCTCCGCGTCCGAGGGCGCGTCGGGCAGGAGGCGGACGACCTGCACCGTGTTGCTGAGGAAGGAGGTCACGTAGATCCAGTCGTAGACGGTCCCCGCGTCGTCGCGCTGCTCGACGGCGAGGTCGTAGGGTTGCTTCCCCATCTGCGGCAGGCCCGGCAGGAAGCCGCTCGGATCGCTCGCGCCCTGCGAGAGCGCGAAGACCTTCGCCACGGCGCCGGTGTCGTCGTCGTAGAGGGTGAGGTCCCCGTCGGTGAGGCTCACCACCGCGACGAGGTCGCCCTTCCCGGCGCGCGGGGGCAGGACGCGGAGCTGGGCGGCGCCCATGCCGAGCGGCACGATGCGCGCCAGGCTCACCACCGGGTTCCCGGCGATGGTCTCCGAGACGTCGAGCACCACCAGCGCCGCCCCCACGTCGAACGACGGGCGTCCCCCGACGCGAAGGGCGAGATCGGGGTCGAAGAGCTGGACGGCGACGAAGAGGCGGTTGCGGTTCCCGTTGGCGTCCGGGTTCGCGAAGGCGAGACCGCGCAGCTCGGCGCCCCGGAGCCAGGTGAAGACGTCGCCGGCGATGTCCACGCGCGGACAGGGGAGGCCGTAGACGTCGAGGTCGGTGGGGTCGCAATGGACGCCCAGCTTCACCACGCCGATGGGGGCGTTCGCGTACGTCCCGTCCGGCGTCACCCAGAGCCGATCGCGCTCCGGCTGGTAGGCGAGCGCGTACACGCCCAGGCCGGCGCGGAAGCTGCGGCGCACCCAGGGCACCGGCCGGGCCTTCTCGCCGGGGGACAGCTCCGGGTCGTTCGCGCTCGCGAGCACGACCTCGGTGATCTCGCCGTCGGTCGAGGCGCGCATGTGGCCGACGTAGGCCCGCGCCATCCCACCGGCGCACTTGACCGCCACGCCCAGCGGATCCGAGTGCTGCAGCGGCAACGCCACGGCGCAGTTCGAGCCGCAGGTGAGCCGCCCGTCCGCCTCGATGGTGGGGACCATCAGCTCGTCCGTGTAGCGCGAGGTGAAGAGCGCCAGGTCGGAGCCCACCCCCGGGCACCCGCCCGGTCTCGCGGTGCCGGGCGGGTCCAGGCCGGGGTCGAGCGCCAGCGTCACCGGCCCCCCCATGCTCGGCACGCGCAGGACGTCCCCGACCACCTCCGGCGGCCCGAGCGGCACGTCCAGGCCGGTCGTCCTGGGCGTGCTGAGCGCGACCGACATGGCCGTCCCGCCCGTCCGCGCGTCGTAGAGGAGGTCGAAGTTGGAGGACAGCACCAGCAGGCCGCTCCCACCGGACTGGAGCGGCACGGCGGCGATGCCGGTCGGGTAGATCAGCCGGTCGGTGGGCGGCGCCTCGCGGTGGACCACCTCGCTGCAGCCCGCGCCGAGCAGGCCGAGCGCGATGACCGGGGCGAGGACGGCGCGGAGCCGCAGGGAACGCGCGCCGCCGGGCGCCGGGGAGTGCCTCACGTCGTGTTCCTCCTACGCCTTCGCGCCCGTGGGCAGCTCGGCCTGGATCTTCCGGAAGTCGGCCACGTCGGCGAACAGCGCCGCGACCTCGCGCATGAGCGAGAGCCGGTTGCGGCGCACCGCCTCGTCCTCCGCCATGACGAGGACCTTGTCGAAGAACTCGTCCACCGCGGGCTTCACGTCGGCGATGGCCCGCAGGGCCGCGGCGTAGTTGCGCGCCTGCTTCTCGGCCAGGGCACGCGACCTCACCTCGCCCAGGACCGCGTGCAGCTTCTCCTCCGCGTCCTCGCGGAAGAGGGCGGCGTCCGGCGCGGCCCCGCCCGAGGCGCCCGCCTTCTCCTGGATGTTCGCGACCCGCTTGAAGGCCACGGCGAGCGGCACGAAGTCGGGCCGGGCCTTCGCCTCGGCGAGCGCCTCGAGCCGCCGCCGCGCGTCCACCACGTCGTCGAAGCCGGCGGCGAGCACCGCGTCCACGAGGTCCGCGTCGAACTCCTCGCCCCACTGGGCCCTGAGCCGGCCGCGGACGAAGTCGAGCACCTGCTCGGCCACCACCGCCCGGTCGGCCGCGAGCTTCACGCCGGAGAGCGACCTCAAGGTCTCCTCCACCGCGGCCGCGAGCGAGAGGTGGTACCCGCGGGCCAGCAGGATGCGCAGGATGCCGATGGCCGAGCGCCTCAGCCCGAGCGGATCGGCGCCGCCGGTCGCCTTCTCGCCGACCGCGAGGAGCCCGACGAGCGAGTGGAGCCGGTCGGCGAGCCCCACCAGCGCGCCGAGGTCGTTGCGCGGCATCTCCTCCGACGCGCCGATGGGCCGGTAGTGGTCCTCGATGGCGTCGGCGAGGTCGGGCTTCAGCCCCTCGATGCGGGCGTAGTGGCCGCCCATGATCCCCTGCAACTCGGGGAACTCGCCCACCATTCCGGTGGTGAGATCGGTCTTGGCGAGGCGCGCCACCTCCAGCGCGTCGGCGACCAGGTCGCCCCGGCCGATCGCCCGCGCCAGCTCGGCCGCGATGGCTCCGATGCGGTTGGCCCGGTCGAGCTCGGTCCCGAGCTTCGCCTGGAAGGTCCGGCGCCCCAGCGACTCGATCCGGTCGCGGAGCTTCCTCTTCCGGTCCTCCTCGAAGAAGAAGCGGGCGTCCGCCAGGCGCGCCCGCAGCACGCGCTCGTAGCCGTGGCGCACGACCCTGGGGTCCTTCACCGGCGTGCCGGAGACGGCGATGAAGCGGTTCCTGAGACGCCCCTTGGCGTCCACCACCGCGAAGTAGCGCTGGTGGTTGCGCATCTCCGAGATGACCACCTCCGGCGGCAGCTCGAGGTTCGACTTCTCGAACGCACCGGCGATCGCGGTCGGGTGCTCCACCAGGTACGTCACCTGCTCGACGAGCGCCTCGTCCGGCCGGACCTTGCCGCCGGCCGCCCGCGCGGCCTACTCCAGCGCCGCCTCGACGGCGGCGCGCCGCTGGGCGGGGTCCACCATCACGTACGCCTTGCGGAGCTTCGCGACGTAGTCCTCGGGCGTCCCCGCGAGCGGGATCGCGCGCGGCGCCATGAAGCGGTGGCCGTAGCTGACCTTGCCCGAGACCACCTCGCCGAAGCGGACCTTGACCGGCTTCCCGCCGTAGAGGGCCACCAGCCAGCGGATCGGGCGCGCGAAGGCGACGTCGTCGTAGCGCGAGCGCATCGCCTTCCTGAACTTGAGGCCGGAGACGAGCCGCTCCAGGAGACCCGGCAGCACCTGCTCCACCCGACGCCCCTTCTCCACCTTCGTCACCGCCACCCGCTCGCCCTTGGGCGTCTGCACCCGGTCCAGCTTCGAGACGTCGACCCCCTGGCTCCTGGCGAAGCCCAGCGCGGCCGGCGTGGGCGCGCCGTCCGGCCCGAAGGCCTGCGCTACCCCCGGCCCGAACGCCTGCGTGGTCGCGTCCGCCTGCCTCGCCTCGACCCCGCGCGCCCAGACCGCGAGCCGCCGCGGCGTCCCGACGGCGGCCACCTCGCCGTGACCGAGCCGGGCGTCGTCGAGCGCCCGGGTGAGGTCGCGGGCGAGCTGGTCCAGCGCGGGCGGAACGAAGCCCGCCGGGATCTCCTCCGCGCCGATCTCGACGAGGAGGTCGGCCGGGGCGGTGGAACGGTTCGTCACGATGCCCTCGCCATCCGCGCCTCGCGGGCGGCCCGCGCCGCCTCCACGGCCCGCCTGCGCTGCGGCGCCGGGAGCAGCGGGAACCCGAGCGTCTCGCGCGAGTCCAGGTAGCCCTGGGCGCACTCGTGGGCGAGCGCGCGGACGCGGCCGATGTAGGATGCACGCTCGGTGACGCTGATCGCGCCGCGGGCGTCGAGGTTGTTGAAGCTGTGGGAGCACTTCAGGCAGTAGTCGTAGGCCGGCAGGGGCAGCTTCAGCGCCAGGAGGCGCTTGCACTCGGCCTCGTAGACGTCGAAAAGGCCGAAGAGCATCTTCGGGTCCGAGGCGCGGAAGGAGTACTCGCTCATCTCCACCTCGTTGCGGTGGAAGACCTCGCGGTACTTGACGCCCTTCACCCACTCCACGTCGAACACGTTCTCGACGTCCTGCAGGTACATGGCGATGCGCTCGAGGCCGTAGGTCAGCTCGGCGGCGACCGGCCTCACCTCGAACCCGCCGGCCTGCTGGAAGTAGGTGTACTGGGTGATCTCCATCCCGTCGCACCAGACCTCCCAGCCGAGTCCCCAGGCGCCGAGCGTCGGGCTCTCCCAGTCGTCCTCGACGAAGCGGATG
>DATIWK010000236.1:0-7700 GCA_035519395.1 Anaeromyxobacteraceae bacterium | reverse complement strand
TACAGGACCACCCTGCACGCCGTCGCCGTCGAGCTCCGGCTCGCCGAGGCCGTGTACTCGCCCGACGTGGGCGAGCGCCTGTCCTTCTGGATCGGGCGCGAGGGCGGCTGGGTCCGCCCGCTCTCCGGTATGGCGCCGGCCGACGTCGCGAAATTCCGCGAGGGCCTGGCGAGGTGCGAGGTGTCGCTGCGCGGGGTGCGGGCGGACCGGTACGAGCTCGCCGTCCGCCGCGTCCTCTCGCTGGCGGGCGTCGCCATCGGCACCCCGGTGCCGCCCCAGCCGGCGCTCGTGCTGCACGTCGGCGGCAAGGGCTGGGAGGCATTCAGCTACGACCGGCGCGAGCGCGTGCTTCACGTCCCGAGCCCGCTCGCTCCCCCCATCGGCGACGAGTTCGCCGTCGAGCTGCGCGTCCCGGGCCGCGCCGAGCTGACCTTTCGAGGCCCGGTGCGCGTGGTGTCGTCGCGCGACCTCCGCAGCGCGGGGCCGCTCGCACCTGCCGGCTTCGGCCTGGCGCTGCCGCGCGGCGGGGACGCCGCGCACCTGCTCCTCGCCACCCGCTGCGCGCGCCCCGGAGACGGACAGTCGACGCGCGCATCGCCGCGATACCGGGTCACCGGCCGCGCGCGGCTCTTCCAGGTCGGCGGCGGCGCGCCCGGCGCGCCGCTGGAGGATCCGGGGGAGGCGGGCTTCGTCCAGAACCTGTCGCAGGGGGGTGCGTTCGTCCGCACGTCGAGACCGCACGCGGTCGGCGAGCGCCTCGACCTCCACCTCGACGCGCCCGGCGCCCTCGACGTCAGCATCCCGGGGGTCGTGGCGCACGCCGGACCGGCCGGCGTCGGGCTGCGCTTCTCGCACGACGCCGGCGCCGAGGCCGTCCTGGCGGCGGCGATGGCCTCGCTCGCCGGCGGCGCGCGTCGCGTGCTGGTGGTGGACGACGACGCGCTCGCGCGGAAGATGCTCTCCGACACCTTCCAGGCGCGCGGCTTCGACGTGGTCACGGCAGCGAACGGCGAGGAGGCCCTGCGCACCCTCGCGAGCGAGATCCTGTCGGTGGACGCGGTGGTGACCGACGTCTTCATGCCCGGGAGCTCGGGAGAGGACCTGGTCCGTGCGGTCCGGCACGCCGGGGGCGAAACAGCGCTCCCGCTGGTGGCGGTCACCGCGGGCCTCGACGGCGCTGCGCGCGCTCGGCTCGTGGAGGCGGGCGCGGACGCCATCCTCCTCAAGTCGCTCGGTCCGAACGCCGCCGTCGAGGCGGTCGAGGCCTCTCTCGACCTGCATCGCGGTGGCCTCGGCGACCGCGCCGGGGGCGACCCGGCGGCCCTCGCCGGGGCGGCGGGGTGAGCCATGTGGGCCTGGATCCTGCTCGCGGCGATGCTGGACGGTGGGGCCGCCGCCGGCGACGGGCTCCTCGTCACGCCTGGCCCCTTCGAGATCGCGCCGGGCCGGCCCTGGGCCGACCTGACGGTGCGCAGGCTCCGCCCGACCGAGGGACGCCTCGTGGCGGTGGCGCCCGACGGCCGCCGCTCGGAGGTCCCCCTCGACGGCTGGTGGGTCCTGGCCGGCGGGGCGCGTGTGCACGGGATCGAGCTCCCCTTCCCGGCCTGCACCGCGCGCGAGCTGAGCGCCGTGGTCCGCATCGGCGGCACCAAGCTGGTCGCCCGCGCCGAGGAGTGCGCGCCATGACCGGCGCCACCCGGCGCGCCCCGGGCCGCGGCGCGATCGCCATCGTGTTGCTCGCCGCGTCCATCGCTCCCGCCGCGGCGCGCGCCGGACAGGTGCACTCGCGCGTGGCGGTCTCGGCCACGGTCGTCCGCACGGTCTCCATCTCGGCCGCGTCCGCGGCCGCCGGCGAGGGGCGGGTCGTGTTCCCCGACGGGAGCCCGCCCGCGTGCGTGCTCCTTTCCCCGGACGGCGCCCGGGACTGCGCCGCCTCGGCGAGCCACCCCGCGGCGCCGAGCCGCCCGACGCCTTCTGTTCTCGGCTCCGATCCACCCCAGCGAGGAGGATGATGATGCGCACCCCCACGACCGCGGCCTTCACGGCGCTCGCCACCTTGATCCTGACCGCCTGCGGCGGCGCCCAGCCCCCGGCCTACGAGGACGGCTCCGCGCTTCGCGCAGGCGGCGCCGTCGAGCCGGCGGCCAAGCCCGGTCAGGCGCCCTGCGGTGATCCGCGGCGCGGACCGCCCGTCGCGGTGGTGCCGCCGTCGCTGCCGCCGACCGCGAAGCCACCCCCCTGGGCGCCACCCGGTGCGCCGCCCCCCGTGGCGCCGCCCCCCGTGGCGCCGCCCCCCGTGACGCCGCCGCCCGTGGCGCCGCCCGATGCCACCTCGCCTCCGCCGGCATCCGACCCCGATCCGGTGACCGTCCCGCCGGACCCGACCCCGTCCACGCCGCCGGCGGGGACCTCCGTCCAGCTGCCCCCGCCCCCCCAAGCTCCGGCGCCCCGTCCCACCGCCACCATCCGCTTCTCGGGGTCCGATCGCCCTGACGTCTACCTCGCCCTGCTCGACCTCCACGGAATCGACGAGCTGCTCGTCACGGTGGACTGGACCGGTGTGTCCGTCGGCTCGTGCGAGCGCGTCGCCCTGTACGGCCCGAACGGGCGGTTGTACGCGCAGCCGGCCACGTCGTTCACCGACGGCCTCGCCAACGCGGCGGTGGCGGTCACCGCGAACGCGGACGGCACGTGGCGCGTGCGCCACGTCATCGAGATCGCCGGGGCGCCGCCCGACATCTACGACATGGTCGGCAACTGGTCGGCCGACGCCACCCTCTGCGACCGCTCCATCTACGGCGCGGAGGATGTCGACCTCGAGTGAGGCGGCGAGGGGCGCCGCGTCGCCGGCGCGCACCGCCCTGCCCGTCCGGCGGGCAGGGCGTGCGCGATGCGGGTCACGTGCGCGACGGTTCGCATCCGGCGCAGACCATTTATGCGCGCATCGCTCGCGCCCCCGCTCACGGCAGGGAACGTGCACGCCCCCCTTCGAATGAAGAAGATCGTCGCGATCATCCGGCCGTCGAAGCTCGAGGACGTCAAGAAGGTGGTGCTCGCCCACCCCTGGATCGCCGGCCTCACCGTCACCGAGGTGAAGGGCCACGGGCGCCAGCGCGGGCACGAGGAGGTCTACCGCGGGGCGGAGTACGCGGTGGACCTGGTCCCCAAGCTGAAGGTGGAGATCGTGGTGCCGGACCCGCTCGTCCCGCGGGTGCTCGACGACCTCGCGCGCTCCCTCCGCACGGGACGGATCGGCGACGGCAAGCTCTTCGTCGACGCCGTGGACGAGGCGATCCGCATCCGGACCGGAGAGCGCGGCGAGCCGGCGCTGTGAGCCGGCCGGCCGTCACGCCGCCCGGGGGCCCGTCGCCGGGAGCGTGAACCAGAAGGTGCTGCCGCGCCCTTCCCCTCCCTCGACGCCGATGGCGCCGCCGTGGGCCTCCACGATCTGCCGCGCGATGAAGAGGCCGAGCCCCGCTCCGCCGCGGGTCGTCCCCGGCACCTGGAAGAACCGCTCGAAGATCTGCTCGCGGTGCTCCGGCGCGACGCCCGGACCGGAGTCCTGCACCTCGATGCGGACCGCGGGCCCCGCCGCTGCCGCGCGCACCGCGACGCTCCCCCCGGCCGGCGTGTGGCGCAGCGCGTTCCCGAGCAGGTTCCCGAGGACCACGCCGATGCGCTCGACGTCGGCGAGCACCCGGGTCACCCCGTCCGTCTGCGCGGTCAGCGCGATCCGCTTCTCGCAGGCGGCGGGCTCCGCGGCGGCCACCGCGCGTGCCACCAGCGCGTCCACCTCCGCGGGTCCCGCGGCGATCGCCATCCGGCCGGCCTGGATGCGCGAGAGGTCGAGGATGTCCTCCACCAGCGTCTGGAGGCGCTCGCAGTCCTGGCGCGCCCCGGCGAGCAGCTCCGACTGCGGGTCGGTCACCGGACCGGCGGTGCCCTCCGAGCACAGGTGCACCGCCATCTGCAGCGAGGTGAGGGGCGTCCGGAACTCGTGCGCGATGGTCGAGACGAGGTCGTTCCGCAGCTCGTCGATGCGGGCCAGCCGCGTCACGTCCTGGAGGACCACCGCGGTGCCGGTCACCGCCCCCTCGGCGGAGCGGAGCGCCGTGGCGCGCGGCAGGAGGCGCCGCGGTCCGTCCGCCAGGTCCACCCGGACGGCCTCCTCGAAGCCCCGGGGCACGTAGGGGCCGTTGCCGGCGAGCACGTGCGCGCGCGCCGCGTCGAGCCGCCCGCGCAGCGCCCCGTCGAGCGCGGGGAGGGGCTGGTCCACGCCCTGATCGCGACCGAGGCCGAGCAGCGCCTCGGCGGCGCTGTTGAGGTTGAGCACGGTCCCGCGGGCGTCCTGGACGAGGACGGGATCGGGCAGCGCGTCGATCGCGGCCTGGACCGACTGCTGGGCCTGGAGCAGCTCGCCGAGCGTGCTCCGGCGGTAGCGCTCCAGGCGATCGGCCATGGTGTCGAACTCGCGGCCGAGCGCGGCGATCTCGCCGCCGCCCGCCTGCCCGACCCGCGCCGCGAGGCGCCCCTCGCCGAACTCGCGGACCGCCCGGCTCAGCGCCGAGAGGGGGCGCACCGTGCTGGAGGTGAGCGCCGCCGAGGCGACGAGGCCGATCGCCAGGGCCGCCAGGGTCGCGGCGGCCATGAACCCGAGCAGCCGGTGCGCGTCTCGCCGCGCCCCGGCGCTCCTCGCTGCCATGGCGGCCTGGTTGAGCGCCTGGATCTCGTCCGTGGCCGCCCGCACCGCCGCGGAGGCCCGCTGCAGCGGGCCGATGGCGTAGGCGAGAGGGTCGGGTGAACCGTCGAGCGCCGCCTCGACGCGGCGGTACTCCTCCCAGGCGGCACGGAGCCGCTCCGTGGCGCTCGCCTCTCCCGCCTCGGTGATGTTCGACGCCTGGAGAGCGAGCTCCGCCTCGAAGCGAGCCCGCGCCCCCGCCGCGTCCACGGGGTGCTGCCCCGCGACCCGGAGGAGGGCATCGCGGTCGAGCCGGTCGAGCTCCGCCGCCATGCGCTGCGCGGCGAGCGCGCTGCGGTAGTTGTCCGCGAGGATGGCCTCGGAACTGCGGCCCAGGGACGTCACGGTCCGGAGCGACGCCGCTCCCACCAGCAGCAGGGCACCCGCGAGCGGGAGCTGCGCGAGGAGCAGGCGGCGCTGGAAGGTCACCCCACACCCTTAACCCGGCCGTCGGGGCGACGGCACCGGCACGGGTGGAGCGTTGCCGCTATGATGGCCGGCAGGAGGCGCGATGGCCGTCGCGAACGCGAGGAGAGCGCCGGGGACCGCCGGTGACGGGCGCGGCGGACGTGCGGGCGCGCGGACCGGCTCGCTGCGCGTCATGGTCGTGGACGACGAGCAGAACATCCGGAGGACGCTGGGAATGTGCCTGCGCGGCCTCGGGTGCGAGGTGGAGCTGGCGGCCACCGGAGCGGCGGCGCTCGACGCCCTGCGCCAGCGCCCCTTCGACCTCGCCTTCTGCGATCTGCGCCTCGAGCACGAGAGCGGCCTCGGCCTGCTGCCGCAGCTCCTGGCCGAGCGGCCCGGGATCGACGTGGTGATGATCACCGCCTACGCGAGCATCGACTCCGCCGTCGAGGCGATGCGGCTCGGCGCCCGGGACTACCTGCCCAAGCCCTTCACGCCCGCCCAGATCCGCGGGCTGGTGGAGCGGACCCTGGAGCGCCGCACCCTCGCGCACCGGCTGGACGAGGTCGAGACCCGCCTGGCGCAGGAGACACCCGAGGTGATGCTGGAGACGGCGTCGCCCCGGATGCGATCCACCCTGCAGATCGTGGAGCGCGCCGCCGCGCACGACGTCCCGGTGCTGTTCCGCGGAGAGACCGGCTCCGGCAAGGGCGTCCTGGCGCACGCGCTTCACGGGCGCAGCGCCCGGCGCGACCGCCCCTTCACCACGGTGAGCTGCGCGGTGCTGCCTGAGGAGCGGCTGGCGGCCGAGCTCTTCGGCCAGGCCGCGCGCACGGCCCCCGGCGCGCCGGGCGGGACCGCCGGCCTGGTGGAGACGGCCGAGGGCGGGACGGTGTTCCTCGACGAGCTCGCCGAGATCTCGCTGCCGGTGCAGGCGCGGCTGGTCCGGCTGCTCCAGGAGAGGCGGTTCGAGCGCGTCGGGGAGACGGGTGCACGCACCGCCGACGTGCGCCTGGTGGCCGCCACCAGCCGGGACCTCGAGGCCGCGGTGAAGGCCGGGCTCCTGCGCGAGGATCTCCTCTACTGCCTGGCGGTGATGGAGGTCCAGGTCCCGCCGCTCCGCGACCGGATCGAGGACGTGGTGCCGCTGGCGCGGTCCTTCGCCGCCTTCTTCGCCCGCCAGGCGCAACGGGCCGCGCCCGACCTCTCCGAGGCGACCAAGCGGATGCTCCGCGCCTGGTCGTGGCCCGGCAACGTGCGAGAGCTGCGCAACGCCGTCGAGCGGGCGATCATCCTCGCGCCGGGGCGCGTGCTGGAGCCGGAGGCGTTCCCGGAGCGGATGTCCGCGCACCCGGCGGGCGCGGTCACCCCCGGCGGCGACTTCACCGCCGAGGAGGTCGAGCGCGAGCACGCCCTGCGGGTGCTGGCGCGCACCGCGACCCTCGAGGAGGCTTCCCGCATCCTCGACATCGACGTGACCACCCTCTGGCGCAAGCGGAAGAGGTGGGGGCGGTGAGCCGCGGGCGGCCGGTGGCGCGGGCGCCGCTCCGGCCGCACGAGCCCCCCCGGCGCGGCTGAGCCCCGCCCGGCCGCTCCCTCCGCTGCACGCATCGCGGGCACTCCGGGCCGACGGTTCGGGCAGCGCGGCGCGCCCCCGGGGCCCCGAACGCGCGATCCCGGCGGATTGCAGGATGCAGTGATTCGGCACGCGGTCTGCAATCCCCGCGGCGAAGAGCCCGGGCGGCGCGCTCCCGACGTGGGGTCGCGATGCGTCCGACGCGCCGGGCGCCCTTCACGCGACGGGAGACCCATGGCTGACCCAACGATCACGGAGCTGGCGAAGAACCTCTCCGACACGCAGACCGCCCTCAACATCGTGTGGACGATGGTGGCGGGGTTCCTCGTCATGTTCATGCAGGCGGGGTTCGCCCTGGTCGAGACCGGGCTCACGCGGGCGAAGAACGCCGCCCACACCATGTCGATGAACTTCCTCGTCTACTCGATCGGGATCATCGGCTTCTACTTCGTCGGCTTCGGCCTGCAGATGGGGGGTGTCGGGGCCGTGTTCGGCGGCGATCCGATCCTGTCGAAGGAGTTCACCCTCACCCTCTTCGGCAAGCCGTTCGGCCTGTTCGGCATGACCGGGTTCGGCCTGCACCCGCTGTCGCTGTTCACGGCGGGCGTTGCGTCCACCTTCCTCTTCCAGATGGTCTTCATGGACACGACCGCGACCATCCCGACCGGCGCGGCCGCGGAGCGCTGGAGGTTCACCTCGTTCGTGATCTTCAGCTTCGTCATCTCGACGATCATCTACCCCATCTACGCGAACTGGGTCTGGGGCGGCGGCTGGCTCTCGCAGCTCGGCACCAACTTCGGCCTCGGCCACGGCCACGTGGACTTCGCCGGCTCGTCGGTGGTGCACCTGTGCGGCGGCGTGATGGCCCTCACGCTCGCCAAGATGATCGGTCCGCGCGCCGGCAAGTACCGGCCGGACGGCTCCATCCACCCCATCGCGCCGCACTCGATCCCGCAGGTGATGCTCGGCACCTTCATC
>DATIWK010000235.1:0-16363 GCA_035519395.1 Anaeromyxobacteraceae bacterium | reverse complement strand
TCGGGGTCGAGGTCGAGGTCGAGGTCGGGGTCGCGGTCGGGGTCGCGGTCGAGGTCGCGGTCGAGGTCGAGGTCGGGGTCGGGGTCGGGGTCGGGGTCGAGGTCGCGGTCGAGGTCGAGGTCGAGGTCGAGGTCGGGGTCGCGGTCGGGGTCGAGGTCGAGGTCGAGGTCGAGGTCGGGGTCGCGGTCGAGGTCGAGGTCGGGGTCGCGGTCGGGGTCGAGGTCGAGGTCGAGGTCGGGGTCGGGTTTCGGGGCCGCGGCACCGGTAGCGTCGCGTCGGCCCTCCGGCGTAGGCTCGCGCGCCCATGATCCGTGCCACCTTCCGCCTCGCGCCGGGCGTCGGCCCGTTCCTGGAGGGGAGGCTCTGGAGCGCGGGCGTCACGACGTGGGCCGATTTCCCGGCGCCGCCCCAGGTCGCGCTCTCGCCGCGGCTCGACCCGCGGATCCGCCGCGCCATCGCGGACGCCAGGGCGGCGCTCGCGGACCGCGACGCAGAGCGGCTGGCGGGCATGGTGCCGCGCGCCGAGCGCTGGCGGCTCTACGCCGCGTTCGCCGCCGATGCCGCCTTCCTCGACGTCGAGACCGACGGCGAGGCGCTCACCGCCATCGGCGTCCTCGACGCGGCCGGACCGCGGCTCTTCCTCGCCGGCCGGGACCTCGACGAGTTCCCCGAGGCGGCGCGCGCGTGGAAGCTGCTCGTCACCTTCAACGGCGAGTCCTTCGACGTCCCGGCCCTGCGTCGCGCCTTTCCCCGCTGGCGCCCTCCGCGGGCGCACGTCGACCTCCGCCACCTCTGGACCCGGCTCGGCCACCGGGGCGGGCTCAAGCTCCTCGAGGAGGAGACGGGCATCGGCCGCCCACCGCACCTCCGCGGGCTCCACGGCCTCGACGCGGTCCGGCTGTGGCGCCGCCACCTCGACGGCGACCGCGAGGCGCTCCGGCTGTTCGCGGACTACAACCTCCACGACGCGGTGAACCTGCGCCCGCTCATGGACGTGGGCTACAACCGCATGATCGAGCGGCTGCGCCTGCCCGCGGCGCCGGTCCCGGTCGCGGCGCGCGGCGACGTGCGTTACGACATGACCAAGATCGTCCTCGCCCTGTGACCCCCGGATCGAACGAGACGCGTAGGAGCGGAGGTAGAGGCGGATGAGCCTCGACCGGAGCGACCAGGGGACCGGGGGGCGGTACGCCCCCCGGCAAGATGGTCGCGGAGGTAGAGGCGGATGAGCCTCGACCGGAGCGACCAGGGGACCGGGGGGCGGCATGCCCCCCGGCAAGATCGTCAGCCGGTCGGCGCCGACGGCCGGTTCGTCAACCTCGACGGCTCCACGCCGCAGTCCCTCGGCGCCGTGCTGCGCTGGGGGGTCTGGGACCGGCTCACCGGGGTGCGGCGCCGCGGCCCCGCGGGGATCCCGGCGCCGTCGGTCGAGGCGGACCTCGCCCTCCTCGGGCGGCCGCCGGAGCCAGGGGAGCCGGCCCGGCTCACCTGGCTCGGCCACGCGAGCTGGCTCGTCCAGCTGGACGGCGTCTCGCTGCTCGTGGACCCGGTCCTCGGGCCGCAGATCTACGGCGGCATCCGGCGCAGCGTCGCGCCAGGCATCGCACCGGGCGCGCTCCCGCCCGTCGATGCGGCGCTCGTGTCGCACAGCCACTACGATCACCTCGACCTCCCCACGCTCGCGGCGGTGAAGGCGCCCGTCGTCGCGGGGCTCGGCCTCGCCGACCTGTTCGAGGCGCAGGGCCTCGCCGCGACGGAGCTCGGCTGGTGGCGCAGCGCGACGGTCGGCGGCGTCCGCATCACCTTCGTCCCCTCGCAGCACTGGAGCCGCCGGGGCCTCCGGGATCAGAACGCCACGCTCTGGGGCGGCTTCGCGATCGAGGGGCGCGCCGCGCGCATCTACCACTCCGGCGACACCGCCTACTTCGACGGGTTCCGGGAGATCGGCGCTCGCTTCCCCGGCATCGACGCCGCCCTGCTCCCCATCGGCGCCTACGATCCCGCGTGGTTCATGGAGAAGCAGCACATGAATCCGGAGCAGGCGCTCCAGGCCTTCGCGGACCTGGGCGCGCACACCTTCGTCGCGATGCACTGGGGAACCTTCAAGCTCACGGACGAGCCGCTGGACGAGCCGCCGCGGCGGCTCGAGGTCGAGCGGCGGCGCCGCGCGCTTCCGCTGGAACGCGTCCGGCTGCTCGCCGTCGGCGAGACGATCGAGGTGGGAGGAGGGGCGCCAGCCATCGCACCCGCGCCGCCCGCGCACCCCCGGGGTTAGCCCCGCGCCGCGACGCCGCGGGGCGCGAGATGTTCCCTGGCCGGCGCATTGCAGTATTCTCGGGTCGGTGCCGGCCTGCGCCTCGTGCGCCAGCGCCTGGGATGGTGGATCGTCTTGACCGTTTCTCTCGACCTCGGGGAGGGTTGCGCGCGAGCCCTGCGCGCGGTGTCCGCGCGTTCGATGCCTGCGGCGTCACGGCACGTCGAGCGCGCGATCCGCGCGATCGCGACGCGCTCGTCAGGGTCGGCGGGGAGTCGGGCGCTTCGCCTCGCCCTCCCGCTCCTCGCCCTGGCCGCGTGCAGCACCCAGGTGAACGGGAGCGGCAGCTACGGCCAGGTCCGCTACGACGGACTGCCGGCGGTGCACGGCGTCCGCCTCGACGGCAAGATCGGGCAGATGGAGGTCCGGGTCGGCGTCGCGAGCGCCGGGTCGCAGTCCGTCGTCCTGAGCGGCGACGAGAACATCGTCCACTACTACGTGAAGCTGGCCGTGACGCCCGACGGGATCCTGCTGGCGAACCTCGACGGCGTGGACTCGGTCACGCCGACGATGCCGCTCCGCATCGACGCGACGGTCGTGGCCTTCGACACCGTGGACGTCACCGCCAACGCCTCCGTCGAGGTGGCAGGTGCGGCGGCGGACACCTTCCACGTCGCCGCCGACGAGCGCTCGACGGTGAAGCTCGCGGGCTCCGGCGGGAACATCCTCGACGCCACCCTCGAGGATGGCTCGCGGCTCGATGCGCGGTCCTATCCGGCGACGGGCGTGCAGCTCGACGTCTCCGCGTCGGACGCGGTGGTGACGCTCGCGACTTCCGTGCCGGTCACCGGCCAGGCGAGCGGGACGAGCGAGCTCCAGGTGTTCGGCAGCGTGACGGGATGTTCCGCGATCGCGCTGACCCCTCCCGCGACCTGCTTGCCCGCGCCCTGATCGCGCACCGGGGCTCCATGTCCACCGTCGAACACGCGCTCATCTTCGCGAAGGCGGGGGCGGACCGGCTCGCCTTCGCGGAGCGGCTCGTCCTGGCGCTGCCCGAGCTCTCGCGGGGCGCGCTCGTCGACTGCGATCTCGCCTGGCGGGCGTCGTCGCGGTTCCTCGCGGTGGTCGCGCGCTTCTTGCAGGAGGGCTACACCACGGCGCTCCGCGATCGGCTCGCCTACTGGGCGGCGCGCAGCGGCGGCCGCGCCGCGGCGCTCCTCGCCATGGCGCCCGCGGACGTGCAGGCGTTCCACTCGCACCTCGAGTCCTGCGACCTCAAGGTGAAGGGGATCGTGCCGGCCAACCTGTTCGACGCGGCCGGGCGGCTGGTCACCGAGGCCGGTGCCGCCACGGGCCGGCGCCGCAGCCTGCGCGAGGAGCTGATCCTCGCCGTCGACGTGAACGGCCCGGGCTGGGAGGGGGTCACCTTCCAGCCGGACGTGGACGTCCTCTTCCTGGCCGGGCCGATGGCGCCACCGGTCGGCGACGAGCTGTCGCTCTCGTTCCGCATCCCCTCCAACCCGCGGCCCGTCGCCGCCCGCGGCATCGTCCTCGAGGTGCGCCGGCCCGAGGACGCCGGCCCCGGGCTGCCGGCCGGCTTCTCCGTCGGGCTGTGGGACGTGCCGCCCGCGGTGCGTGGCGCGCTCGCCGCGCACGCGCCCGCGTCGGTGGAGTCCTCGCGCTGCGCCCCACGGTTCCAGATGCGCGCCCCGGTGAAGGTGGTGCTCGCGACCCCCGCCGCCAAGACGCCTCCGGCGCGCGCCCTGGCGCCGCCGCCGCTGCCGTCGCCGCGCGCCCTCATCGAGTACGCGAGCGACCAGGAGCTGGCGGCCGACTACGTGGAGAACCTCTCGCACGGCGGCGCCTTCGTGCGGACGGCGCAGCCGGCGCCGGCGGGTTCCACGGTCGCCCTGGAGCTGCGCCTGCCCAACGGGGCGGAGCTCCGCTCCGAGGCCCGCGTCGTGTTCGTGCGGGAGGGCGGGATGGGCGTCCAGTTCGCGCTCGACGCGGAGGCGGAGGCGGCCCTCTCGGCGGCCATCGCGCACATCTCGGCGCGCCCGCGCCGCGCGCTGGTGGTGGACGACGACGAGCTGGCGCGGCGCATGCTCTCGGACGCGCTCGCGGTGCGGGGATTCGAGGTGCTCACCGCCGAGGACGCAGGCGCAGGTCTCCAGACCCTCTCCGACGAGCTGCTGGCGCTGGATCTCCTGCTCACCGACCTGGTGATGCCGGGAATGGACGGCGAGGTCTTCGTCCGCACCATCCGCCAGATCGGGGGCGAATCGGAGCTCGCCATCGTCGCCGTGACCGGCCAGCTCGCCGGCGACATGGAGGCGCGGCTCGAGGCGGCCGGGGCCGATGCCGTCCTGGAGAAGGTGCTCGGCCCGGAGCTGATCGCCCAGGCAGCGGATGCCGCGCTGGAGCGGAAGCGGATCACGGCGTGACGGTGAGCCGGCGGAGGAGGCGCGCCTCAGGGACGGACGCGGCAGGAGGCCGGCTTCGGGATGCCGCAGGTCGCGGTCACGGCGTAGGTCCCCGACGTGACGGCGAGGCCGTCGGTGACCGTGACGTCGACGTTCGAGCTCTCCGTCGGCGGGCGGGCCACCACGCGGCACGGGGACGCGGTGCACTCCGCCCCGGTGCCCGGCGCCGCTTGCACGACGACGGGGTCGCCGTCCGGGTCGGAGTACGCGACCGGTAGCGTGAACGGCCCGAACAACCAGGCTCCGTCGTCGCACTGGCACGCCGCGTTCGTGACGAGGGGCCCCGCCCAGACCGCGGGCGGTCGGTCGAGCACGTTCACCGAGGCCGTCCCGGTGACCGTCTCCCACGGGTCGGCTGCCGCGAGCGCGATGGCGTGACCCGTCACGAAGGTCGCGAGCGGTGGGGGCGTCGGCGGCAGAACGGTCGCGTCGTAAGGGAGGGAACAGTCGGCCGAGATCCACGCCCCCGACGCCGACACCTCGCAGGCGGGATCCACCGCCCCGATGGAGAGGGCGATCGGGTCGCCGTCCGGATCGACGAAGGGAGAGAACGTGGCGCTCGCGCGGTACGCCTTGCCGGCGAGATCGTAGGTGTGATCGACGTCCGCTGCGGCGAGCCCGGCGTCGAGGGCGGGCGCGTGGTTCGCGACCGCGACGCGGGCGTCGAAGGGCGCCGACTCCACCCAGGGATCGGACACCTTCGCGTGGAGGTGGAACCCGGTCATGCCGCCGCGGTCGCGGAACTCGAAGGGGGCGGTGACCGGGGTCAGGAACTCGAAGCGCGTGACCCGCACCTCGTCCGTCCAGACGGCGCCCGTCGAGTTGGGCCGGTTCGGCTCGAGCGAGAGCGTCACGGTGACGGGCCCGAGCGGATCGCCGTCCGGGTCGTCCACGATGAACGGGCTCGTGCCCTTCGCCGAGAAGCACGCGCCCACGTCGCACGCCCTCACGGTGTGCGGGACCCAGGCGAGGTTCGCCGCCGGGTTGCCGAGGTCCAGCGCCACCACCGGAGGGCGGTTGAGGACGGCGAGCGGGATGTGGGCGGTCGCGACGCCTCCGTTTCCGTCCGAACCCAGGTAGTCGACGCTGCGGGCGAGGGCCAGATCCGCCGCGGCGTCGCAGCTGATGGCCAGGTCCAGCGTCCCGTCGGAGAACGCGTCCACGCAGCTCGCGCCGGGCTCGGCGACGGCGATGCGGCCCTCCACCGGGTCGCCGTCGGGATCGACGACGTCGATCGCCAGCGGCCCGCTCGCGACGAAACGGCTGCCGTCGTACCGGTGCGGCAGGGCGAAGGTGGTGGCGGCCACCTCCGGAGGCCGGTTGCCGACCACCAGGAGCTGCTCGGACTGGCCCAGGAGCCCCTCGACGTCGCGGACCCGGACCTTGAAGCGCCAGGTCCCGGCGATCGGGCCGCCGTCGCTCGACAGCGTCACGGTCGGGCGCTGCGCGGTCGCTCCCGGCGTGAAGGTCGCGGTGGGGGCAGGCGATCCCTCCGGCCGCGCCGGGGGCACCGCCGTCCACTGGTAGGTGACCGCCTGGGCGTCCGGGTCGAGGCCGGCGGCGTCGAGCGCGAAGGACGTGCCGCCGAGGGCGTCCACCGCCCGGCACGCCAGCGGCTCGCCGCTGCAGCGGTGATCGGCGGCGAGCGCCGGACCGGCGGTCACCGAGGGCGCGCCGGGCGTCTGCGCCACCTGGATCCGCACCTTCCTGGGGGCGGCTCCCAGGCCCCCTCCGTCGACGACCCAAAGCTCGACGTCGAACGCACCCGGGCAGAGGAACAGGACGTCGAGCGCCGGGCCCTCGCCCGACTCGGGATCCGGCGCGCACGCACCGTCCACCGCCGTGACGCTCCAGTGCTGCACGGCGACGCCGTCGTCGGGGTCGCTCGCCGTCGAGACGAACCGGAGGAGGCGATTGGTCGCGAGGGGCGACGGCACGGTGAAGTCGGCGCGGGGCGCCGCGTCGGCGACGCACGCGTTCGAGACGCAGAGCGCGTGCGGCCCGCAGTCGCCGTCGGCGGTGCAGGAGCGCGGCGGCGGCGGAGTCCCGCCCCCGCAGGCGGCGAGGAGGGCGAGGAACGGGAAGGCAGCCGTCACGTGGGGTGCGTGCGAGGTCATGAAGGTCTCCGGGTGAACGTGTACCGGTAGTACGATTTCACGGTGAGGCGCAAGCGCTCCGGTCGCGGTGCGACGATCGTGCCGTCGCCGGGGGGTGCAATGGCGGCGGTGTGCGCTCGCCGCCCCGTCCGGCGCGCGGACGACGGTCCGCTGCGCGGACCTCCGCGGTCCGTGAAGGCGGCGTTCTCCGCCGGGTGCGCTCGCACGGCGCTTGCACTCGCACTGCGGGTGTGCTCCAAGGTTCGAGCACACTCCAGGTGAGATGGGAGGACCGAGGCACATGGTGACCACGGGTGCGGTCGCGATCGCGCTCGCGCTGGCCGCGGGCGCGGCCGACGGGCGGCTGCTCCTTTGCAGGCCGAGGATCGCCGGCGATCCGGCGCTGGCGCGCGGCGAGGCCGTGGCGCAGGCGGCGCGCACCTTCGGCGGCCGGTTCCTCGACTACGGGGTGGTGTGCGAGGACGACGGGGAGGGCGCGCGCGCGGCCCGGCGCGCGGGGCTGGCGCACGCGCTCACCGGAACGGCCGAGGGGCGCGTCGACGGCAGCCGCTACCTCCTGTCCCTCGCCAGCGCCGAGCGCGAGGTCCTGCTGGCGCAGGCGAGCGTGGAGGTCGCGCCAGGCGCGGACGCCGCGGCGCCGCTGCGGGCGGCCCTGGACCGCCTGCTCGCGGCGATCCCGCCGGATCCCGAGGCGCGGCCGGCTGCGGGGCCCTGGATCACCGTCGGGGCGGGCGCCGCGGCGATGGTCGCGGGCGCGGTCTGCGCGTCCGTGGCGCGCTCGTCGGCCGATGCCCGGGACCGGGCCGGCCAGAGCGGCGACTGGACCGGCTACGTGGAGAACGACGCCCGCTGGCGCAGCTGGCGGACCGCGAGCGGGGTCGCGCTCGCGGCCGGCGCGGCGGCCGTCGCGGCCGGCCTCGCCTGGCGGTTCGCGTTCTGAGCGGACGGAGGGGAGATGCTTCGAGGGACGGCCATCGTCGGGTTGCTCGCGATCGCAGGCTGCGGGGGAGAGGGCGACCTGCCGCGGTGCCGGGGCGACGCAGACTGCGCTGCCGGCACGCTCTGCGAGGTCCCCGTCGCCGGCGAGAAGGGCGTGTGCATCGCGCCCTACGAGGTGGCGCTCACCGCTCCGGCTGCGGCCGCCTGGGTCGGGGCCGGGGGAGCGAGGGTCGCGGCGACCGCGGCGGTGCGCTCGGCGCGGGTGGAGCCGCCCGCGCAGCTGGCGCTGGTCGTGGACGGGGCGCCGGCCGGCGCCCTCCTCGCGCAGGGCGACGGGACCTACCAGGGGAGCTGGTCGCCCGGCACCGGCGCCGCGACCGCGTCGCTGAGAGCCCGGGCGGCGTTCCCGGGCGGAGCGGTGGACAGCCCGGACGTCCCCGTGCAGGTGGACGGGACGGCGCCGCGGGCGGCGATCGCGTCGGCGGCCTGCGCGCCGCGGTGCTTCCGGAACTCGGTGCTGCACGTCGCGGCGAGCGTCTCCGACGCCAACCTGTCGGACGCGTGGGTGTCGGTGGACCTCGACGGCCACGTGCAGCGCGTGCCGCTCGCCGGGCCTGGCGCGGCCCGCTCGGCCGACCTCGACCTCGGGGCCTGGCCGTTCCCGATGCTCTCCGGGAACATGACCGTCCGCGTGACGGCGCGCGACGTGGCCGGGAACGAGGCGGCGGCCGAGCAGACGGTGGATGCGACGCGGGTGAGGTGGGTGTACACGCTTGGTCCCGCCGTCACCTCACCCGCCGTGATGAGTGATGGCACCCTCGTGGTCGGAGTGGGAAACAACGACAAGCAGCTCCGCGGCATCGACGGGCTGACCGGTACGGAGAAGTGGTCGCTCAAGCTCGAGGCGGTCGCAGGGTCCCCGCTCGGCGTCGGCGTCCCTCCGTCGATCGGGAGCGCGGCGATCTACGTGGGGGGCGCCGACGGGTACGCGTATGCGGTGAAGCTGGACGGGAGCGCGGTGCTGAACGCGGCGTGCAACACGGGGGGGCCGGTGACCGGGCCTCCCGCGGTGGGGAACGCGGGGGCGGAATTCGGGTTCGTGGCGTCGTCGAGCGGATACCTGCTCGCGTTCGATGCCGCAACTGCGTGCAGTCGTACGCAACGGTTCACTGCGCTCGCTGCCGCACCTTCACTCGACTCGAGCGGCGACGTACTCGTGGGCAGCGCCGCCGCAGTGCTGAGGGCTTTCAAGTTCGACGGGCTCGGCTTCGCCGGGCCAACCGAGAATCTCGTCGGAACGACGCTCTCCGCCCCTCTCGCCGTCGACAAAACGGGCGGGGTCATCACGGCCTCCGCCGACGCCGCGGCGAGCCAGCTGAACCGGACGGCGAGCGGCGTCACCCAGACGCTGAAGACACTCCCTGGCTCGGTCACCGCCTCGCCCGTCGTCCTCTCGAACGGCGACATCGTCGTCGGGGACGCGACGAGGACGGTGCATCGCTATTCCGCGGCGGGGGCCAGGATCTGGTCCACCGAGCCCGTCCTCGACGGCGTCCCCGGCTCGCCGCTGGCGCTCGCGGGCGGCGACGCCGTCCTCCTCGTCCCCACCCAGAACGGGAGCGTCTACGCGATCGGCGCGCAGGGCCAGGTGGTCTGGTCCGGCGCGCTCAACGCAGGGTCCGACCTCCGCGAGCCGAACGTCTTCACGCCGCCGGGCTCCGCGCTCAGCCTCGCCTACCTGGGCAGCTCGCTCGGCAAGCTCTACGCCGTGATCGTGGACGGCCGCCTCGACGCGGCCGCGCCCTGGCCCCGGGCGTTCCACGATCCGGCCAACACCTCCAGCGCCGCCACCCCGCTGCCGTGACGCGCTCGCTCGCACTCGCGGCAGCGCTCGCCGCTTCCCTCCCCGGTCCCGCGGGGGCGGCGGATTCGTTCGCCATCCTGGCGCTGGGCGACGCGCCCCGCGGGCCGGATCCGGATCTCGCCGAGCTGACGCACCAGCTCCGCGCCGCGTGCCGCGACCGGGTCACCGGCGTCGAGGACGTCTCGACCATGCGCGCCCGGCTTCTCGGGCAGGCGTCGCACGCCACCCTCGGCGAGCTGGACCGCGCCTACGCCGGTGCGCTCGTCGTCTACCAGAACGGGGAGTTCGAGAGCGCCCTCCGCACGCTGCGCGCGGTGGTCGAGGACCTGGAGCGCGTCCCGGAGGGCGAGGAGGCCTACCGGCAGTGGACGCGGGCGGTCCTGCGGTTCGCCCACTCCGCGGCGACCATGGGCGCCGATCGCGAGGGTGACGACGCCCTGGTGCGGCTCCTCATGGTCGACCCGTCCTTCCAGCCGGACGCGGAGCAGTACTCGCCCACCTACCGCCGGCACTTCGAGGAGCTCCGCGCCCGCGTCCGGGCCCGACCGCGCCGGAGGCTCACCGTCGCCTCCGAGGGGCGGCCGGGGACCGTGTACCTGAACGGCCGCGCCCTCGGCGTCACGCCCGTCACCCTGTCGCTGCCCGCGGGGCGCTACCGGCTCGGCGGGGCCGCCGGAGCGCTGCGCGTCCCGAGCTTCCGCGTGGACCTGGAAGACGAGGACCGCAGCGTCGGTCTCGACTTCGCGCTCGCGGAGTCCCTGCGGGTGAACGCCGGGCCTGGCCTGGCGCTCGATCCGGCCCGCCGTGCGGCGGCCATCATCCGGGCGGGCGCCTGGCTGGGCGCCGACAAGCTCGTGGTCACCAGCCGCGGCGTCGAGGGGGAGGCGCAGTTCCTCGTGGGCTCGATCTACGACGTGCGCCGGGGTGCGCTGCTGCGGGAGGGTAGCGTCCGGATGGCCGCGGGCGGCGTCGCCGCGCCGAACCTCGGCGCGCTCGCGGCGTTCCTCCTCACCGGCCAGTCGTCGCGCGAGGTGCAGGACCGCACGCCGGAGCCGGGGCGCGAACCGGTCCTCCCGCCGCAGACCGTGGCCGTGGCTCCGGGGGCCGCCGCGCTCCCGGGGGCGGCCCCCCGCGAGGCCCCCGAGGCTGCTCCCCGCGGGGTGCGCGGCGCCCCACCACTCGCACCTCCACAGGTCGCCGCGCGGGGACCGGCGGTCTCGGCCGCGGCGCCCGGCCCCGTCGCGGCGCTGCTCGGCTCCGCGGACGGCATGGCCGCCCTGCCCGGCGCGTCCGGCGCACCGTCGGCCGCCGGGCTCGCCCGGACGGGCGCCGGGCTCGTTCCGGCCGCGTCGGCGGCGCTGGCGCCGGCCACCGCCTCGCCCCCGGCGGCCTCGCCACAGGGCTCGGGGAGCCTGCTCTCCCTGCCGGAGGAGAGCGGCGCCACGGTCCGGACGACCGGCGCCCGGCCCTGGATGCGACCTGCCGCGATCGGCGCGGGCGTCCTGGCCCTGGGGTTCACCGGGCTCGCCGTGCAGCAGGGCACCTCCGCCCAGCAGGCGTACTCGCAGGCCCGCGCCATGCTGGGCGCCGACGGGAACCTGGTGCCGCTCGCGGACCGCGTTCACTACGAGTCTCTCCGCACGCAGGGGGACGCGGCGACGCGCAACGCCTGGCTCTCGGCGGGGGCGGCGGTCGTCCTCGCGGCCGGCGCGGGGGCCCTCGGGTGGATGTCGTTCGACGGCGCGCCGGGACCTCCCGCGATACGCTTCTGAAATGGGCTACTCCAAGACCTTCACCGTCCGCTGGGCCGACTGCGACGCCAACGGCCACATGCGGAACACCGCCTACAGCGAGTACGCGATCGAGGTCCGCATCGGCTTCCTCTCCGAGCACGGCTTCGGGTTCGAGCAGTTCGTCGCGGCGAACCTCGGGCCGGTGCTGCTGCGCGAGGAGATCGACTACCAGCGCGAGGTGCGGCTCGGCCAGACGGTGGCGGTGGACTTCACCGCGCTCGGCCTCAGCGCCGACGGCTCCCGGTTCAAGCTCGCCCACGACTTCCAGCGCGGGGACGGAAAGGCCGCCGGGCGGATCGTGCTCTGGGGCGGGTGGATGGACCTCGGCGCGCGCCGCATCGTCCCGCCGCCGCCGGCGCTCCTCGCCGCCATCCAGGCCGTCCCGCGCGCGCCGGGCTGGCAGGAGCTGCCGCCCAGGGCGCGCGGCCCCTGACGTCACGTCCGCCGGATCGCATCGGCTCTACCGCCCGCCGCCGTCCGCGGCGCGGGCCGCCGCCACGGCCGCGCTCCCCAGGCGGTCGGCCAGGTCGGGCCCGTAGTAGGTGCGTCGCGCCTCCCCGGCGCCGGCGCGGACGCGCTCGGGCGTCTCGACGTAACCGACGTAGCCACCCGCGAGCGAGAGCACCTCCGCGCCGTCCCCGGCTGCCGCGCGCAACCGCTCGCCGACCGCCGCGACCGGCTCCCCGGGGACGGCGAGGAGGAGGAGCGGCCCGAGCCGGACCGCCTGCGCCCGGGCCTCCTCGGGGAGCGCGCCGCCCGCGAGCGTGCGCGCGGCCGGTCGGAGCCAAGCCGGCACGGCGGAAGGATCGACCGGCGGCAGCGGCACCGTCGCCGCGGAGTAGGCGAGCCTGGGTGCCGCGTCCGGATCCGAGGGCGCGCGGAGCGCCGCCATCGCGGCCTCGACGGACCGGGCGTACGACTCCGGCGACCCGTCGGTCCCGGGGGGCGGCCGCGCCGATTGATCACCGACGGCGCCCTGGAAGAAGAGCCGGACGCCCATGGCCCCTGCGAGCGACGTCGCATGGCCGTCGTCCATCAACGCGCCCGGCCAGTCGCCGGAGATGCGCCGGTTCCCCTTCCCGAGCAGCGTCGCGTGCGCGGGGAACGCCACGACGTCCGCGATCGGGTGGCCGTCCACGCGTGCCAGCCGGGCGACGACGAGGTGCGCGTCGACCGCGCCGCCGTCGCGATTCACCGCGAGCGTCTCGTCACGCGCCACCGCCGTCCGCAGCTCGGCGGGGAGGCGGTCGGCAGCCGCCTTGCGGATCGCGTCCGCGGCCGCCTCGACGATCGCCTCCCGGACGGCGGGATCGAACGGCCCGGTCGCGAGCCGCTCGCCGACGGCGCGCTCCCAGTAGCCGCCCGGCCCCGCGTGGGTGTGGGTGGCGGCGACCACCACGCCGTCGAGGCGAAGGTCGGCGACGCGCTCGCGGACGAGCCGGTCGAGCGCCTCGGGGACGAGCAGGATCTCGAGCGACACGAGCGCGACCGCGCAGCCGGGCTCGGACAGCACCAGGGCGCGCGCGTGCAGCGGCTCGTGCGCCGGCTCGCTGCGGTAGGACAGGCGGGCGAAGCCGCCGATGGGCACCTCGGCCGGGAGCGCGAGCGGCACGGCGGCCGCGCCGGCCGAGAGCGGTCCCGCGCCGTGAGCTGCGGTCTCGACGCGCGGCGTCGCGGCGGGACGGTCGCCGCGCCATGGCAGCGACGCGACGGCCAGCGCCGCCGCGGCGGCGGCGAGCGCGGCGGTGGCGCGGCGCGTCCACCTCTTGGCGGGCAGAAATTCCAGGCGGGGACGGTTATACTCCGCCGCCTCATGGGGTACGACGCCGTCTACGACAAGATGAAGGACGAGTGCGGCCTCTTCGGGATCTGGGCGCTCGGCCAGCTCCACGAGGCGTCGAACTTCACCTACCTCGGGCTCCACGCCCTGCAGCACCGCGGCCAGGAAGCTGCCGGCATCGTCTCGACCGACGGCCAGACGCTGCACGTGCACCGAGGCATGGGGCTCGTCGCCGACATCTTCGACGCCGAGGTGCTCGCCAAGCTCCCGGGCGGCGCCGCCATCGGGCACGTCCGCTACTCGACCACGGGCGCGAGCCACCTCAAGAACGCCCAGCCCCTGGCCGTCCAGTACGCCGGCGGCGCCGTGGCGGTGGCGCACAACGGCAACCTGGTGAACGCCGAGGCGCTCCGCAGCGAGCTCGAGGCGCAGGGGTCGATCTTCACCTCGTCCACCGACACCGAGGTCATCGTCCACCTGCTCGCGCGCGCCCGGCCGGCGGCCGCGCCCGCCTCGAGCGAGCACCTGCTCGCCGCCGTCCGCCAGGCCCTGGCCCGCGTCGCCGGCGCCTACTCCCTGCTCTTCCTCACCCCGCACGCGATGGTCGGCGTCCGCGATCCGCGCGGCTTCCGCCCGCTCGTCGTCGGGAAGCTGAAGGGCCAGTGGGTCCTCGCCAGCGAGACCACCGCCCTCGACCTCATCGAGGCCGAGTACGTGCGCGAGGTCGAGCCCGGGGAGCTGGTGCTGGTGAGCGCCGAGGGGCTGCGCTCGGAGCGGCTCTTCCCCGACCAGCGCCCGGCGGACCGGCTCGGGCGCTGCGTGTTCGAGCACATCTACTTCGCGCGCCCGGACTCGATCCTCTTCGGGAAGTCGGTGTACGAGGCGCGCTGCGCCTTCGGCCGGCGGCTGGCCGAGGAGCACCCCGTCCCCGCGGACCTGGTCATCCCGGTGCCCGACTCCGGCGTCCCGGCCGCCATCGGGTACGCGGAGCGGAGCGGCATCCCGTTCGCGATGGGCCTGGTCCGCTCCCACTACGTCGGCCGGACCTTCATCGAGCCGTCGCAGTCGATCCGCCACTTCGGCGTGAAGCTGAAGCTGAACGCCCTGAAGGACGTCCTCCGCGGCAAGCGCGTGGTGGTGGTGGACGACTCGGTGGTGCGCGGCACCACCAGCCGGAAGATCGTGAAGATGATCCGGGCGGCCGGCGCGAGCGAGGTGCACCTACGAATCAGCTCCCCTCCCACGGCCTGGCCCTGCTACTACGGGATCGACACCCCCACGCGCCAGGAGCTCATCGCCAGCTCCCACGGGGTGGACGAGATCGCCACCTACGTCACGGCGGACTCGCTCGGCTACCTCTCGCGGGACGGGCTGTACGCGGCGCTGGGCGAGGACCGCGCCGGCTTCTGCGACGCGTGCTTCTCCGGCGAGTACCTGGTCGAGTTCCCCAAGCGCAACGCGCCCGCCGCCGCGGCGCTCCGCGTGGTCGGGACCTGAGACGCCCTCACCGCACCCAGGGCGCGAGCCGCTGCACCGCGCCCGAGATGGCGCGATCCGCCGGCGCCGCCGACAGCGCCTCCCGGAAGCGGGCCAGCGCCATCGCCATGCGTCCGGCGGCGAGGTGGGCGACGCCCTCGTCGTAGAGCCGCTGCGCCGCGGCCGGCCGCTCGGTCCCGGCCGACGCTGCCGGGGACTTCGCGCCGCCCGGGCGGGCGAGGTCGCCCTCCGCCTTCGCGAGCGCGTCGCTCCAGCGCTCGGGCGCCGTGGCCGCACGCGGATCGAGGGTGAGGAGACGCCGGGCGAGGAGCCCGAAGACGGCGCCGCGGACGCGCTCGAAGGCCGCGCCGAGATCGCGCGCCAGCGCCTGGACGCGGGTACCCGATCCCACGCGCCGCAGCACCACCAGCTCCTCGTACGAGAGGTCCACGATCGCCGCCGGCGGCTCGCCCAGGAACAGGGCCGCGTCCCCGGGGAGGCGCAGCGCCGGGCGGCGCAGCGATCGCGGCGCCGCCTCCACGCCGGCGAGCTCCTCCAGCGCCTCGGTGGCGACCGGCCCGGGGACGAACGCGACGCCCAGGCGGCACGGCCTCTCGGTGCGGCACCAGACCACGCGCGCCGAGGTGCGCAGGGGGCGCCCCGCGCCGCGGCCGTGGAAGGCGAGCTGCACCTCGCTTCCGACCGGGACGCCACGCGGCGCGACGACCTGGCAGCCGCGCGGCCCGAGGTCCTCGGTCATCGCGCGGAAGGACGCGGTCCGGTCCTGGACGTCTACCAGGAGGCGGACGGGCACGCGCGGCGCCCGGCGCGGATCGAGCAGCTCGGTGACCACGGGTTCTCCCCTGACAGCTCCCCTACTCAGGTGAGCTCAAGGAAAGGCCGCCCGAGGGGCGCAGCAAGGACTCGAAGGGGGTCTACCGAGAATTCGCGACGGTTTTCGCGGGGTCGGGTCGTTCGGAGACAGCCTGCCGGTGCGGCCGGCGCGGTAAGCTCCATCCGTGGACGCACCAGGGCCCCGGATCGCGGACGGCGCCGTCTTCGTCTACCGCCTCTTCGACGTCGCGGACGCCGTCGATCTGGCGGTGGCGGATCGCGCGGTGACGGCGCGCGCGGCGCGGCTCAGGCTCGAGAGCGCTCAGTCGGCGACGGCGCTGGAGCTCCCCCAGCCGCCGCTGCACGTGGCGCTGGGTCGCCGGGAGCTGCCGCTCGCGTCCGGCGCGCGCTCGGCGGAGGCGAGCGCGCACGTCTTCGACTACGGCGTCGTCTCGGTCGTCTACCAGCTCCCGATCCCGCCGGGCACGCCGCTCGGCGCGCTGGTGCCGCTCGCGGAGGAGCTGGTGGTGGAGCCGACGCCGGCGCTCGACGCGGCGGCACGCCTCGAGGCGGAGGAGCTGGCGCGCGCGCTGGCACCCGCGCTGGAGCGGCCGCACCGGTGGGAGGGGCTGGAGAGCTACCAGGTCTTCTTCGTGCGCCGGTTCGAGGGGGGCCCGCTACCCGCCGCCGACCTCCTCACGGGGGCGCCCATCCCCGAGCTGGTGCTGGGGGAGACGAGCCCCATCCCCCTCTCCAACGCCGAGCGGGGGGACGTGCTCGGTCAGAACTACTCCTACCTGGCGGACGACCTGGCGGTGGTGCA